>NZ_CP129013.1:2865000-3095000 GCF_020524035.2 Bacillus carboniphilus | reverse complement strand
TAACGATTCCCCCTGAGTATCCAGCGTACCAATTCAACACATTTTTATTTGATACGCATTTTCAAGAGTCTCTTTCAACCTCTCACTTCTTTTTTCGATGAACGAAGTCCAAAATGTTTTTCCAATCATAGCTAGTTGTTCTTCTGTATACACACCCTTTTCAAACTTACCCCAACAACCATCTTTTGTTAGCCTATCCCAAGAAACATAATCTGCAAATCTATTATTTTCTATTGGTATATCAGAGCCCATTGAAGCAACATTGACTAATTCAGGACACAACCACATTGCAGTACAAACGGATAAAAAACCTGCATGCCTCTCTTTTAGCCCTTCAATCCCCGTTTCTTTCAAAGCATCTTCCCATGCTTGATGACGATGTCCAGTTATTAAGATCATTTCCGGGTATTTGTAGTTCAAGTGTTTAACAAATGCAGCCTCCCAATATGCTCCTCCATGTCCATTACATAAAACGAATTTCTTAAAACCTTGCTTTGATAGATTCACGATCATTTCTTCCAACATACCAGTTAACACATTAGGACTTACCGTAATAGTTCCTTTATAGCTTGCATGCTCTTCCGAAGTGTTAAAAGGTAAAGTTGGCAATACATAAGCATTTAATACATCCCCAAATGCTTCTGCGAACTTTTCAGCTATCAATGTATCCAAATGCATCGGTAAGTATGGACCAAACTGTTCGGTAGCACCTACAGAAATAATGGCCGTGTCTACTCCACTTTCCTCAATAATTTTTGTTGAATTTTTATAACTTAACATATTTATCTCTCCATCTTCTCAATTACTTCTGATTTTTTTAAAAAAAACGGGTTCTTCTTTCTAGTGATTATAATCTAAATCCACATCATTCACATCCATTTCTGTTAAACTTTTAGTGCGTGTTCAAAAAGTAGGGGAAAAAGAGCCGAGAAGAACGAAGCGACTGCTTAAAGGAACGCAGGCTAAGAACAACCACGTCGCGCGAGTTAACGCCTATGCTAGCACATCGTGTGCGTCGGAGTTGCTAGGCAATGGAGCTAGACAAGAATTAAAACCGCAAGCTAAATAAGGACCTATTTATATACATTCTTACTCTGCAAAAAAGACGCCCTTATCGGCGCCTCTTTCTATTATAAGAACACAAAATAACAAATAAACAAGGCAAACATCCCATACATCACTGGGTGAATGTTTTTAATTTGTCCTTTTAAAATCATTGTAATCGGATAAAAAATGAACCCGATGGCAATTCCTGTTGCAATGCTATAAGTCAGCGGCATTGCAATAATCGTCAAAAAGGCCGGTACAGCAATTTCAAATCGATTCCAATCGATCTTTCCTAGCGATGAAACCATTAAAATACCAACGATAATCAAAGCTGGAGCCGTAACTGCAGGTGTAATCACCCCTAATAACGGTGAGAAGAATAAAGCTAAAATAAATAATACGGATGTAACAACGGATGCAAAGCCGGACCTTGCTCCTGCAGCAATTCCTGCTGAAGATTCAATATAGGAAGTAGTAGTTGACGTACCTAAGATTGCCCCAACTACTGTTGCACAAGAATCTGCAAACAACGCTTTCCCTGCTCTAGGAAGCTTATTATCTTTTAACAAGTTGGCTTGTCCAGTAACTGCGAGTAGTGTCCCAGCTGTATCAAAAAAAGTCAACAAACAAGAAAGTTAATATAACCACGAACATTTCAACAGTGAAAATTTGATCTAAATTTCCAATGGCTACTCCGAAAGTTGGTGATAAGCTAGGGACTGAACCAACAACTTGTGTCGGTCTATCAATTAATCCTACAAATACACCCACTAAGGCTGTTGCTAGCATTCCGTAAAAGATGCCGCCTTTTACTCCTCTAGTTAACAATACGATCATCACAAACACACCAAAAATGGCCAGAAGCGTGTTTCCGTTCGTAAAATCTCCTAATCCAACTAACACCGCTTCATTATTGACAATAATCCCTGCACTTTGCAAACCAATGAAGGCAATAAATAAACCAATTCCTGCACCAACCGCATACTTTAAATCTGCCGGTATTGCATTAATTACTTTTTCTCTTAATCCTAAAACCGTTAATACGATAAAAATAAGTCCTGATACAAGTACACCTGCTAGTGCAGTTTCCCACGGAATTCCATAGGTTAACACAACGGTGTAAGCAAAAAAGGCGTTGAGACCCATTCCTGGCGCTAAAGCAATCGGGTATTTAGCTAACAACCCCATAATTAATGTTCCAAAGGCGGCCGCTATAGCCGTTGCAGTAAAAACTGCTCCTTGATTCATTCTCATCGCCTCTGGAATATCTGAAACATCGCCTAATGATAGAGTGAAAGGATTGACAAATAAAATATAGGCCATGGATAAAAACGTTGTTAATCCACCAATGATTTCTCTCTGATAATTTGTTCCAAGTTCTTCAAAATGAAAAAACTTCTTCATCATTCTTCCTCCTTATATTTGCAGGTTCATTTACAAGATAGAAAAAGCGCCCCATTACAGGAGCGCTTGACACAAGGTAGACTTAACAAATAGAAATGAACATATAAGGACAAATTGTTAAATATGTTTATCATACCTCGTAGTCAAGCTATTTACGGTAGCTTGGTAGAAACTTTCAGGCCCTATTCCTGATTTTATACGATTGATTATTCTTATTTAGTTTTAATATACTAGAAATTCTATCAATCCACACGCCTTTAGTCAACCGAAATACGAACACTTTTTCATAATTATTATTGATCATTCGTATTATTCCCACTCTATCGTCGCAGGTGGTTTACTAGTAATATCGTAAACTACGCGATTAATATGAGAAACTTCATTGACGATTCTAGTAGAAATTACTTGAAGGACATCCCAAGGAATGCGCGCCCAATCTGATGTCATTCCATCAATCGACGTGACAGCACGAATTCCAATCGTATAGTCATAAGTTCTCGCATCCCCCATTACTCCAACACTTCTGATGTCAGGAAGAACGGTAAAGTACTGCCAAATATCACGATCAAGTCCTGCATTTTTGATTTCTTCTCGTAAGATCGCGTCTGATTCACGAACAATCTCTAGCTTTTCTTCCGATACTTCTCCTAATACGCGAATGCCTAAACCAGGACCCGGGAAAGGTTGTCGCCAAACAATCTCATCTGGAATACCCAACTCAGAACCTAAAGCGCGAACCTCATCTTTAAACAGTGTATTTAAGGGTTCAATTAACGTAAATTTCATATCCTCAGGAAGTCCACCAACATTATGATGTGACTTTATCGTTTGCGCGGTATCTGTACCACTTTCAATGATATCCGTATATAAAGTTCCTTGGGCTAAATAGTCAATTCCTTCAAGTCTAGAAGCTTCATCATCAAAAACATAAACGAACTCGTTCCCAATGATCTTTCGCTTTTCTTCAGGATCAGACACGCCTGTTAATTTAGATAGAAAACGATCTTTTGCATCAACTTTAATGACGTTCATATGAAATCCTTCTTTAAAGGTTTTCATGACACTGTCTGCCTCCCCTTTTCGAAGCAACCCATGATCAACAAAAACACACGTTAGTTGATCGCCAATCGCTTTATGGATGAGAACAGCGACAACTGAGGAGTCCACTCCACCACTCAAGGCACAAAGAACTTTTTTGTCCCCTACTAAGTCCTGAATTTTTTTGCGACTCTAGATCAATAAAGTTTTCCATCGTCCATGTTTGGTGACAGCCACAAATCGAAAAGACAAAGTTTTTCAATAGATCATTTCCATATTCGGAGTGGCGCACTTCAGGGTGAAATTGCACTCCATAAAATTGGGATTCACCATTACTGATCGCCGCATAAGGACATCCTGGGCTTGTAGCGTCCGTTACAAACCCTTCTGGTATGGAAGAAACAAGGTCCCCGTGACTCATCCAAACGATTTGCTCTTCTGGAAGTTCTTTGAATAAGGTCGATTGTTTAGCGGAAATCTTCGCCTTTCCATACTCACGATGAGTTGCACGCTTTACTTCTCCTCCAAGCAAGTGAGTCATAAGCTGCATGCCATAACAAATTCCTAATATCGGTATACCTAAATCAAATATCTTCTCATCACATCGAAAAGCTTTCTCATCGTATACACTATTCGGTCCACCTGATAATATAATTCCAGTTGGATTAAATTCTTTTATTTCCTCTGCTGTTAACCTGTGAGAACGCAATTCACTATAAACGCCAAGCTCACGAATCCTTCTTGTAATTAATTGATTATATTGACTACCAAAATCAAGGACTAGAATCTTTTCTTCAATCTCTAGCATCTCTCCACCTCATTTTTCTGTAAGTAAAATGCAAAAAAGAAGTCAACCAATCAACTAAACACGTAGAAAGGCAGACTTCTAGATAGAATAAATCAATCCAACTGCCCTTCATAGTCAGGTTATTTACGGTAACCCGGTAGAGACTTTCGAACCATATTTTCGAAGATATATGAAGGTTATTCGAGCAATTTCATCTTAAATTTTCACTATCATATCAATGTTCCTAGTAATGGTCAAGATAGTTTCTTTTTAATTAAATTTTCCCATAATTCTTTCGACTTCTCCCACTGTTCTTTCGCACTTTCATTTCGATAGAGTACTTTTTCATAGCTATTCGTTAACTTTCTCATATCATGGGTCTCGTAAAACTCATCGATATACTTTGCATAGTCTCTTAATGTTTGCCCTTCTTTCTTTGGCAAACCTAGATGACTATAGTGTTTTAAAAGAGAAGCATAAGCTTTAAAGAAGGCTGAATCACTTCCGCTAAAGCGATATTTATAGAGAACAATGACCTGATACCATTTATACCGGGTCCAATAGACAAAACAACCGATTAAGATGATTACAATAGAAACCCATATTCCATTTTTCTCTTGAATCAACCAGTTGGACATTTTCTCAAAAGAATTTTCTTTAGAGCCTGTAGAACTAGATGATGAGGTTTCCTCCATAAGATCTTTCTCCAATGGATCTGGCTTTTCTGGTGTATTCTCAGTTTCAGAATCATCCGTTTGGACGGTCGATTCGGTCTCTTCAATATCATAAGCAAATTGTATAGGATCAGAAAACGTTTTTGTCGGTTCAAAAGGGACCCACCCTACGTCAGGGAAATACACTTCTACCCATGAATGAGCATTATTATTGGTGACCTGATACTTGTTTGTTCCATCTCCTAAAACCTCAACAATTTCACCACTCGTGTAACCTTTTGTCCATCTAGCTGGAATACCAATTGATCTTAACAAAACGACCATAGAAGAGGAAAAATTATCACAATAACCTTTTTTCGTGTCAAAGAGAAATTGGTCAACATAATCTTGATCTTCTGAAGGAATGGCTACATCCTCTATATTGTATTCAAATTCACTAGAAGAAAGATACTGTTCAATTGCTCGAACTTTATCATACCAGTTGTCTTCATTTTTCGTTAATTCCTCAGCTAAGTCAACAACTCTTTCGGGTAACGACAATGGCAATTGTAAGTAGTCTACTTCTGTCCCTTCGTATTCACCTGTCACCGCCTCTAAATACTTTCGGTTAAATTTTGGATATTCATATGACAATTGAAACTCAGTTACTTTTTGATCATCCACTCTTACATATTCGTAATATTCCTTTAATACTCCCATTTCATAATAATCTGCATCACTCTCTATAGACGTTAAATAGATTGGATAAGGAATATGGTTATAAGGGTAAGATTCATTCACCTTCATTTCCGCTTGATGTGAAGTAGTGGATACAAAAACATTATTTATATTGGGTAAACGGAACTCTTCCTCTGTAAAAGTGAGCTCAGGTATTGACCTTTCTTCATCACCTGTCCATCCTTTTCCAGTGTAAACGTATTTCGATTCAATTTTCCAATAATGTTCCTCAGAATCAATCACCGTAAACACTTCTGTATCATCTTTGACAAAGGGGCCACCAAGCTGACTGTCATCCGGACTATACCCGATTTTTTTGACACCACCGTTCCCGTTCTCTCCATACGTTTGAATAAAGGCGACGGGGTCTGGCCAAATCGGTTCAGCTTTTGGAGCGAGCATTCCTACCGTCGTTGAAGTCCCAATTAAAACGACAAGGGGGATCATCCACTTTAGGTAAAAATGCCGTTCTAGCATTTCTTTCTGTTGAAGTCGTTGAAAAAAAACAAAGCTGAGCATCGCAAACCCGATAACCACCATGCGAACGATTGAAGTTTTTCCACTAAATGGAGTAAATGTATCTAGCACCGTTACATATATAAACGTCAGGAAAACAAAAAACATAATTCGTTGTTTTTGAATGAGCCAATAATGCACGAGATACACAAGCAACCATAAAAGAATAAAAAACAACAAGGTGCGAAAAGAATTCGTCAAGCTATAAAAATCAAACTGAACAATGTACATCAAGTTACTGAACACATCTTGAATAAACAGCGCGATCCATTCAAGTCCTAAAAACGCACCTTCATAAAACAACATTTGAAGCACTACGAACATAAAGCCAACATTTACGGAAAGACTGATATACCATTTTGGCTTTAAGTAAACAAATAAAAACTGCAACCCTAAAAAAATGACAAAAAGAAACGTATGTCTTGTTTCAGTAATACTCTCTAGGGGCCTCAACCATTCCCATAATAAAAGGAAGGCAAAAGAATATAAAATGATAAATTGAACGTTTTGTTTTTTCATATCGCATTCACCTCTGAAAACGCTTCTTCATACCTTCCTTCATAAACAACTCTTACGATAATGGACCTTCTCTTCAATTGTTCGATCCTTA
The DNA here is from genome assembly GCF_020524035.2 of Bacillus carboniphilus. Taxonomy (NCBI): domain Bacteria; kingdom Bacillati; phylum Bacillota; class Bacilli; order Caryophanales; family Bacillaceae; genus Bacillus; species Bacillus carboniphilus. Next base: position 3,088,207 of record NZ_CP129013.1, on the reverse strand, counting down.
AAGTATCCTCTTTTGAAAGTGGTGCGTCCTTTACTAACCAAATAATCGGTTGACTCTTCGTGTTTTTACTTAACACATGAACAACTTCATCTGTTAGTTGACTCGTAATTATCATGATAAGGTAATGCTTATTCCATTTTCCAATTTCAGATTGGATGATTTGAGCGAAAGGATACTGTGCATCACAATTAACTTTTGCAAGATGATAAAACACTTTATGAAGCTGTTCGTTACTCGATTTTAAGGGTAACCGAAAGTCAGTTTTCCCTTTTGAAAGAAAGGCCATCTTTGTACCGCTTTTTATAATTGACCTTGTTAAAGATGCCGTAAACGTAACTAATGGCTCAAATGCAGGTGTTGTTGAACGATCCATCATAACAACCACATCATGACTATGAAGCTGCTCAAATTCTTTTGTCATTAAGGAATCTTTTCGAGCAGAGGATTTCCAATCAATCCAAGCAACTCTGTCACCAGGTTGATATTCTCTAACGCCTATAGCAATTGTTGTATCTTTAATAAATTGACCTTTTGCCGCTGTATCTCCTTTTTCTAACGCCCGATCTTGTTGCTTATAGGCAAGGGAAACAAATTGAGGGTACACAAGAAACCGATCATCAACTTGATACGTTTTTTCTTTCTCAATTAATCCTAAAAAATCCCCTGTTTTCACCCTGATCACACTAAGATGATGATCCCCTCTTGGCATAGAGTCAAGCTCATACTGATAGGAGATCACTCTTTTAAACCAAGGAAATACGATTTTACTTGTATGGATTTTTTGTTTTTTCATTAAACTTTCTGGCAAAACGTCTTCTAAGATCAGAAAAAACAAAGGAAAAGGGAATTTCCTTTCAAGACGTACATGAGCAATAAACTTTTGACCGACAGCAAATTCATCTTGATTGATTTGACGAGTCACATGAAAATGATGAATCGGATAAATCATGATTAAAACCGAATACAAACCAAATGGTAAAAAGCTATAAAATAAAAACCAACTAACAAACCCACCTTGAAACATCGCATACACAAAAGTAGTGATTAGTAACACGAATACCAATAGTATCTTCAATGGCTTTTGCGATTTTTTCATATTTTATTTAACGTCCTTTGTACAGGAACAGGACATTTCTGAATGAGTTCCTTTACAAGCATTTCTGAGGATTTGCCTTCAAAGCGCGCTTCAGATTTTAAAATGATTCGATGAGCCAAAGCGAAAGGTGCTAAATATTGGATATCATCCGGAATCACATAATCTCGATTAAATAAGAATGCATAGGCCTGCGCTGCTTTCATTAAAGCAATGGCACCCCTAGGGCTTGCTCCTAAATAGACGCTTGGATGTTTTCTCGTACGATTGACCATATCAACGATGTATTCCTTTATCGAATCATCAACATATACTTGGTGGATTTCTTGCTGTAAATGTAATAACTCTTCCTTTAACATGACAGGCTCTACTTCTTCAATCGGTTTGTTAGCCTGGGCTTTTGATAAGACTTCCATTTCGTCGTTAAAAGATGGATAACCCATTCTCAATTTGAATAAAAAGCGGTCCAACTGTGCCTCTGGAAGAGGATAAGTCCCTTCAAAATCAACAGGGTTTTGAGTCGCCATTACAAAGAATGGTTTGTTTAAGCTAACAGCCTCCCCTTCAACAGTCACGCTTCCTTCTTCCATTCCCTCTAATAAAGCGGATTGCGTTTTTGGCGATGTCCGATTTATTTCATCCGCTAATACAACATTCCCCATGATAGGTCCTGGCCTAAACTCAAATTGTAATGTTTTTGGATTATAAATAGAAACACCTGTTACATCTGAAGGAAGTAAATCAGGAGTAAATTGAATTCTCTTAAAATCAATCCCTACCGATTTTGCTAAAGTACGGACCATCATCGTTTTCCCTACACCTGGAACATCTTCTAGTAAAACATGACTATTCGTTAATAGAGCTACTAAACTTAAAACAGATACATCGCGTTTACCAACCATCACCTTCTCTATATTTTCAATCACTTTCCCTAAAGATGGATGCATATCTTCTAATTGCATTGAGTGATTCCTCCCCTATTCTATCTATTATAATAATTTTTTATATTTCTTTTAGTTTACTAGAAAATATGGACATTGGTAACATAGTGAACTACATACCACCTACGCTAGCGCTTAGAGGTGGATGCTTCCTAGGTACAGAAACCTAATGGTCTCTAATGGACTAGGCGATCCCTCGTGAACCAAGAGTTCTTGTTTCCTTTATGTAAGCTTTCGAATACCCTCGTTTTTGATATTGATAGAGGCATTCCAATCTCGATCGGACGAGAATCCACAATGACAATCGAAAACTCGGTCAGAAAGCGGCAATTCTTCCTTGATTTGACCGCAATTTGAGCACGTTTTTGAAGAAGGAAACCATTTATCAATCTTGATTAGTTTCTTTCCTTGTTCTTTTAACTTGTACTCTAAATAGGATGTGAACCTCCCCCAGGCATTATCAGCTACACTTTTACCAAACTTCAATGCTTGAGACATCCCTTTCATATCGAGGTCTTCAATAATGACGCAATCGTATTGATTTGCGAGTCTATAAGACTGTTTATGAAGAAAGTCTTTTCTTTGGTTGGCGATTTTATCATGAATTTTCGCTACTTTTAAGCGCTGTTGATGCCAACGAGAAGAGCCTTTTGTTCGTCTAGCTAATATGCGGCTTTCTTTGGCTAGCTTCTCTACCATTTGACGATAAAAACGAGGGTAATTGGCTTTCTTACCTGTTTCACTATCGACAAATAAGCCATTCATCACAAAGTCTAGACCAATCAATAAATGAGCTGGTTGTTCTACAATTTTCTTTTCATATTCAGTCAAGATGGACACAAAAAACTTCCCTGTTTTGGTCATGGAGATCGTACACGCTTTTATCTTATGTCCATCAGGTATTGGGCGATGCTGTTTGATTTTTATCCATTTCAGTTTTGGTAGTTTGATCAATCCATCTATAAGTTCAATATTTCCATTTACAACGTTTGTTGAATAGGATTGTCTCGATTTACGACTTTTGAAGGTAGGAAAGTCAGCCTTTTTAGCAAAGAAGTTTTGATACGCTTTTTGAAGATTGATTTGTGCATTCGCTAAAGCGAGTGAATCAACTTCCTTCAACCATTCGAATTCTTTTTTGTACTGGGCAGGTGTCGGGAACTTTTGCATTTTCAAGGTTTCCTTATCATCCTTATATTTCTCATAGGTTTTCTTACGGTCATCTAACATTTTGTTGTACACAAAACGCACACAACCAAAGGTTCTGCGAATAAGAGAAGCTTGTTCACGTGTAGGATAGATACGGAATTTATACGCCTTGTTTAGCTTTGTCACGATTTTCACCTACCTTGACATTCTATAACAATATTATACAAAAAAAGAACCGATTCATCACCCACTTTCTCTTCATTTAGAAGTGGGCGACTTCTCGGCAATTAGGTTAAACGAATATATGTAATTAAGAAAGGCGCAAGCGCCCGTCTAGCGACGCAAAGTAAAGGAAACACGAAAAGCCCAAAAGCAGATAAACTACTAAATACAGCAACATCCTAGAAGCATGTGCGTCGGATTCCCTGAATGTTGAAGCTAGACAGTAATCAAAGAGCCAGACATATAAAGGTAGATTTTTATTCTCCTTAACTTGAAAAAGCCCTAAACTTTTAGTAATCATTCTCCCCTTTATATTAACAGATAATTTAAAATAGTTTTTCTTTCGACATATTTTTAATTTTTATTGTCGAAAGCTGTTGGAATTGTTACTATATTACTAGGAACTCGTTTAGAGTTGTGTTGAACTGTTAAAAGTACAAAAGAAAGACCTTTTCCCAATAGGAAGAGGTCTTTCTTTTATTTGTTTAGTTCATTTTCAATCGTTTCTTTAAGGCTCTCGTAGTCAATCTTTTCTACTATTATTTTTTCATTGACAAACAAAGTTGGGACTTTACTCACCTCCAAAGATTCCCCTATTTGAAAATCACGGTTGACTTCTTCTTTTAGCTCCGCATCACTTAGAATGTTATCTAGTTCACTAGCATCATCTCCAAATAAGTCGTTTGCCATTGACATTAAAAATTCTTCTGTATAAATATCTGCACGCACATTTGAACGATCATCTTCAGTATATATTTCTTGATGAACTTGATATAGTTGCTCATTGATCTCCCAAAACGCATCATTTCCTAACTCACGAAACACACCTTCAGTAAAAATAGCTGCTCTTGTAGAATCTTCATGAACAAACGGAAAGTGCATGGAAACAAAGTTTACTTTTCCTGTATCTATATAATCCTCTTTTAATTGTGGGAAAATGTCATTTATGAACACACCACAATCAGGACACTTAAAGTCCCCGAATTCCACAATCGTAACAGTCGCATCTTCTTCCCCTAATATAGGTTGATTTTCTATATCAATAAAATTATTTTCTGAGCTTTGTTCAGTAACCTCATTATCCTTTTCATTAGAAGAGTTTGCTTTATTGACTAAAAATAATGAACCCATAATTAATAATGCAATAATCGGTAGAATAATTACTTGTTTCTTCTTCATGAGTATGTCCCCCTGATGTCTTTTTATTATTGCTCACCATTGAACAAACTAAACGTACATCATTTTCAAAAACCCTACAATGATTTACCTCACATTTTCGCTAAACAAAAAAAGCCCTCAATCGAGGGTTTATCAAGTTTCAGCAGATTCTTCTTTTATAGGTTCTTCTAAGGAAACAGGTCTGTCTTTTTCTAATTCTTCAATTTTAGCGTTTAAGTTCATAATCTCTTTTTCCTTTTGTTTGACTACTCGTTGTAAGTTAAATACTCTTACAATTCCGACCGCCCCTACAATCAATCCACCCATTAAAACACTGCCTAGTATGACTAATATTAATGGCCATTCTGCTGTACCGAACACATAATTCACTTCAACTGCATCTACGTTCACAACTGCAAAAATAGCAACAATGAGGGCAAATATAAAAGCAAGAAGTAATGTTCTTTGAATTTTCATAACTAATAACCTCCTTATCATTACTATTATAGCTTATGAGTGAACAAAAAGACCCTCGTTATTAAGTGCTCTCTTGGATTCAACAATTGAAAAATGAGTTACTCATCTAACAATTCTCTATTTTTCTTAAACGATGCTTTAAGTGAGAAATAGCTAACTACAAACCAAAACACACCTGCAATAATCGTAGGACCTATTAAATCAACAATTTCTAATAGATTAGAGGGAATTCCCTTTTGTAACAATAGAAAAGTCAAAAATACAAACATGAAAACTAAACTGCCCTTTCGAATCATCTTTTTCTTTTTTGAAAACTCTTTTTCACTCGTCACTTCAGGATGTTCAACACCTGAAAAGGTGTATCTTATGAGGACATATATACTAAAAACCCCGATAGAAAACATAGCCACAAGGACACCAAGAAGATCTCCATTGAACAAATAATGATCAAAAATTCCATAAATAATCAATAGCAACATGAGAATTAAGGAAGCTTCAGCTATAAAATACAGCATCATTTTTTCTTTGTATTCATCCTCTGGCAAGAACCTTGAAACCCATGATTTCTTCATATTTATCAATCCTCCCAAAATAATTCATCTAACGTTTTATCTAGCGCTTTTGCAATCGATAGACAAAGACGAAGAGTTGGATTGTATTTTCCCTTTTCAATCAATCCGATTGTTTGACGTGTTACATTGACCTTCTTTGCTAGTTCAGCTTGAGTGAGAGACTTTTCAACTCTTGCAACCTTTATTCGATTATTCATGCCTTCACCATCCAAGACTGCTATACTTTACTTTATGTAATCTATATATTACTTTACGAGACGTAGAAATGCAAATATACACCAATCCTAAGTCTTTTTTACCATATTTAAAACACATTAAATCTTTTCTCAGAAATGATTCTTTGAATGCATTCATCTTTTTCGTCTAGAGGTAAATCCTCTCTAGTTTAAAGAGACAATCACAAACAACCTTCAAAAAATAAGCAATGTTTCAAAAAAACACTAACTCGCAGACCTGTATCAATTCTAAAATGAATATAATATAATCCATTTCTGTTACAATATTTTATATAAAAAAGAGAATTTTCAGTTACTTTTATTTAGTTAAGGGGGTGAGAAAATGTGGGCAACTCTTCCTGCTTGGTTTTGGGTAATATATTATGTATTTTTATTAACGACATTAGGTACCACCTTTGTTGGCCTTGGAATGAGGAAACCAAAAGGGATGTCCATTCTAATAAATGGTTTGTCGATTATAGCCATCCTAATCACATTAACAGTTCCGATTATTAATATGCTAGCTGGTATAGGAAGACCAGAAGGGAATGAACTAGAACATTTATTGAGTCACTTTGAACGTGGTGCTACTTGGTCTATTATTGTTATTTATGGTTATTTGTATTTGTTATTTTGGTGGGTTATATTCATAGTTACTGTTTTGGCAGGTTATATTTTTCTGGAGAACAAAACTTAAAGTAGATAATCTAATCAAAATAACCCCAACTAGTATACACTAAGTCTCTTTTTACTCTTCTATTGAATATTGCCTTAATGATCTATTTACTTAACACTCATCTATAAAGAGTTCAGTGGGAAAATTTAATTTCCCACTGATTGAAAAAATTCATGAAAGTAATTTTTCCACCATCTTTGTTACTACATGGACTCCATTCATCATAGCACCTTTTTCAAAGGTCATATTTGGATCATGTAATCCTGGTGACACATCTGCTCCAATCGCGAGGTAAATAGAGTTAACACCCGTTCGTGCTGCATATTGATGAAAATCTTCTCCTCCTGGTGTAAAAATAGGATCAACGAGGTTTTTTTCACCGAGAACCTCGATAATTGATTGACTCGCTATCTCTACTAACCTTTCATCATAATTAGGAGCTGGTACACCTTCTTTAATGTCATACTTAATTTCTGCTTCATACATTTCAGCGGTATAATTGATCATCTTTTCGATCTTATCAAGTACCTTTTTTAGTTCTTTGTTGGAATCACTGCGAACATCAATCGCAAAGGTTCCGTAATCAGGAATAACATTTACGGACCCTTTCCCTGACATTAGTTGTGTGAACTTTACGTTTGTCGCCTTTTTAGGATTGAAACGAAGCGTATTGACTGTATTCACCAAGGAGGATAATACATCAATCGCATTAATCCCTAAATGAGGACGACCCCCCATGAGCCGTTGTTCCAAAAACTTCTCCAGTAATTGCGCAGCGAGCACTATGCATTAGCGCAGGCGACATTTTTCCATAAGGACATTCAGAGGCAGTTCGTAAGTGATAGCCAATTAAGTAATCGACATCGTCCATGACTCCTTCTGCGACAAGCGCCTTTGCTCCTGCACCGATTTCTTCTGCCGGTTGAAAAATAAACTTAATACTTCCGTCTAGCTCTTCCATTTTGTCCTTTAACAACTTCGCTATCCCTAAAGCAATGCTACAATGGGCATCATGACCACAAGAATGCCGATAAAATGTTTCATTTGATAATTCATGAATAATACAATCCATGTCGGCTCTGATTGCTACACAAGGATGCTCTTTCTTCCCGACTAATTTACCTGTCACCCCTGTTTTTGCAATATGTTCCGTCACCTCATAGCCCAAACCTTTTAACTGCTCTGCAATATACGTAGCTGTATTCTTCTCCTCAAAAGCCGGCTCTGGTATAGAATGGAGATACTGTTGTTGCTCATAAACATAATCATTAATTCTCATAGTAACCTCTCCCTTGTGAATCTTAGTTTCTATTTTTTAGTGATAATTCCCTTTCCCTTAATCATATAAAAAACACTTCAAGATGAAGTGTTTACGATTCTTCTTGTTGAAAATTTTTTTAAAAAGGTTCTACTACATTTTTATAATAGTCTTGATTAATAACGGTTTTATACCAATGGTTTTTTGAAGGGACGAACGTATAATGATGACTAAATACCGGATTTCCAATACTAATTTCGTATAAATCATATGTATCGCCTAAAGAATTGACTCCACTTCTTCTCACACATTGAGTGGCCACTTGTTCATTTTGCTTCATTCGATTAAAATCCTCTTGTAACTCTTCCGAAAACTCTTCATTTGTCAGTTTAGCAAGCTTTTCAATATTGAGTTTATCATTCGTAAAGATCCCTCTGACCTTTTTCGCTTCTAACATCCCCATCGTATGACCCCTTATCATTAAATAATATGTGAGCGAATGTTCAAAAAGACTCTTTTTTCATGATGAAGTTCTTATGCTTAATCGAGCTTTTTGAACACGTAACGTTAAGGTTTCCTAAGTCGTTATTAATTATTCCTACACATTATATTTTAATAAAGGAAGCTGTCGATCTTTAAACACGGTCGAAGGAACAAAGTCAATTTGAACTGCACCCATTTTTTGTAAAAAGATTGGGCATTTGGATCACTATCAATGGTGAAGCTGCTTATCCTCTCTTTTTTTGCCGTAGCTATTGCGTTAAGCCACATTTCTTTTCCATATCCTTTTCCTATGAAGCGGGGATGTACATAAAAGTAGTCTAATTGAGTACTGTTTTCGTTTTTTGTAAAGGAGTAAAACCCTATGATTGATTGTTCATTCTCTACTAAATTATACAGCGTTACTACTAACATAATCTTCTGTCAATTCCAAATCATCTTTACAAGCTTGAACGAACGCTTTACTATAATTCCAATGTGCTTTGGATTCAAGGGCTAGCAAGCTCAAATCACTTGCCTCTTCTTTTTTCGCTTTTCTAACGTGAGCCATTGTCATTCTCCATATTGTCATTAAATACGACAGATGTTGTTATGAATATACTATATACTATACAAACAAAAACTACTATTCTATGAAAACGAGGATTCTTCTTATGAAAAAGATTTTCACGATCCACCCTCTTAGTCTAAATATTATTATCGGTACACTATTTGTTCGAATGATGACATTTATGACTTTTCCCTTTTTAACGGTTTATTTAACAACGGTTAAAGGAGCAAGCCCTACAGCAGCAGGTGCCGTTATTGGCATAAGTGCACTGTTTCGTTTATTCGGTGGATTTATTGGAGGACATTTAACGGACCGGTTTGGACGAAAAAAAGTAATGTTAAGTTCCATTTCTATATGGACTTTTGTTTACATAGGTTTTGCATTAGCAGACACCATTCCTATGTTTCTTATTTTGAACTCTCTAAGTGGTCTTTGCTCTTCCTTTTTTGAACCTGCTTCTAAAGCCGCTCTATCTGATGTCACGAAACCGAAGAATAAATTACTCGTATTTAATTTAAGATATACGGCTATCAATTTAGGAGCTGCCGCTGGTCCTTTAATCGGATTACAATTAAGTACTGCCCAATCAACAATCGGCTTCTGGTTTATCGCCATAATCAACGCACTTTATGCTTTATCATTATTAATCACTTTTAGTCATTACCACGAGGATATTAATAATGAAAGTGAAGCCAAAGAGAAAGTCACTTTCGTTCAATCCTTATCCATTCTAAAGCAAGATACGATTTTTTTACTCGTTTTAATTGGAAGTTCCATTGGGATTTTTGGGTATTCGCACATGAATTCAACTTTGCCACAATATTTCGCCCATGCACCTTCCATTGAATATGGCGTATCCTTGTTTGCCATTTTACTAGTGACGAATGCGATTACTGTCATTGTCGTTCAGTTTCCCGTAACAAGGATCGGAAAACATTTTTCTCCTCTTCTATCTGTCATGCTCGGAACCACAATGGTGAGTGTTGGATTAATGTTGTTCGGCCTCTTTTCAAATCCAGTGATGCTTTTCATATCAATGATTGTATTTACAATTGGCGAAGTGATGATGTTTTCAATGGTGGATGTGTTAATTGATGAAATTGCTCCTCATGATCGAAAAGGATTTTATTTTGGAGCGATGAGTTTCATGACAATCGGTGGTGTTCTAGCTCCTGTAGTAGGAGGCTTCCTTATGCAATCTTTAGGATTTCATAGCGGCAAAATGATTTTCTCTGTTCTTGCTATTTGTTCTTCAAGTGGATTCCCCATACTTTTATTAGCGAGTAAGCTTTTACAACAAAAAAAGAATCAAATAATTTCTGCTAATAAAGGAGCCTGATACAGGTTCCTTTTCTCATTTCTCTACTTCTTGATTGGTTTTGTCTGCTCGTTTACGCTGAGATAAAATTCTAAACCATGTTAAAACAATAGCAACATAAATACCTAGGGTAACAATCATAAAAGTTGAATCTTCATTTAACATGAGGACAGAGGCAGTAATAACTGTAACGATTATCACTAAGCTTACTTCCGATGTTCTGAAGAGTTTCAAGCTTCATTAACACCTCCTTAAAAAGATCTCATATCCTTAATCTACTTTATTTCGTTATAACGGAGGCAATTCCTTTAATTTTTCTTGTAGTGTTTGATTTTCGATTAAATGCTCCTCAATGATTTCGATAGTTCTCTTATTCTCGATGTAATTCAAGATATACTTACTCATGTCAGGAAATAAAACGATACCTTTTAAGTCCGTTAGTTTAATCCATCTTACATCCGTTTGATTCGGATCAGGATGTTTTGGGAGTTGAGGTTTACACCCTTCTTTTATACTGCATTCAAAGATCAACTGTAACGAATGATTATCGCCAAATTTATCATGATTTAAATGTGGAACATATTCATAAACAAATTCCAATGGACCCACTTCTACTTCTATTGATGCTTCTTCCATCGCTTCTCTTCGAACGGCTTCTTTAACCGTTTCGTTTGGTTGAACCCCACCTGCTGGTAAATTATAATGCAGGCCATTTTCGTCGTTGAATTCAATTAATAAAATCGAATCATTTTCAATAATGAACGCTCCTGCTCTTACTCTATAATGATAAGACAAAATCAATTCCTCCCGTTTCGGGTTGAAATTTTATCTCCAAGATAATACGCCATTAATAGATCATCTGCATAAGTACCATCTTCATACTTTATTTGATTTCGTTGTCTTCCTTCTTCTGCAAAGCCCATTCGTTTATACAACTTCATCGCTCTTTCATTTACAGAAACGACCCCTAAGCAGATTTTTTCCAAGCCGTTTTGTTTTGTGGCCCACTTTAGTAAATCTTGAATTAATTTCGTCCCAATACCTTGGTTGCAATATTCCTCTTTTATCCCCATTCCAAGAGTTCCTGCATGTCGCAGCCGCTCCTGTTCAAAACGATAAAAAACAAGAAAACCGATCACTTGGTCATCCACTTCAAAAACAATATTAAGGTTTCCTTTCGACTGACTTGTGTTAATCTTTTCCTGTTCTTTATTCACATCAACAGGGATATTGTTAGGAGAAGATAAAAAGAATTTAGTTGTATTTTCTGATAAAATAATGCCCTTCCTTATTTCAATTATCGATTCAGCATCAGATTCTGTTGCTATTCGGATCATCTCTCAACCACCTTTCTTTTAAAGGTTTTTCAAAAAGCCCTACTATGCCCAGGACTGGCTAGCGCAGGCTTTGCTCTGTCGACGTGGCTGAACTTAGCCTGTGATCCTTTAACTAGGCCTCTCGTTCTTCTCGGCTCTTTTTTCCTTACTTCTCTAATTGAGCAAAAATCAATACGAAAATTACCAGTAAAAATGAAATGACAAGTACCCTAGGCAACTAAAAGCTCTTTTTTAATCTTTTCAAGTTCTTCTCCTTGAGTTGCTTGATCATATACAAACCTAATGATGCTACCAAACTTTTGATTCCTGATTTCATGGAGAGCTTCGCAAAATTTTGTGCCTTTTAAAAGGCTTGCGAAAATATAGGTGAAGTTTAAAATTGTCCAATATCTCAAGATCGCTTTTTCACTGCGAATCTGATATCCATCAAAACCTAACGATCCTTTTATTTGTTTAAAATACGTTTCAATTGACCATCGTTTGGAGTAGTAGTCTAAGATTTTCTTTGTGGATAGCTGTATATCTGTACATAGGAAGTCATGTACGTTTTTAGGCTCCATTGGTTCGCCTTCTTTGAAGCAAAGCAATACAACACCAAAGCTCTAAATCATTCAGTTTTCCTTCGTAACGATAGACTCGATAGGTTTCATCACCAACGGTCACAAGGTCGGTTTCTTCCATTGAAATATCGGGAACAAACTGTTTGATTTGTTTTCGCTCGCCTTTTGGAAAAAGATGCGATTGCTTCTTCTAAGAGCTCTATCGTATGAATTCCTTTCCCTAGTCCAGCTTCAATGATACGTTTAGAGGTATACCAACTATCACAAAGGATATAGGTTGATACAGTTCGCTTTACATAAGAGTCAATCATATCAACGGCCATTTGAATTTTACTCTTTTCTTTCGATTGGTTATATAGGGCGAAATCATAGGGATACGCTAAATCCCCGCTTTGCATCATCATTCCAACGACTTGATGTCCGTAAACAGGTTTTCCTTCTTTGTGACAAAAATGGTACTGACAAGATTCAATAGGAGACTGAGCCTGTGACGAAGGTTTGGTCTTTTGTCCGATGGTGTCATCAAAGAGAAGGAATACAGGTTCCTTTTGTTTTCTTGCGTTTTTGTGAATGGTTTGGGCGGTTTTTTGTTTTGTAATTTGATTTAAATAGGTTTCGTCCCAAGCACCTTTATTTAAAAAATAGCTTAATGTTGTACGATGTTTTTTACAAAAGCTTAGCGCATGAATTTGCGATATCTTTCCTGTGAAACCGAAACTCAGCATCCCATCAATCATAGAAACAAGATGGTTCATAGACGGCTTGGAAAAATAAAGTGGTAAACGCCATTCCTCTAAAATATTGTGGATTTTTTCTTGATGTGATAATCTAGTCATTGGACATGAACACTCCTTGGTTAGGGTTATGGTGTTGGAACTTTAATTTTAACCCAAGTTAGTGGTCATGTCTTTTTCTATTTAATTTAATGGAATTTTTTTTGATCTGAATTTGCTCATTTAAAGTTACTTTTTTAACACGTACTTTTAGAGATTTTTGCATATCAACTGTACTATAAAAATAAAACCATGAGCTCTTCATCAAAATAGATACCATTTACTTTTAATGCCCGCTTGTCAATTCCATAAACCTCAAAACCTAAAGATGAGTATAAGCTTCTAGCAGCATTATTTGTAGAAACAACCGTTAAATATATTTGCTCTATCCTTTCTAACTCTCGTGCTTTTTGAATCGCTCTCTTCATTAAGTTCTTTCCTATTCCGAGCCCGCGTCTTGATGAAGAAACATACATGGCTACAATCGTTGCTCTATGACTAAGTTTTACACTTCTTTCTTCCACTAAAGTAACGACACCAATTAATTCATCATTTTGAAAAGCACCATATGTATAAGAACCAGAGGATTCAAACCTTTTCTTATATTTTTCGATAGATCGAGTCTTTTCCTCTTCATAACTAGAGGCAAAAGATTCAGGATTATTTAATAAAGCTTCTAGTCTTAAGTAAAGATAGTTTTCCGCATCTTGTGGTTTCAATTGTCTAATTATCATAAACATCACCCGTTTCTTTCGCATATGAAATCACTCTTCATAACTAGCCTATTTATTCTTTAAATCATGCTTAAAGAAAAGCATTCAAGTTCATATAGGTATAACTTTAAACGTTTTTCTATTTGTTCTTTTGTGCCAAAGCGAATGGTTTGTTCACGATTGAGGGACTTTTCATTTAATAATTGGTAGTGGATATCAGCCATAGAAACGAGTTTAAAAAAACATTCAGCATTTATATTTCTTCGTTTCTGTAAAGAGCCATCGGTATAGCCTTCAATAAATCCTTCTGCGTTGGCTTGTAAATGATGTTTATACAAATGATAATTTCCTCTTCCATACCTAATCGTGTCATTAGCCGTGGGAAAGAAGGTAGAGTAATTGAAAACGTGATTGGCAGCTAGCGAACTTCCTGAATATATAAGTGGATAAGGATCTATGATCTTGACTCCTGTCTTGGCGAAAATAATATTTTCTGGAGACGTATCTTGATTCGTCAATACCCTTTTTTCACTTTCTATTGAACGACTTAAAAATATTTTCCGGGCTGTTTCCAACACTTTTTCTTTATCAAATTCGAAATCACTTGAAATTAAGGAATTCAGTTCATTCACGTAATCTTTTGTTTCTTGAAGAATGAACTCTTTCAAATCCATATCAATTTGACCTTTTAATTCACCATTCCCCCCCATTTGTAAGTAACCTATTCCTTCAAAAGGAGGATCTAGACTTTCAAGAGCGAGAAATACCTCTCCTAACTCTCTTCCATAATACTTGGACTGTTCGATCGTTTGGTTTCCGATTGCGATAGATTCCCCCAAAAAAGATTCCATCGTATAGGTCAATTCTGCTTGTACAAAGTAATTAAAATACGTTGGACATACGCCTTCTTTAGCTTTGTTAGCATGCTGATAAAACGCTTTTGTTGAGGCATACTCTACCATCAATTCTTCCCGGTTAAACACGACTGCTTGATCGTAGGCAGTTCTTTTAGGAATTCGAAGAACAAGTTGCTCCTTTTCAATTAAATAGGCGTAATGCCATGCCCCTTCTCCTAATTTATTAATCTCCGTTTTATGGGAAAGTTCTCTCACCCCTTCTTTCTTCAACGCATAGTTAATAAGCTCAAGCTCTGATATCTTTTCTGTTGTGAGGAATTTCATTTCAGTAAACTCCTTCAATCATAAGAGTAATTAATTTGGACAACCTAAACAAAAATAGCCATTAATATTAAATCTTGATATCCTTCCTTTTCTTTTATCCCCCTTACTTCTCTTCCTTCTTCAAGAAAACCGAATTTCTTATATAGACGAATGGCTCCTACATTCCTTTCCATTACTCTAAGGGAGACTTTTTCAATTGCTGTGTTATTTTTTGCCCATCCAAGTAATGTTTCAAGAAGTGCTCTACCTATTCCATCATTTCGAAAGTCAGGATGTACCGTCATTGCTATAGAACCTTGATGACGCATTTTTTCTTTATCCCCGTTTTTAAAATCAATTGATCCAACTATATGGTTATCTATCTCCGCAATAAACAGTGCATAGTTAGGTAGTTCTTTCACTCCTTTTATTACGCTTCTCCCTTCTTGTACGGTCATATTTTCTATATCTTCCAAAGTCGTCAGCATATAAGGAGCATCTCGTAAAGCTTGAGTTGTATAGTCAAGGAACTTTTCTTCATCTAATTCATTCGCTTCTCTAACCATAATAGTTTTCCCACTTTTAGACTTGTAAGTAAAACGATTTATCATTGTCATATTCACCCACTCCTCCTTCGTCCTCTCAATCAATTACCTTCAAAAAGTTTTTTGGGGGTTATCATGCAAAGTATTGTTTGACTATATTTTATATAAGGGGCTTAAGGTTGTCTGGTAGACTTGTAGAATCAAAGAATTTTGCTTACAAAGTTTCATTGCCATCATCTTTAAATGACCATCTTTAATCTCTTCTGACAAATGGGCAACCGTAATTGGAAAAACTCATCTCCATAGAGTACACATTCAATAAATCAAGCCTACCTACTTCAATACCTGTTTCCTCAAGCATTTCTTTTATGCGTGCTTCCTTGGTTGATTATCCTAATTCAATGAATCCACTTGGAACTCCCCAAAAATCCATCCTGTCTTTTTTGTAATAAAATTTCACCTTGTTCATTGATAACAGCTACGGCGACACCTTCTAAATTTAAAGGTTTCGTTTCAACTAGTTTTCGTAACTCCTCTATCTAACCCATCCTAATCTCCCATTCTCTTAATCTCGTATTTTGTTTAAAAAAGCATCTAAAATTTGATTGTATAGTTGTGGTTGCTCCATATTTGCTGTATGACCGGCATATGGCACAAGTCCTATCTCAATATCGCTGTTGATTTTCTTGACATAAGAAACGGATTCTACCTCATGCAAAGTATTACTTCCGTTAACCAGCATCATTGGAACCTGTAAATTTCGTATATCCCTCTCACTAACAACAGGATAATGAAACGTCATCTCATGGAGAACATTTTTCATGGTTCCCCTCCACTTATCACCATGTAGTTGCCTAAAAAGGTTAGCTATTTCTTGATCATTCTCTTCAATATTCATGAAATATTGATATCGGTTTTCCATTACTTCTTCTAACTCTTCAGGAATAAAAGGAGTATAACCAGTTAGTACAATCCCTTTTACTAGATCTGGTTCTCGTATAGCAATATGTATCGCTAGTGACGCACCTTAACTCCTGGTCCTTGTTCCTTTATTCTCTTTATTACATACTGAATGGCTTGTTCAAAATAGTTTTCCGAAGCTTCCATTGAAGACTTACCATGTCCTGGTAAATCAATTGTGTTTATTTCATATTTATTTTGATAGTGTTCGATTTGGTGAGAAAAATGTGATTGCGCCGTTCCCATAAAGCCGTGTAAAAAATATATGTTTTGCATTTCAGCCTCCAAAGTTGGAAATTTCAAATAAATATAAATACAATCATTCCAAAAAATCACTAATATTACAACCCTTTTTATATAAAAAACCCTTAAATCTAATAGAAAAAAAGCTACACTACAACCATTTGTTTATTTCCAAAAATTCCTCCTTATGATACGCTGAAACCACCATAACTTAACACTTATATCCAATCTATTAATATAAGCAGGTGGTTAAGATCGAATTAATTGGAGAAAGCCGAAATTAACACTTAAGAAAAATTCAATTATCAGACAGTGCATTAATAGCAATGTAGTAAGTAGAATAACAGGCGTACCATAATATAAAATTTTTGGGTTAATCATTTTTGTTTCAATATCTTTTGATAATTGTTTCACCTAATCACTCCCCCTATGCTGTATTATTGTAATGTCTAAATATTTCGATTTTGATCGAAATATGGATTACAGTAGATTGACCATTTTTTGAAATATATTTATTGACTACCCATTATTATTTCGAAAAGCTAATTTATTTAGGTATTAATGATTCAAGCTCACTAATATTACCGATATTAGTAACATATAAAGATAAACATTATGGCAAACGAACAAGCGTGTTAATATGTAAATAAAAAAGGAAGGACCCCTGACTTTCCTATATAATAAAAAGAAAAGATATTTATACTTACTTCAAAAAGATCCGAAAGGGGATTAGAAGACATGAAAAATGAAGTGAAAAAAGCCAATATAAAATTAAGAAACCGGGGACAAGTTACTTTACCGAAAGCTTTCTTGGAAGAATTGGATGTCAACGAGGGTGATACACTAGAATTAAGATTAGATAATAACGGGGTAATGACCTTAGTTCCTACGGTACAGATACCTAAAGATCAAGCTTGGTTTTTTACCGAAAAATGGCAAAAAGAAGATAAAGAAGCTCAAAAGGATATAGAAGAAGGCCACGTTTATGTGTTTGAAAATGCTCATGATGCTATTGATTGGTTAGATAGCGATGATGAGAAAGACGAAGAGGAATAGATTTAATGTTGATTTTATCTAAGCGTTTTAAGAAAAACTACAAAAAATTAGACCTTCAATCTCAAAAGCTTATTAAAAAAGCTTTAATTCAGTTCGATACCGACTTCTCGCATCCTTCCTTAAGAATGAAAAAAATGACTGGATACAATGACCTTTGGGAAATTAGTGCTAATATGGATTTAAGAATTACTTTTAAATGGGAGAAACCGAACACGTTTATAATGCGAAACTGTGGGCACCATGACGATACTTTAAGGAACCCGTAGTTTATTCTTGTTTCTGAAATTCATTGTGACGCACTTAACTTTTAACTATAGCATGACCGTTTTAAGATTGTTTTATGTTACTACTATATGTAACATTTATACCCAATACCTATTTATATTTATTCCTTCTTCCACAACTCTTCTGCCTTAATCACTTTATAATCATCATTCTGTACAGTATATCTATTGCTAGGATCATTTGGATACGCAGCATTTCCACCAAAGTCAGTGATAACTGTAGTCTCCTCATTTTTAACAAGTTGAACATAGCTACCACCAGCTCCACTAATATTAGTAAAGTGTAACGTGATCGTGTTTCCTGATGTTCCATCCTTAACTATACTCCACAAATCAGGGTGATAATTTTCCCATGTTATATTTTTAGAGATTTCATTATCACTATTCTTATATGTATTCTCCCAAAATTCAATTGCTTCCTCCATACTTCCCCATCCATTTTGAAGAAGATTAAATTCGATTAATTGTCCATCTGGTACCGTACCATCAGCTAAATATTGGTCATATTCTTCATCTTCTACAGTAATACCTTCAAGGTTAGGACCATTGCCCTTCAACAACAAGGCATGTTTTTTTTCATTATTATTTTTTATCGTAACAACCGTATACCCATTAGAATCCATATTTTTTTCGACCACATAAAAAAAATCATTCACATAATTCACTACTAACTGTCCTCTATTAAAATACCAAGTGCTCTTTACCCTATCCTCTTTCCCCATTGCCATCCAGACACCCTCAACAATCACTTTTTCCTTTGATGTTTCTAAAGATGTTGAACTGCCAGATTGCATTTCTAATGTTTCTACACTTTGATTCATACCTTTTGAAGTAGCTTCGGACGATTTATCATTCATTATTTCGCATCCAGAAAAAACGATCAAAAGAAAAATGAATCCAACTAGTATCTTTTTCATCTTCACAAACCTTCTTTCATTCAGTTTTGTATTAATTACTTTTACCGAATCCTTCTAAGTAGTCACTAATTTTTTCGGGAACATCGATCAATTCCCCTCAAGATACAAACCTAAATCCTCTAAAAAAGGTTTATTCGTTGGTGATAAATCCAGAGGTATCTGCTTCAATTCAAAGAAGCGAAAGTCTTTGCTTTCTATACCATCAGTTTGTACCATACCACTAAAGGATTTTGTTATAAACACAATATTTACAAAGTAAACTTCGTCGCCATTTGGATAAATATGATGCTGTTCCTGCCCAGAGTAAACATTGAAAAGATCCATTTGATTCAAGGTCATATTTGTTTCCTCAAAGACTTCTCTTTTAGTCGATTCATATACACTTTCTCCTGTATCCATTACTCCACCAGGGATACACCAATTTCCGTCATCCCCTCTTTTAATTAATAAAACCCTATTTTGATCATCCAAGATGAGTACTCCTGCTGCACATACAGTTAAAGGGACATTTCCAACCACTTTCCTTAACTCTAAAATGTTCACCACTGATTCTCCTTCACTTCTTTTATTTCTTTGTGCTAAAAAAAAGGGGATCGCCCCCCTTCTTATCCCTATCAATTACTGGATCAATTGTTCAAAAGGTTCTAAATTAACCTCTTCATGAAAAAATATTTTTTCTAGAGTTAACGCTAAAATATGCGAGGTTTTATTAAGTTCTTCTTTAGTAAAGTCTAGGTTTCCTAATAAAATGATCGATTTGTGATAATCTCGATAACTTATTAACCCTGTCCCATAGCCAGCCCAATATCCGTCATGGAATACGATTTTTTTATAATGAGAATGTTCTTCTAGCGCCCAACCGAATCCATAGCCACCGTATTCTTTATGCAAACCTGGACAATAACCAGTTGTTTTATTTTTGATTCTAGCAGGCTTTAACATATAATCTACCGACTTTTTTGACAAGATCTTATTTGTGTAAAATGATTTTTCCCATTTGAAAAGGTCCTCTACGGTTGATTTTATTCCTCCATCGCCTTTCACACCATCAAGGAAGTAAACATATTTATGTGAGTCTATTTCGTTTGGAAGAAAATTCATATCCTTTTTCCGATCATACATAAACCCCAATGCGAACCTTTTCAAATTTCCGTCTAGAAACTGTGAATAAGTTGATGTGTTCACCATATTTAAAGGTGTAAATATATTTTCATTTAAAAACTCACCATATTCTTTGTTTGACACTAGTCGAATGGTTTCTGCCAGCAAAACATACCCTGTATTACAATACTCCCATTTTTTGTTCACAGTAAATAATTCTTTTGGCTGGATAGTTTCCAAGAAATTGACTACATCCTGATTATTGACTATTTTGTGATGATTCCAGTTTTCTTCATTTTCAAACCATTCCATATAATCTTTTAGTCCCGAAGTGTGATTCAATAGATTTTCAATTGATATACCTCTATAAGGTAGTTGAGGAAAAAACTTCTTTATTGGATCATCAATACGAATTGACCCATTATCAGCTAATAGCATTATAGCAGTTGCTGTGAACGATTTTGATATGGACGCGATTTCAAAAATAGAATCGACCGATTGTTTTTCTTGAAATGACCTTTTACCAATTGCTCTTTTATAAAAGGAATTTCCTCCCTCAGACAATAAGACCGTTCCACTAAACAAACGATTTTGTTCTAAGAAATCAAAGACTTTATCCAATTGTTCATATCTTTTATTTACTTTGTTCATAATATAACCTCCATATATTGTTGATTTTTTTAATTATCAATCATGGAGGAGGTCCTCTAATCTTAGGTTATATAAAATCAAATATGGGGTTCATACTACTCGCTCTCCTACTATGAACAAATGCCACTTACTCATATTTTATCTTTAAAATTTCCAATTGATAATAGGTGAACTCTCGTCCGTTTTCTAATTTCCAACTTACATTTGCCTTATAGGGAATTTTCACATCGTCAAACGTTTTATATTCAAAAGAAGAGATTTCCCAATCTAACAATCGGTCTTCATTCAGATACCTTTTAGCATGAATCTTTGTTAACGCTCCGTCTTCGTTGAAATAAAAGTATGCTTGAACATCATTTTCAAAATACTTACATTCCCCTAAAACGGTTGTTGAATCTATTAGCTCCCAATTAATAATAGAATTTAGAAAGCTAGTAGGGTACCATATCATTTCTGTAAAATAGCGCATTTCCTCTCCATGATCAATTTTTTGTCCTGTCGCTTTCTGCACTTTTAACCATGAAAATAGTTTGACAGTAAGACTACCTTTTCCTTCTATAAAATGATCAACTGCCTGAACAGGTAGAACATTTGCCATATTTACATTTCCAATCCAAATAAACGAATGTGTTAAAGTATTTATATACTGTTTGGCCTTAATAGGCATCCACTTTTGATCTAATTTTGTTCGGAATAAACCTCCCTGTGTGATCTCAACCTTGTCTATATACTTTTTATTAAGAAAGTTTGTGTATTTCAAATAGTTTTTTAGCGGTTGTGGTAAATCATTTGGCTCTCTAAAAAGTAATTCAACTTTACCCTTATCTCTATTAATTTGGTGAATTTTTCTTTTAAGTATCCTCTGATTGACGACCTTACTCACCATTAATACAACGATCAGCAATAATAGTAAAAAAATAATATAGGACCCCACTCAACCAATCACTCCCATTATAGTTGATTGCCATGAAACACCTTCAAAATAAATTCACGGTCTGGCACTTGTAATTGATGATATGATTTAAAAAAATCAGAATTATCGTAGGACACCTCTTCAAAGCTAACGTCTATTTTTCCATTTTCAATATGAACGGTTGAAAACGGCGCAGTTGGTCTATGATTACACCCTAATGAACCAGGATTTACGTAATACGTCTTTTCCCCTTTAAAATTGTGAATAGGATGATGATGACCAAAAGCAATCAAATCCTCACAATAATGGCTAAATAACTTCTCTATATTTTGTAGATTAGGATCAACGATCGGAGCAAAAGGATCGTTACTGATTGGGTCTTCCTCCTTTCCTTTAGGGATAGAATAATGAATAAATCTTATCGAAAAGTTATTTATCGTTGTCTTTATTGTTCGAGGTAATTCAGCTAATTTTACTAAAAAGGTCTCATCGAGTCGATCCGCAATCCATTGGTGGTGCTCTCTACAATGAGCATGACTTTTGGGGTAGATTTGTCCTTTTGACAATGCGATAATCGCTTCATCATGGTTTCCTGTCATCATTGATAGATCGTTTCGAGAGAATAGTAGATTGAGTACTTCATTTGTGTCAGGACCGATCCCTATCATGTCGCCAAGGCAATAAATATGCTCGATTTCTTCTCTTCTATCAAGCTCTTCTAAAACGGCCTTTAAAGCTGGAGCATTTCCATGAACATCCGTAATGATGGCGATTTTCATTTAGTAAAAACCTCCTTTTATAGACTTTGATTAATCCGTCAATGATATTCCCATAATATGATCCGTAAATACAGCAAAGCTTTCACGTTCTATTATTTTTTCGGGATTTGCAAACGGAATGATCTTTACATTGTTTAATATTAATATCCCATATACATTTATTACTTTCTTATCATTAATTAGTTTAAATGTAGTATCTTAGGATTCAAGTAGAGCATTATATAATAAAGAAGAACTTTCCTTTTCAGGCTCTTTAGTCTCAATTCTATCAGCAACTAATAATGTGTTAGAAGTGTATATCTGGATCTTCCTTCCTTTCTCAATTCCTTCTTGAAGCTGGTCTAATATTGCTTGAGTTATTACGATCGTTAGTTTTTTCATGTCATGTAACGTGTTCAATTCATGACCAGATATTGTTTGTTCCATAATCTATTCTTCACTCCCTGTATTTATCAATATAATAATGATGACAATTTTTATTTTCGTTATTTCATCTTTTTCCAGGTTAACATTATTTAGTTCTCCACTCCTCAGCTAAAAGGGCATAAATAATGTGATCTACATAATGATCATTTAACCATTCTGCTTGCCTGAATCTACCTTCTTCAACAAACCCAAATCGTTCAGGGAGTGCTCGACTTTTTTTATTTTCTACCGCTACATGAATCTCAACTCGGTTTAATTTAAGCTCTTTAAAACCATAATCAATTAAGGTATTTAATGCTTTTGCCATGATCCCGTTTCCTTGGAACTCTTCACCAAGCCAATAACCAACAAGACCGATTCGATCCTTCTTATGAATCTCATTAAAACCGATCGTTCCGGCAATATCACCTTTATAAATAATGGCAAAAGATTTAGGATGACCACCGTTTTCGACGAAAGCTTCTAATCTACCTTGTATATTTTTAGATACATCTTCTACAGATTTAATATTGTCAAGCCAAGCCATCCATTCCTTTAAATACTCTCGTGAACGTGAAATTAATGTAAAGAACTTTTCAGCGTCACTCTCATTAAACATTCTTAATGAGGTTGTTTAAAAAGTCCTAAAAAAATGTCGGTTGAATAACTTTGTTGGTTTGCTTTTCCGCTCCTCATGTACCAAGAACGTACACTGTGAGTGCTCAAAGCTACACCGCCTCGTTCTTCAGCGTCCTTTTTTCCCTACTTTTTAAACATTCTTAATGAAACATCTTCATCAATTTTGTATGTAAACATTGGATCACTCTTCTTTCTAAAGTTTATCCTTATCTTTAAAATAACTCCGTACTACAGCAATAGTACGGAAGTTTAAACACTTAAGAATTTTCAGGATGGTTCAATATTTAACCTATCATAATAGCAAACTCATTACCCCATAATGACACGTTTCACCCTATTCACCTGTATAAGTAATGAGTGGGACGAAACAAATCTTCCTCCACATTTCTAACTATAGAAAAATGTTCGACATTATAGTGTCCATGAAGAATGCAGTTATGATGGTTTATCATTTGCTCAGCACTTAATACATCATTATCAGTTGTTGAGTGACCATCACCAACTAATGTCACATCTAATCCGTTAATGGTAGCTGTCCGAACTGCACTATCGATACAATGCTCAGTCTTACAACCCATCACTACAACGTGATCAATCTTTTGAGAATGTAAATAATCTAATAAAGGAGTTCCATGAAAACAATTCGTTGCAGCTTTATCGAAAACCATTGACTCTTTCGGGACATGAATATCTGGATGAATTTGAAAACCGCTACCTTTCCCCTCAGCCACATCCAGATCCCTTACAAATAAAATTGGAATAGCCTGTTTAGTAGCTTTTTCAATCGCCTTGTTAATATTTATAATAAGTTCTTGTTTGTTAAAAACCTCCTTCTCTTCTTGATTCCCTTCTATTAAGTCTTGTTGTGCATCAATGATTAATAACATTTGATTCAATATTCTATCCCCTCTCAAAATAGTGGGGAGAACTCATAGCTTCGTCATCCCCTTGATATTTTCACTCGTCTATTTCCTTTGTAAGTTGTCATAATATCTACCCCCATAAAATTTCCCTCAATGTAAAACATGAGGGGATTATAACATATTTATCTAATAATAGAGGCTTTTATCAAAAGATGGGTAAAACATTGTCCTTTAATTACGTCAACACCTCTTTTTTTACTCTTATAATAGGGGAGGGAGTGATTACTTATGAAAAAAATATTATTGTTAGCTATCTTCCTATTATTAGCGGGATGTGACCTTGAACCAAACATTATTATTGAAGGGGTAGAGGACGAGAAGGTATATGCCTCACAACAAATCATAAAACTAGATAAAGAGGCAGCAGGTAAATACCAAATGGTTCTAAATGGAGAACAGATTGAATCAGGTCATCAAGTTAGTAAAAACAGTGACTATGAACTTACAATCTAAGCAAAAAAGTGGTGAATGAACAAACTTCTGAACTTTCCTTTACGATAGATAACACCACTCCTATTATACCAATTGTAATAGGGAGTAAATCACAAAACACCTTTTTCAAAGAAGCTGAGTTTGATTTTTTTAGAGAAGAAAGCGTTGAGTATACATTTTTAGTAGATGAAAAGCCCGTCAATCAAGATCAAGTGACTAGGATTTCATGAAAGGTAAAGAGCACCTTTCATGGTAATCGCATCTTATGCTTGTCGTGGTTGTTCAAGTCGATGACGCTTTTCTAATTCTCGGCTCTTTTTTCCTTCCTTTTTGAACACGCACTAATAAATCTTTTTAGAATTTTTCTATCAACATGTTACTCAAAGAAAGAGGTTAACTCAAAGTACTTTGTTAATGGTATTTTTCGCCCTTCTTTATGCCAATTATGATAATCCTCAAAAACAGCTTTAACATTATTCTCCGCACGGACTTCCACTAAATATTTTACTAAGAGATAACTCCTCCAATAATCAAACATAATACTTGATAAATTACCTTGGTAAGAATGACTCCCAAAATGATCAATGGAGTGATTCCCATAATTATCTTTGAAGATTTCAACTAGCTCCATTTCTGCAAAAGTAATGTCATTGAATTCCTTCTCACTTAATAATATTTTTCTAGGTAAGTAGAAACACATTCCTTCCTCAAACCAAATACTATCTTCTCTATCATCTTCAAACTCATCCATAAACAAATCAGAATGGTGGGTTAATTCATGGGCTAAAATAATGAAGACTTGGTTTTCTGAATAATGTTCATAAAACTTTCTTACTTCTGTACTTTCTCTTCCATCCAGTTGTTTTAAAAGAATACTTCTCCATGTCACTATATCTGGGCACATATAAATTAACTCTTCACTAGTATAGGCAGGAATAGGTA
Source organism: Bacillus carboniphilus (assembly GCF_020524035.2). Lineage (NCBI taxonomy): Bacteria > Bacillati > Bacillota > Bacilli > Caryophanales > Bacillaceae > Bacillus > Bacillus carboniphilus. The sequence continues at coordinate 3,062,744 of NZ_CP129013.1, read as the reverse complement.
TTTCAGAGAAAACAGTTGTTGCTAATTCTTCATTCGTCCAGACTATTCCTTTTGGTAAATCTCTCAAAGCATAATTTTTCTGAAGAATCCTTTGATAATTTTCTAATTTATTTTTAAACCGTTCTATGATCCCATAGTATTTTTCATATTCCTCTTTTCTTTCAAAAGCAAAAATATTCTTCATTAAATCCCCTCCTATTACCATATCGTACCGTAGAAAAGTTAAGATGAATAGAAAAATTAGTTTTTAATAAAAAGAAAAAAACGAAAATTCTTGAAACTATAGGGTTTTTTGGTCGTATATACGTATAAAGGGGGTAAGCGAAATGTATGTTAAAAAGACGATCATCTTTTCAATGATAGTTGCTCTTATTTTATTAACAGTAGGCTGCTCTTCAGATGAAGCTAATGATGAAAATATACAGACGATTGAGGCTGTATTAAAAACTAATTTCACAGGACCTGATGAGGAATTTAAAAAAATTATGGAGAAAGAGAATTGGGTAGAGGATTTGCGTCAATATGAAGAAAATTTATACAGTGATTATTTTGCAAATGATTCTTTCTATCTATCTTACGTCAGTAGATATGGGTCAGGATTATGGTATGAACCTATGCAAAACAATTACCAGTTAAAGGTCAATAACATCGAATTTGAAAACACCCATTCTGAAGAGATCATTTATAATTTTACAGTAGATGTAGAGTACCAAAAAGAAGGCAGTGAATTATCAGAAGTGGAAACGGTCACTGGTCAAGCGAATTTAAATAATGAATATAAAGTAGAAAATGTGGTGATAGAAGTAAACGATCTTATTCGCGCCATAAGTGAGTAAAATGTTTTTAAAAAGATTCATTATATCAAATAAACGACTTCGCACTAAAGTACGGAGGTTTCTCGTAGGCGGACTGAACGCCTACGAGTTTTATCGGCCAAAGCCGACTAAAAGAAATGCTACTAAAAGTAGGTGGTTTTATACCACACCTCCTGCTAGGCAGGTGCTTCCGTAAGCTAAAGCTAGGTAAAGAAAATAAACACCCTCAACCATTAATAAATCAGAAACTCTACTAACTACTTCCACATCATGTGAATGCACTGCACTCTATAACCCTACTGTAAATTCAACCGTAGAATTTTCGTTTTCATCGAGAATTTCACATACTATTTTTTCCACTGTAAATTCAAACGTTTCTTGGATATCACTAGTTTGTTCTATAGCTTTTACAAATTCTTCGTTATTATCTAATCTACCGACAGTTAAATGGGGGATATATGTAAGCGTTCTTAAATGGTAACCACTTAATATACCACTATATAAACGATCGTGAAGTTCTATTAACCTATCATTTCCTTCTTTAACATTTAAGAAAAGATAGCTATAATCGCTACCTGTGATTCCTTGAAAACAAGCCTTAAATGGTTCGACCTTAATTAGAGCACCTTCAACATGTTTCTTCAAAATCTCCAATTGAATTTGACTTTCAAATGGAAAGACTAGTGTTATGTGCGGCGCAACCTTTTGATGTAAGGGGTCATAGCTTTCTCGTAGCTGATTTATTTTCTCCATATTTTTAAATTCAGGAAAAATACATAACGATCTTTTTACTAACATAATGATTGATCCTTTATTTTTTATTTGGGTCTTTTCCTACTTAGTTATAGTCACTCGATTTTACTTAGAGATATATTTAGCGTTCGATCCTTTCCATAGTAAACAACTACAGCGAGGAAGAATCAATACCTTCACCTCTTTATACCCTTTCAATCCATTCGTAATCCTCTGAGACAAGTCTTTAACCGAATAAACTTTGAAGTTTCAAGGTCACTTCACTCGGTCTAACATCAAAAGAGATTAAATCTTTAACATCTACCCACACAGGCAAGTACGTTCCTCTTTCTGTCCTTTTCGCTGTATATTCTTCACCCGCACCTGTCCCAAATACACCGCTTGTCATTTCAGACAAGAAAAAATATTGAGTACCATTGAATTCAACTTTTGCGATACACTCATTGATTTTTATTTTAACTCCTAATTCCTCATAGGCTTCCCTTCTTGTTGCTTCTTAAGGTGTTTCTCCCTCTACTATTCCACCACCAGGAAAAAACGTAATAAATAGAATCGTTTCTTATTCGTTTAATGAGGCTACTTATTTATTTTCTATAAGTACAACAGAGCCTCTATCTCGCATGATCCCATTTCTCCTCTACACTTTTCGTTGCTTTTATAATCATCGTTGCAGGAAAATTTTTAGCTTTATATAAAGAATAATAGCGATCTGATATCTCCTCTTCCTCATCTTTATAACAGGTTGATACGTCACTTTCTATCACTGAATCAATCTGAAATCCTGCTTTAATTAGCTCATTTATATAGGTAGCCATTTTTCGTCGATGAATAGTCATACTAACGTTTTCACCTTTAAAATTTTCAAAGACTCTAATTCCTTCGTCTTGGTAAGACTCTTTCAAATAAATCTTACCATTTTCATTATGTAAATGAGCGTATAGAGGGTGGTCCCAACTAAATATAAACGTCCCTCCTACCTTTAAATAAGAGTAAATAAGATTAAAAGTAGTCGATAAATCTATTGTCCACCCAATTGCATAAATGGAATAAACATAATCAAAATACTGCTTTGGCAAACCAATTTCCTTTTCCATAGGTGCACAAAATAAATGAGGACCCAAACCTGTTAGTAGTTCTTCCGCAGCTTTTTTTTGTGATTGGGAGAAATCAACACCCCATAGTTCATTTGCTCCTTTAGATGCCATATACCTTAAAGAGTGTCCACTACCATATCCAATTTCAAGGACTTTTTTATCTTTTATATTTTCAAACAGCTGTAGCTCGTCTTCTGTTTGGGCAAAAGGACCATAACTAGGCAATGCATCCTTTCCATTGAAGTGATGGGAAACTGTATTCCACCCTTTTTTATTTTGTTCTAGAATGTCTTTTGCATTTTTCACAGCTAGGACTCCTCCTATTGTTAGAATACTTTTAGTGCTTCGTATTGAAATCCACGATATTGATAGTTTTGTCTTTTGTACATTTCTTTAGGCGTGTCTTCTCCGTCAGCCACTAAAATTACCGTCTTCTCGGGGAATGACTCCATTACAAATGTTTGTAATCTACTTCCTATCCCTTTATTTCGAAACGTTTCGGCAACCGTTAAGCCATCAATTTCTGCTGTTTTACTAGAGATAATGACATCTACATAGCCTGCTGGAGACCCTTTATAATAAGCTAAAATTTGACGAATGTTTTGATTCTCAAATTGACGTTTTATAAGTCCCTTCTTCTGTTTCGCAAATTCAATCCCAAAGTCTAGGTCGTGCTGATATTGAATGGTCAATAAAGTGTCTAAATCTTTAGTTGTCACTTCTCGAATATGTATATTTGCGTCTTCTCTCACTGAAGGAAAGTCTTTAGGGTCAATAGCATACAATTCTAAAAAGCCTATATCATAACCTTTATCAGTTAAGTGTGTCAGTAGTTCTCCTGTTGGCTTTTTATTTTCAGGAAAAACAAATTTCACATGTTTTTGTCCGTTCTTCAGATGAAATTCTCTTAAATAGTTTTCAACCTTTTTAAATTCTATTAATGAAGGCATTGTTTTAAATTGCAAGAAATTACTATCATACCGAATGAGCATCTCCGGATAATGATAATGTCTATATTGATCATTTTCAGCAACAATGTTTCCCGGCTTGTATATATCTTCGAATGTGATTTTCATTATTATATTCTCCTAATATGTATAGTCTCTGCTCGCTTGAATCAAATTTCAACTAAAAGAGGTTGTTCAAAAAGTCCTACGATGGCCTGGATGGCCAAGCATCATCGTTAGCCACAGGACGTGGCTGTACTTAGATGATGTTCATTAAATGTCGGTTGAATAACGTTGTTGGTTTGCTTTTCCGACACTCCGACGCCAGGATTGGCTAGCACGGGTGTTGTCCCTAGGATGGGGACGTTCTTAGCCCGTGAACCATACTGTACGTACACTGTGAGTGCTTCGACGCCCAGGACGGGCTAGCGCAGGCGTTGCTCTCGCGACGTGGCTGTACTTAGCCTGTGTTCATTAAGCAGACCGCCTCGTTCTTCAGCGTCCTTTTTTCCCTACTTTTTGAACACGCACTTCTAGAATATTTACTATAAAATTTAAATTGATTCTATAACTGAATTCCATGCTGATGATGTTGGATCAATGACTTTAAAATGTTCGATCTCTGATAAAACAACTAGCGAAACCTTATCGCCTTTTTCCATCGCCCTCTGGTAATAATTATCGCTTAACTCAACTGGTACATGACGATCTTGCTCCCCATGTATTAAAACTTGCTCCACTCCCATAGGCAATCGTTCAATAGGAGAAGCCCAGGCATATCGTTCAGGTACTTCCTTTGGACTTCCCCCTAATAAAGGAGCTACACGACTTTCCATCTTCTTTTGTTCATGAAATTCCCACATTTTAACTAAATCCGTCACACCAGCTAAACTGATCACTTTGTTTATACAAACTCTCAGCTCATGAAAAGTTCCATCGTTAGTACTCTTTTCATTTCTCGAACCTAACCAAAGAGCTAGATGTCCACCTGCAGAATGACCAATAACCGTTACATTGCTAATGTCTATGGGATAGGACTCCTCTATCTTGGATAAATGATTAACTGCATCAATAACATCATTAAATAAATCCGTCCATCCTTTTCGGTCCTCACCAACCCTCCTGTACTCGATGTTCCAAGTGGTGAATCCTCTTTTTGTCAAATCCTCAGCCATCGCCGTGTTTTCCTCTAAGTTATATTGTGCTTTCCAGAACCCCCCGTGTATTAAAACGATTAATTGGGAAGATTGCGAATTCTCAGGGATTCGTAATACACCGTATTGAGATTCATGTGCTCCATAATGAATGTTAATTTCCTTAAACATCTAACCTCTCCCCTTATTTTTCAGGCATAGTAAAGGTTATATAGAAACCATCATTTTCATCCATTTTCATAAATAATTCTTCCAAAATTTCTAGTGCTCTTTCCTTCGATTCATACTTCCCCAAAGTCTTACTCCATTGATCTAGTGCCTCACTACCTATAATTCCTATTATGTTTTTCCCTTTAACAGTTACTTCTTTCACATTTACGAAGCTATCATTGTTTTGTGTAACGATCCATAACATAATTACCCATCCTTTCATGTACATTGCTGATTATATAGTTCTATACGTACAAGGTTTTATTTAGTTTCAAAATTTGATAAAATAGACATTTCTAAAAAAAAGATACTTCTAAATCTCTATTTTAATTCCACAATATGGGTTGTTCTTCTGATTATCATCATCTACCATTTAGTCTTTGTCAGCAACACACTTGCTATAGTTAATTAAACGTTTGTTTATAAATGGATGTTATAGTTCTTCTCCTTCTTCTTGTATTTATCCTTCACTCTATTAACCTCAAAAAACAAATTCATTTAAATACGTTCTGATCATTCGTCTTCGTTCCTTGGTGAAAAACCATCTTCCAGCCTTCATTAAAACGCTTCCAAATTGAACTTCGCAATGTGTACTCTTTTTTTATTTCATTGCAAATTACATATGTTGCTAAAATGATATCGCTAGACAATGGGTGGATTTCAAAATCACTCATCGTCATTTTCACTTCACCTATTCCTTCAACACCGATTTCTTCACCTTTGTAGAGTATTCTACCTGAACTACCAATCTCAAAAAAGTCATCTGCCAATAATTTCTTTAATTCTATTTGAGAAGAACGGATTTCCGTCCTTAACAACTTCTCTTCTAATTCTTGCAGGTGAATTTCAAGCTCCTTTATTTTTTCCATATAGATCACCTTTCTAATCTTTTTACAAAAACAACAGATTTTGATTTGAACTTTTAACATGAAACCACACTTTTAAACAAACGTTTGTTTAAACTTGACAGCTTGAACGATAAGGATCAATTATAGCTCAGGTGAGTTTCGGCCATATTGATAAATTCTCTCACAGAATGAGGTATGTACTTATTTTTCTTCCAAACCATACCTAGCTCCAGACTAGCTGAAGAATTGACTAAAGGAATTGATTTGATGTGAGGATTCATGATTTCATCTGCTACTTTACTAGGTAATAGCGCAATTCCTAATCTAGCATCGACCATTTCAATCATAAAATCTCTCTGAGAACTATGGCAAACAACATTAGGATAAAAACCATGATTAGCACATTCTTCCATAATGCGATCGTGTAAAGTGAAATCTTCTCTGTAAAGAATAAACCCTTCATGCTGTAAATCCTTCATATGGACCGAATTTTTTAAGGATAACCGATTTGATTTATTCACAACCAGTTTTAGAGGGTCATCCACGATCTTCATCATTTCAAATTTACCATTTCTACTAGGGACATTACATACCAATCCAATATCTAATGACCCATCTTCGACACCTTGTTTAATCATTTTAGAACCCACTTCCTCTAATTTCAGGTCTACTAGAGGATACTCTTCTACATATTGACTAATTAACTTAGAGAAAAAAGAAGCGCCTATAATTGGTGGAATCCCTATGTTGATTTCTCCCTTTTTCAAGTCTATCACTCTATTAAGTTCAGAATTCAGATTGTGGAAGGAATTTAATACTTCTTTCACATTCACAAGAAGCGCTTTTCCTGCATCTGTTAATTCTAATGTTTTTGAACGATAAAATAAAGGTACTTCTAACTCAGCTTCTAATTGTTTAATAGCCTTACTGAGAGAAGGTTGAGAAACATGTAAAGTTAAGGCAGCTTTAGTAAAACTAGAATGCTTTGCAACTTCTGAAAAATATTCTAAATGTCTAATATCCATCGAATCCCCCTCTTGGAAATTGCTAAACTAAGCGATTATGTCATTTGTGCATGATATTAATTCAATATATATATTTTTGTTATGTCTAATTATAGTATAAGGTAAATTATGAATAGAATAAATTTCAAACGATTATAAAATCGTCTTATAAATGGAAGGGTGTTAAGATGGAAGAATATAAAAATATCGGTAATATCCAAGTAGATTCAACTCTTTATGACTTCATTGAAAACGAGGCTATACTTAATAGTGGCGTTTCTAGTGAAGCATTTTGGGCTGGTTTAGATGAAATCATTCACAATTTATCTCCTAAAAACAAAGAATTGTTGTCCAAACGTGAAGAATTGCAGAAAAGCATTACGGATTGGTACACCAATAACAAGACGTATGATCAACAAAAATATAAATCTTTCTTAAAAGAAATTAATTATATTGAACCAGAGGTTGAAGATTTTGAGATTGATACTAAAAACATTGACGACGAAATTGCTATAAAACCAGGACCTCAATTAGTGGTTCCAGTTAGTAATGCACGATATGCCGTTAATGCCGCTAATGCTAGATGGGGAAGTCTTTATGATGCCCTATATGGTTCAGATGTCATTAGTGAAGATGACGGAGCAGAAGCTGGCAACGGATATAATCCTATTCGTGGTGAAAAAGTTTTTGCTTATACAAAACAAATTCTGAATAAGATCTTCCCTCTAACGGAAAATTCTCATAAAGAAGTACAAGAATACAAAGTAGAAAATGGTCAGTTAGTGATCATTTTAAATGGTGGAACATCCACTAGCTTAAAAATGGAAGATCAATTTGTTGGCTATAATGGTCTACCAGAAAAACCAAGTGCGATATTGTTAAAAAACAACGGTCTCCATGTTGAAATCCAAATCGACCGAAATGATTCTATTGGAAAAAATGATACAGCAGGCGTGAAAGATATTGTTGTGGAATCAGCGATCACTACAATTATGGATTTCGAAGACTCTGTAGCTGCTGTAGACGCAGAAGATAAAGTACATGTGTACCGAAATTATTTAGGACTGCTAAAAGGTGATATTTCTGTATCCTTCAAAAAAGGAAGCAAAACAATCACTCGTACGTTAAATCCTGATCGTCTGTACACAGCTCCAAATGGATCGGAACTTTCATTATCTGGACGTTCGTTAATGTTTGTACGAAATGTCGGTCATTTAATGACTAGTGATGCTGTTTTAGATAAAAATGGACAAGAAGTTCCAGAAGGTATTTTAGATGCAGTTGTTACGGGGCTTATTGCCAAACAAGATGTCTTAAAAAACGGAAAATATCAAAACTCTACAAAGGGTTCTGTTTATATCGTAAAACCAAAAATGCATGGTCCAAAAGAAGTTGCTTTTGCTAATGAACTATTTAATCAAGTAGAGGATCTATTTGATTACTCTCGCAACACGTTAAAAATTGGTGTGATGGATGAAGAGCGCCGAACTTCTCTTAATTTGAAAGCGTGCATAAAGGAAGTTAAAAATCGAGTCGCTTTCATTAATACAGGGTTCTTAGATAGAACAGGAGATGAGATCCACACTTCTATGGTAACAGGACCCGTCATTCGAAAAGGTGATATGAAAAATTCGACATGGTTTACTAGCTACGAAAAATCCAATGTGAAAAATGGGCTAGAAAGCGATTTTTCCGGTAAAGCTCAAATCGGAAAAGGAATGTGGGCAATGCCCGAATTAATGGCACAAATGCTAAAAACAAAAGATGGCCAATTAAAAGCAGGTGCGAATACAGCATGGGTTCCTTCCCCAACGGCTGCTACTTTACATGCGCTTCATTACTTAGACATCGATGTTTTAACCATACAAGAAGAAATGGGTAAAGATCTTCCGGATTATTTAGACGACATGTTACAAGTTCCAACGGTTCCTAACACGGATTGGACGCCAGAAGAGATCCAAGAAGAATTAGATAATAATGCCCAAAGTATTCTTGGCTATGTTGTTCGCTGGATTCAACAAGGGATCGGTTGTTCGAAAGTACCAAATATCAGCAACATTGAGTTAATGGAAGACCGAGCAACTTTAAGAATTTCTAGTCAACATATTACCAATTGGCTTTACCATGGGGTAGTGAGTGAAGACCAAGTATTAGAAACGTTTAAGCGTATGGCCAAATTAGTCGATAAACAAAATCAACATGATCCTAATTATAGAGCTATGGCAAATGACTTTGATAACTCTATTGCCTTCCAAGCTTCATGTGAATTAGTGTTTGAAGGTGTAAATCAACCGAACGGTTATACTGAACCAATTCTTCATCGTCGTAGAAAAGAAGCAAAGACGAAAGCACACGTTAACTAACAAAGAAGGCTAGTATTAATAAATATGAGTTTAGCTTTAAAAGGAAGTAAGAAAAGGACTAAAGGATTATCTTTTTGCACCAACAATGAAAAAAGGGGGATACGAATCGCACCTCCTCTTTTTTCTATCTTTAAAGAAAATCTTGTAGAACTAGGAATTATTAGCTTCTTCCCTACTTAAAGTGTAAAGTAAGTGCTTAACTTAAAACATCTGAAACCAACCAACTCAATTAATAAAGAAGTGTATTCTTCCTTACAGAGCTTGTTTTTTCAACTTGTAACAAGTGGAGAATACTGAGCAAGAAATTGAACTCATTCCCTTGTCCGCTTTTGAAAATCCTAAATGATCATTCTAAATGACGAAGACCCAATTATTAATAACAGCTAAACATTTTCTGCACCATCCCACTCGTACCGATCACTTATTCATTATCAGTAGCTACTAATGTTAAATAGTCCGGATTTTCTTTCAAATGATCAAACCTTTTAGCCATTTCTTTATCAGACGTTGGATAACCAAGCAAGCTGTTCCATTAATCCAGCTAGTTGAGAAAGGTCATTTTTAGTTGATTCCTTGATTTTCATCACATTTATCCTTATTTTTTTTCCTTTTTCCATTATCGCTAGAATCGCAAAAACAACCCCTAATAAAAATAGAATTAATACAACAATTGAACTCAACCATTGAATATGTAGCACCCATGTATTGATAGCCTCTATTGAAAATAAAACCATAGATATTGAAACAAGAGTTTTATAACCTTTACTTTGATTTCTTTCCTCTTCAAAAAATAGATTTAAAAACTTTTTCATTACAATCATCTCCATCCAGCTCACCTAAAACTACTTCATGTAAATTATCTATTTAATTTTACCATTTTTTTAAAACTATAAATTCCTAATTAGTATTTATATTGGAAATTCTATATTTTTAAGGGAGAAATACAATTGATGATGGGAAGGAAAAGATAGTTTTTGTTAAAAATGCGTTTCAACAAAAACACACTAAAAAAGGACAACCATCTCCATCATAATTAGTGTGAGATGATCGTCCTTTAAATTTATTTGCATACAGTTTATCTTTTTTCGTTTTCGTCTTTCTTGTTCTCATATCCGTAAAAGCATATGGACTCCTTCCTGTTTCTGGATTTCTTTTTCCTTGTTTGCCTAACTTATCACGTAGTTTCTTAGCCTTTGATTTAGCCATTATTTTCACTCCTTAAAAGTTTTAAAAAACGAGCGAGGATTCCCTCACTCGTCTTATTTTATCATGAAATGTTTTACCTCACGATTAATTCTTCTTCCATTACTTTCATCATATCAAATGCTCCATCTGATTTGTTTGAACAGACAGCAAGTGTATGAGAAGAACTAGGATAATAAGCGGAATGAAAACTCACTCCTGGATCATATCCCATCACATGATATTTTAATAGTTGATTGTTCTTTCTCTTAATCCATACTCCATATCCATAATAGCCTTCCTCCCTGACTTGTACATGAGAGTTCAGCAACAAATCAGTAATGGACTTATTTAACAGTTGATGGTTAATAAGCGCTTCCCAAAACCTGATCATATCACACGCAGTGACATAAGCTCCTCCATCAGAGCCACCTTTAACTGGTAGAGAGTAAGTATTTGTCTTCCAAGATCCATCTTGAAAATCAATATACCCTAAAGCTGTTTTTTCCGGAAGGCGATCCATTTCAAAATAACCAGAATCGTTCATCCCAGCTCGTCTAAATATATTTTCTTCAATATAATCGGTGAAATATTGTCCACTAACCTGCTCTACCACTAAGCCTAGTAATATATAGCCCGCATTATTATAATGAAATTTTTCGCCTACCTTTGATTTCATTCCTTTATTCATAAAAAGGGGCAAGAAATCTTGTAAACTTCTAATATGATACATCGGCGTTTTCACCCAAAGTTCTTCAAAATCATCCATTTCATCTTCATCAAAGTAATCTGGAATACCGGACGTATGCGTCAGAAGATGATGAACCGTAATCTCTTCATCCCAATGAGAAAGGTCTATATTTAAGCAATTCTTCAGTTTCGTTTCAAACGTAAGCTTTCCTGCTTCAACAAGCTGACAAATAGAAATCGCCGTGAAAAGCTTACAGCCTGAAGCAATTCCAAAACGGGTATGCAGATGATTTTTAATTTGTTCAGAACGATTAGCGAAACCGTAGCTTTCTTCTATAACGGTTTTCTTATATTTATTCACCTTAATAGAACCAGAAAAGTCGATGTCCTTTTGAATTTTCGATAATTGTTGATTTAGTGTCATTGTCAATCTCCTTCACATTTTATTCTTATCTACTGTTTAGAGATTGCCTATGACTAGCAATCTCTTTATGCTCTAGTTAAAATCATTGCGAGCACCTCCTTCAAAGAAATTTATGGAATTAATAGTTACCTAACTTTAGCAAAAATACACGTATCTTTCAACCCACTTTTATCCATTGATCGTGCACTATTCTTCAAAATTCCTTCTAGCGGAAAATCTAAACGTTCGGCTACACGGCGACTTCTTTCATTATCAGAATCACATCGTATTTCCACTCTTCGCGCCTTTAATGTCTCAAAAGCGAAGTTCGTTATTCCTTCTACTGTCTCTGTCATATATCCTTTTCCACTTTTCCTAGAATCAATCCAGTAGCCAATTTCAAACTTAGGAATACTCCAATTGATTCGATGAAGACCAGATGACGCAATAAAATCGCCTGTTTTCCGATCAAAGACAAGAAGGTGTAAGTCTTCACGATTAATGAAATTAGTATGAGCCTCTCTCATAAACACTTCAAGATCTTCTTCCGTTTGCTGTTTTTGTGCAAACTCCATCCAAGGTTTAAGCTCTTGAATGGACGCTTGAATGGCATTAAATACAACCTTTCCATCTCCTGGATCGGGTCTTCGAATGAGTAATCTGTCGGTATAAAATTCATTTGGAAAATCTATCAATATTGGCTTCATATTAGCTCCCTTCTACTGATAACTGCTGTTCAACCAATTCTTTATATAATGAATGGAATTTCAGCAGCTGATGATGACTCCCTTTACCTGTCACCTCACCTTGTTCAAGAACAATTAACTGGTCTGCGTTCCTCACTGTCGCTAACCGATGAGCAATAACGAGTGTGGTTCTACCTTGCATCAACTTCTCCAATGCTTCTTGGACTAGCTTTTCAGAAGTGCTATCAAGGTGAGCGGTCGCTTCATCTAACAATAAGATTTCCGGATCACGTATCATGGCCCTTGCAATGGCTAAACGTTGACGTTGTCCTCCTGACAACCTAATGCCTCGCTCACCCACTTCTGTTTCAAGTTGGTCTGTTAAAGAAGCGATAAAACTCTCCAAGTTCGCATTTGCTACAGCTTCCTTTATACGTGATTCAGAAACATCTTCTAATCCATAAATTAAGTTGGATCGAATGGTTCCAGACATGATCGGTGATTCTTGGGAAACATAAGCAATTTTCTGACGCCAATCGGATAAAGACATGTCATAAATGGATTTTCCTTTATACGTAATAGCGCCTTGACTCGGTTCATAAAATCGTTCGAGTAATGAGAAGAGTGTCGTTTTCCCAGCCCCACTTGGACCAACAAAAGCTGTCATTTCACCAATAACCGCCCCAAAACTCACAGACTGTAAAATTTGCTTACTCTCTGAATAAGAAAAGGAAACATCATGAAAAGATAAAAGATCATCTTCTTTTATTAAACTGTCAGTACTCTCAACGCTCGGTTCAGGCTCTGCTGATAAAATTTGTTCTAAACGCTCACTCGCTCCTAACGCTTTTTGAAATTGCGTGAAAAAGGTGGCCAGTTGAGCAAACGGAATGGAAATTTGAAAAAGATAAAAAATGATCGCAACTAGAGCACCAGCCGATAATGTTCCAGCTGAAACGCGAATACTACCGTAACCAAAAATCACAACAAGTAAAAATAACATTAAACTCATCGTTAAAGGCTGAATGACCGCTGAAATTCTTCCTTCTTTTAAACCAAACTGAAACAGTTGCGTCATGCGTTTTAACCCTGTTTTCTTTTCTTGATTTTCTGCTAAAGAAGCTTTTACAAGGCGAATATCCGAAAGCACACGACCTAAATCTCCCTGAAAAGAAGCGGTTTCACTTTGAAGGGCACGTGACACTTTATACATCTTTCTTCCTAAAGGAATCATAATGAAACCTGCAACCGGGATGATAACTACCATTAAAATCGTCATTTTCCAATCAATTACAAGTAAAAATACAATTGAGCCTACTATTGAAATAATTCCTGAAATAAAGGGAATCAACTGAGATGTGATGAAGTCTTTTATAATTAATGTATCATTTGTCATTCGACTCATCGTATCACCAGATGGGTGGCGATCAAAAAACGAAATCGGTAAATGTAAAATCTTTTTCCAAGCTTCTTCTCGTAACGAAAGAACGACACGCTGTCCAATATAAATCATCGTATAAAGCGCAAACCCTGACATTAAAAGTTGAAGAATGAACACAACAGCTAATAAAATTATGGTTTGCTGGTTAAGAGAGTCTAAGTTCATTTCATCAATAAAATTCATCGTTATGAGTGGAACAATTAAAGAAAGACACGTCTCGATAATGACTAAAGTGACCGCGAATACGAGTAACCATGTTGACGGCAAGAATGTATTCATCATGTTCCAAAATCGTTTAATACCAATAGGTTGATTTGCTGCTTTTTCCAATGTCATCGTTCCTCTCATGTAGAAAACTTACCTTCATTATCGCATAATGGGGAATAAATGCCCATTTCCACAGCACCTATTTGTAAATTAGATATTACCTTTATATTAACAAATTATTAACAACGACCTAATTATGTCATATTTTCTCTACTAATCAAGTATACTATATATGTTGAGACCATTTTAGTTCAAAAAGTCAAATGATGAGGGATGTCTAAACGAAGAACTATATCTAAATCCAATCCCCACTTTCTACCTTTTCGAACACACATTTAAAGGAGGATTATATGAAGCTATTAAAATTTATTGTTCAACGAAAAATTTTAGTTATGCTATCGGTTTTGTTTATTGTTTTCGTCGGTACATACAGCACATTTAAGCTTGATAAAGAATTAATGCCTGATGTCTCCTTCGATATGGCCTTTGCTGCCATCCAAACAGAGGATCTTTCCGCCATTGAACTTGAACGGACCATTACAACCCCTTTAGAAAAACAACTGATTGACATGGAAGGCGTTGAAGAAATCAATTCTACCACGTCTAATGGAAATGTCATGCTCAACTTTACATTTGAACGTGGCAAAGGAGATGAGTTAACAAAAGACATTGAAGCCACCATTAACTCTTTTATTTCAGAAAATGATCGCATTCAAGATTTTGTCATCTCCAACGGGTTTGGACTCGAATATGAATTCTTCATGGATATATCTGGTGACAATCAAGAAAAAATGACGGCGTTTGCTGAAGATATTCTCAAACCTCGATTAGAAGAACTTCCTGAAGTAAAAGAAGTCAACCTTTCTGGTTTATTTGAAAATGAAGTGAATGTGACGTTTAATCAAGATCAAATCCAAGAGAAAGGGTTACTCATCACTGATATTATTTCGATTATTCAACAAGTCAATACTGAATCTACAATTGGGAACCTAAGTGAAGAAGAGGGCTCAACTACGCTTCGCTGGAACTCAAAACTGAATAGTATTGAAGATGTGGAGTCCATTAAGATTCCCGCAGAATCGGGCTTTATTACTCTGAAAGATATTGCAAAGATTAGCCTTGATCCAATTGAAAATCAAGCATTTGTTTGGAAAAATGGGGCAAAGGATTTGATCTTTATTCAAATTGCCCGTAGTAGCACCGTCACACAAATCGAAATGGCCGAAGCTATTCGAGAGGAAGTTAAAAACATAAAAGGGGAAAATTTAATTGACGGGTTTACTTTAAATGAGTTAGTCGCTCAGGCAGATTATGTTCAGGACTCCCTCGATAGTGTTACAAAAAATATTTTAATAGGAGCGGTAATTGCCTTTGTAATCATGTTCATCTTTTTACGCAATCTCCGCGCCACTATTATTATTGGTATTTCTATTCCGACTTCCATTCTGCTCACCTTTTTAACTATGTGGTTATTAGACTACAGTTTTAACATTTTAACTCTCATCGCCTTAGGATTAGGAGTAGGAATGATGGTGGATGCATCGATTGTCATATTGGAATCCATCTATCGGAAGAAAGAACAAGGTCTCTCAAATTTACATGCTGTATTAGAAGGAACGAAGGAAGTTTCATCTGCTGTTCTTGCCTCCATGTTGACCACCATTGTTGTCTTTTTACCAATTGGTCTTTTAGGTGGAGAAACAGGGCAATTTATGATTATGTTTTCAGTGGTCATAGCAATCACACTAATCAGTTCTGTTCTCGTTTCTTTCACAGTGATTCCTTCACTCTCAGAAAAGTTTTTGAAAGTTCATAAAAAGCAACGAGAAAAATCGAAAGAAGGTCCGATTGTAAGCTTTTACGGAAAATTAGTTTCCTGGACGGTCAAAAAGAAACGTTATAGCTTATCAATTATCGGATTATTCATTGCCATTTTAGTGACATCGTTATTATTTATCACAAAGATCCCGATGGCGATCATGCCTGATATGCTCAACCGTTATACAGAAGTTAATGTTCAATTACAACCAGGTGCTACACTAGAGGAAAAAGAAGAATTAGCAGAAGAAATCCACGAGGCCGTAAACGGAATCAACGATGTAGAAACCAATTATGTAATGGACTTTGGTCAAAGCCTTTATGTCATGATTAACATGACAAAAGACGATGACATCACGATGGAACAAAAACAAGTTAACGAGGAGATACTTAAAAACTTACGAGGAATTGATAGCGATTCCATTAAAGGGTTCCAAACACCAACCTCCGCTGGCGCTTCTCAGGCGATTCAGCTTCAAATTGAAGGAGAAAAATTTGAAGAAATCAAGAAAATTTCTTCTGAATTCACGAAGGAATTAGAAGAACTAGAGGGAATTGTTGAAGTCAATAACTCTGTTGATAAAACATCAATAGAACAAATCATCACCCTGAAAGAAGATGAAATTGATGAAGCCAACCTATCAAAAGGACAAATTAAACAATTTATCGAACAGTCCTTTTTAAATATTGAAGTCAGTACCATTCAACAAGAAGATCATGAGATCCCAATAAAAGTGAAGTGGGAAGAAGATACTACAACGACAGAGGACCTTTTAGATTTGAGTGTTCCAACTGCAGAAGGAACAAAAAAACTTTCAAACTTTATTGAACTGACTAGCGTTGACACACCAACTGAAATTGGCCATACAAACGGAAATCGCTATACCACCATATCGGCTGATGTGGAAGGAAGAGATCTAGGCTCGATCAATCGTGACGTGCAAGAAATCATTGAGGATTTTGAAACACCTGCTGGCTATCAAATCTCCAAATCAGGAAGCTTAGAGCAGCAAACAGAATTGTTTACTGAAATGCTAATCATTTTAGGTGTAGCTATCTTCTTAGTTTACTTTGTGATGGCTGTTCAGTTTAATCATCTCGGTCACCCACTCATTGTCATGTCTGTTATTCCAATGACGATTGTTGGGGTCATTTTAGGTCTGTTAATTACCCAACGAGAGCTAACCATTCTATCTGGAATGGGTGTGATTATGCTCATCGGGATCGTCTTAAACAATGCCATCCTTTTAATTGACCGAACCAACCAACTACGCAAACAAGAATATACGGTTAAAGAAGCACTTGTTGAGGCAGGAAAAAATCGACTTCGTCCGATTTTTATGACAACATTAACTACAGCAGGAGGGATGCTACCGCTTGCCTTAGCTTCAGGTACTTCCGGTAATTATCAGGCGCCAACTGCAACCGTCATTATATCTGGACTATTGTTTGCGACATTTATTACCTTATTATTAATTCCAGCCGTTTATCGTTTATTCAGCTTTAAAGAAAAACGAAAAACCTTACCTACAGCAAGTAAGGAACTGGAAATATAGAATACGAGGTTTAGCTTACATGTGGAAACTATACACATGTGAGCTATTTTTTTAAAGGAGTGTGAAACATGATTTTTGAAATGACTTTTCAAGTTCGAGTGACGAATATATCTGAAGGACATGCATGGTATGAAACATTATTAAACAAAAAACCTGATTTTATCCCTCACGAAGGCTTTGCGGAGTGGGAAATCATCCCCGGCTGCTGGTTACAAGTAGCAGAAGGAACCCCAACAAAAGGGAATGGACCATTACGTTTAGGTGTGACAAATATTGAAAAAGAGAAAGAGCGACTAATGGATAAATTGAATCTAGCTGCTTTTGAAATCTTTTCTCGAGAGGAAGTCCCCGTAAAATGGACAACTTTTGAAGACCCTTGGGGAAATCGAATAGGCCTTTTTGAGTACTTGGATAAAGAAGAAGAAAAGAAGAGAATGCAAGAAATAGTAGGGGCTAGTTAAACTAAATCGAGGAAGGCATACGGTAAAAAACCATATGCCTTCCCTTTATCATTAAAACGTATGCGCCAAATCCTTTGCCCTTTTAATCGCGTCTTCTTTAATTTGCTCTGCTTTATCAGGCATTGCCGCTTGCCCTTCTACAAACAGCCCTTCAAAGGAAGGTACACCTAAAAAGTTCATAATGATTTTTAGGTATCGATGACCCATCTCTATATCAGCCGCAGGTCCTTCAGAATAAACTCCACCGCTTGCTTGAATATGAAGAGCTTTTTTATCTGTCAACAACCCAACCGGTCCCTCTTCTGTATACTTGAAGGTTTTTCCCGCTATACTAATAGAATCAATATAAGCTTTCAGTACAGGTGGAAAAGAAAAGTTCCACATTGGAGATACAAATACATATTTATCAGCAGCAATAAATTGATCACATAATTCTGTTAAGCGTGATACTTTAGTTTTTTCTTGTTCTGATAATTCTTCAAAACCTTTACCAGATTGAAGCTTTCCCCAACCACTAAACACATCCGTATCTATAGCGGGAACACCTTCTTTATATAAATCTAAGTGGATCACTTCATCACTTGTATTTTTTTGCTTATATGTGTCGATAAATGCTTTTCCTACCGCCATACTGTATGATTGCGTATCATCATGCGGGTGAGCTGTAATATAAAGTACTTTTGCCATTTTAAAACATCCCTTTCAAATATATTCTTATCTATTGTTTTCTTAACTAAAATCTTTGATACATATTTCTTAAATTCAAGATATATAGTCCAAGAAGCTAGGCTTCTTTGTTAGAGTTGAAGTGTTTCCGCTTTATATCCAATTTTCTTTAATAAATCGATCATTGTATCTTTCTCTTCATTGGATAGTTCTGCAAATATTTGTTCAATAAGATGTTGGTGTTTAGGAAAGATTTCTTTCATTACCTGTTCCCCTTGTTCTGTAATAGAAGCATATGTTACTCGACGATCTTTCTCGCATGATATACGCTTAAGTAAACCTTTTTTTTCAAGCTTATCAACAACATAAGTAATGGTTCCACTTGAAATTAAGATTTGTTCACCAATTTTTTGTATTGGCTGATCGCCTTTATGATAAAGTAGCTCTAAAACAGCAAACTCAGTCATATTAAACCCGCTGGACCGAACGTCTTCGGCAACTGTTTGGGCAACTGCTTTATTCGATCGAAAAAAGACAACAAATAGCTTTAGTGCCAAATCGGCATCCTTCATGTTTCTCTCTCTGTCCATTTTTAACACCCTTCATATATATCTTGAATTCAAGATTATTATATAAGATGACAGGATCTCTGTCAACTTAAAAACAAATTGTCTATTTTTTCTCGATCATATTCGTGTATCCAACGATAGAACTTCACATAAATTGGCCTGATTGCCCCCGTATTCGTTGCGATGATGTCACAACCACGATCGTCATAAAGATGAAAGATTCGTTTTTTACTTAGATTAATGAAATAAACATCATAAGAGGAACAACTATGTTTTGGTACTGATTTCAATATTCGATGATTGAATCCAAAATCTTTATAGCAAATAGCTTCCAAAAGACGAGCATATCGAAAATCACCTTTCAGACAGCGAAGAACAAATCGGTTCGTCCAATAATCTTCATAACCGACTTTATCATGTTGAAAAACACTTGGTATATGTGTATGTTGTAACCCATATAGCAAATTTTTATCTTTTATAGAGGTTGTTCAAAAAGTCCTAAAAAAATGTCGGTTGAATAACTTTGTTGGTTTGCTTTTCCGCTCCTCATGTACCAAGAACGTACACTGTGAGTGCTCAAAGCTACACCGCCTCGTTCTTCAGCGTCCTTTTTCCCTACTTTTTGAACACGCACTTATATATTTTCTGTAAACATTTAATGGTTTTTTTAGAGGAATAGCTTCTTCACTATGAACATCTGTTACAAACAAAATTTGATCCTCATTGGAAAATGATTGATGAAATAACTGCATTCTTCTTTTATCATTAGCTTTGCATTAACTATTTTTCAAAATGTCAATACCTTTATTGAAAGAAAAAACTTAAATATTATTGAAATTATGGAAAATACAAGTCTTTTTAGGTATAAAAAAATCCTTTATAATTTGGAGAACAAGTAGCACATGTCCAAATCCAAACTATAAAGGAAACAAGCATGGACAATTGTAGCACACATCCTACTTTAAATAAACTACTAGAATTTTTAGATGAAGATACGTTTAAAAAAATAACCAACGTTCACAATTTAGATAAGTACATAAAGAAACTGACGACCTACTGTTTATTTCAGATTTCCATTGTTGCTCATATTCGAGAGATTGAAAGTTTAACCCATGTTTCTCTTTATTTAGAAGACGAGAAACAACTGCAGGAAATGATCAAACTTGATTCCATTAGTACTTCTCAATTATCCAGAAGGCTTAAAGCCATTCCTTCTTCTGTTTTTGAAAAGGTTTTTCGCCACCTTTTGATGAAAATTCACTCTCGATTAAAAAACAAGCCTATTATTCGAGAGATCAGTCGTTTACATGTGATCGATTCTTCTACGATGACCATGTCTCTATCTCAGTATCCATGGGCCACGTTTCGAAAAACAAAAGCCGGTATTAAGCTGCATCTTAAAGTCGTTGTGACAAAAGAAATGACCATTCCAGATGAGGTCGTGTTATCTCCTGCGAACCATTCTGATCGTTCTAAGATGGATTCGTTAGTGGAATTAGACCCTGATTGCCTTTATCTTTTTGATCGTGGGTATATGGATTATAAACAGCTTGATCACTATTGTTTTAAAGACATTCGATTTATTACAAGGTTAAAGAAGAACGCCAAAATCGAGTATTTAAATGAACAAGTGCCGGATCCCGAAAATCTCATTTTTCAAGACGCTGAAGTGTATCTTGGCGGTGAACAAACAGGGACAAAGATGATGCACACGGTTCGTTTAATCAAAACAAAGGATCGTGAAGGTAATGAAGTTATCCTCATTACAAGTTGTTTTGACTTAACCGCAAAAGAAATCGGTGACCTTTATCGATATCGTTGGAAAATCGAAACTTTTTCAAATGGATGAAGCAACATCTTAACATCACCTCTTTTTATGGAAAGAGTCCAAACGCCGTTTATAATCAAATTTGGATCGCTCTTATTACGTATTGCCTAGAGGTATTACTGAAGCTTTCCTTAAATGATGACGGTTCGCTACTAACCTTTAAGAGAAGACTGGAAACCTTATTATATCAGCCGTTTCATACATTTGTTAAAGCGCTGTTCAAAGAAAAAACCAGAACCTCCATAGGACGAAGGAAGCAAAATTGGGAAGTAGAATACAGGATGCTCGAGCAACAAGTACTTAGAGGGGAGGTGGACTTTTTAGACGAGCCAACAGGCGAACCTCTTTTTGTGCATTTTTCATAATAAAAGTATAATTATTTAAAAATATGGATAAAGGCTACTTGATGCAGAGGTTATCTTTTTTTAATTTTAAAAAGACGGAAAATTCAGTTATTAATAGTATTTGCGAATCAAAAGCTGCTTGATTTTTATTGTGAAGTTTTATGCAACGTTAATGTTCTTTTATACATTTGAGAGATATTTTTTTCTTCAAAAAAATCTAAGGAAGAATCAGCAATATCGAAGCGAATTCCAATGTCCCAAAGATGAAACAATGGTGGACGGAGGACTAAATCATCAAAGTGATTATTCAAAAAATAATTCAATTCCTTTATGGTCATTAACTGTTCCTTCTTTCCTATGGACATTACTAGTAATTTTACTATATTTTATAGGTAGAGGTGATTTTGATGAAGTTTTACATCGCATCTAGCTTTCAAAATAAACAACAAGTGATAGAGCTTTCTTCTATCCTTAAAGAGAACGGTCATTTTCATACGTACGACTGGACAAAAAATCAGCGGGCCAACTCGTTAAAAGCCTTAACAGAAATAGGAGAAGCAGAAAAGCAGGCAGTTCTTGATTGTGACCTGTTTATTCTACTCCTTCCTGGTGGAATTGGCAGCCACGTTGAACTAGGAATGGCTCTCGCTCTAAAGAAGACTATTTACATTTATGCACCTTCACAAGAATACTTTGATTTTGAAAATACGACTACCTTTTATCATGATCAAGGTGTTCAAATCGTTACAGGTCCTTTTCATGAGTTTATTAGGAGGTTTAAATGAATAATAACTTACAAGTTTACGAAGATCCAATTCAATACGACGATGAAAACAATCAATATACAAAAGACATTCCTCTTATAGAAGAATGGGGACAAAAAATCAAAAAAGGTCCCATAATCGACCTAGCATGTGGAACGGGAAGAGTAACCATCCCGTTAGCCAAGCAAGGCTACGAGTTAATCGGTGTTGATATTCATCAAGGAATGCTGGGCTTTGCTAATCAGAAAGCAAAGAAAGCAAATCTATCCATTCAATGGATAGAACAAGATTGCACAAAGCTACATTTAAAGCTGAAAAGTCCTCTTATCTATATGGTTGGAAACTCATTTCAACATTTTTTAACGAATCAAGCCCAAAACGAACTATTAACATCGGTTCGAAAACATTTAGCAAGTGGGGGAGTTTTCATTTTCGGCACCCGTTTCCCAAATGCAGAGGAGCTTCTCCCATCAAGTAATAAGGAAGAGTATTGGCGTTCTTACATCGACTCAAAGACGAAACAAAAAGTGGAGGTATATACGACAGATTCATATGACCCATTAACACAAATTCAAACATGTGAAGAAAAACATAAAAATGATCGGGGTTTCCAAAGAACAAAAGCAATTCGTTTACGTTATGTCTTCCCACAAGAAATGGAACGTACATTAAAACATAATGGATTCAACATTCTTCATTGCTATGGTGATTGGGATAAGAGACCTTTGGAAAAAGAAAGCCACAATATGATTTACGTTTGCACTCCTGAATCATAAATTAAGGTTTAATGTATTTATGATAATAATGACTTAAGGTTAATAAAGGATAGATTTCTTGATAACTATAATACCTGAAATACGTTAGATTCGGAAAGCCAGTACCTGTTGGATAACTGTTATTCAAGGTGTTCCTTAATAAAAGCTGGATTCCTTTTTCAATTTCATTCGTTGGAGTAGGGTGAATCGCGATTAAACTGTCTAATGCCCATGCAGTCTGTGACACTGTACTATTTGAAAGGCTTTTATATTTCCTATTAACAGAAGAAGAACAAGATTCACCCCAACCACCATCCGTTTGTTGGATAGACAAAAGCCAATCGTTTGCTTTTCTTACGCAAGGATTGTCAATAGACATGCCGACTGCACATAACCCGGTTATTGCAGTCCAGGTTCCATAAATATAACTAACTCCCCATTTCCCATACCAAGAACCATCCTTTTCTTGGTTCCGTATTAACCACTTAATGGCTTTCATTATGGGGAAATCATCCTTTTTATAGCCTGCATAATTTCCTAAAAACTCTAGCGTTCTCCCCGTTAAATCAGCCGAAGAAGCATCTAATGCCCCATCTTTCACATTTTCAATTGGTAGGCGGGCGATGAAAAAGTGATCCACATTTTTTTCAAAAGCAGCCCATCCTCCATCGTCATTTTGCATCGAGATGACCCAATGCAACCCTTTTTTCCATATTCGATCGATTTCCGGGTCTTTTTTTGATTGATGGTTTAGAGCGCGTAGTGCAGCTGTCGTATCATCAATATCTGGATGCTTCGTATTCTCTTCTGCAAACCCCCATCCTCCTGGAAGGACATTTTGATTATGAATAGACCAATCCGTCTTTTTCATATGTTGCTGGTTGACTAAGTAGTCCACTGATTTTTTTATAGTCAAATCAGCCTCAGGTACAGCCAATTCTTGTAAACTATAGGATAGTAATGCTGTATCCCAATTAGTAGATGGCGTATTTTGAATCACTTTATAACCCTTTAAATCACAAGCGTATTTTTTCAAGGATTCGATTGGTTTTCGGATAATACGATCCTTTCGATGATAACCGAGTGCTAACAAACTATAAATCATTAAAATTGTCGCAGAAGCGTAATTATAAAGCGTACCATCTTCCTCTGTTCTGTCTATCATGAACTTTTCTAATTGTAGAAGAGCTTTTTTTCGAATGGGATTTTTCAATCGTTTAATATTAGATGGGGAAGACTTTTTTATATTCCTAGAAGATATGATTAAGTTTGATAAATCTGGAGTGAACTCCGTTTGTATAGAGTAGTTTAAGTTTGCAAAGACCATTAATGGAGCAAAGTGAACTCTTGCATAGCAGCTTAAATCAAAAAAGTTTAGCGGTGCATATTGAGGTAGGAGAATGGTATAGATCGGGACAGGCAGTTTCCAATTATATTGTCCATTTACCGAAAACAAGCCTTTTGCTAAAAAATGAACCTTTTCTATTCCACCCATTGATAAGATTTGCTGTTCCGCTTTTTTCATATTGAGATCACTTTTTTTAAAGTAACCTGAATATAAAAGGGCATTATATGCTGAAGCCGTTGTCGTAATATTACCAGGGCTTTCATCCTCATAAAGCTTCCAAGCTCCATTATCATTTTGCTTGCTATAAATATATTCTGCCAAATTTTTTATAAACTTCTCATCCTGATCACGTACCGACCGAAGGGTGATAAGAAAAAACGCGTTATACAATACACCCGAATCACAACATAAATACCATGCACCATTGGATGACTGTTTACTTTGGATCTCTTTCACACGTCTTCTCATCTCCACAAGTAATCTATCTTGATCGATCAATTTCATCCCCCATTTCTTTCGCTTTTCTTTATGTTATGGGGGTTTGCTGTGAGTTGTTCTTTTATATCAATTTCAGATTTACCCTGTAACTACAAAGGACTTTCTGTTTTGTATCTATTTTGTTACTTTATCAAATCAAATAAGCTATATAATTTGACACTTATAATAAAAAATTATAAGGGTGAATTTATGAAGTCTTTTATTATTTTTGGCATTGAGCAAGCAAAATCTTGTCTTTTTCCAGTCGTCATTTTCCTGACCCTTGCAGTAACGAAGTTCATAGATATTCCTTACATAGCACGATACGACCTAATACTGATTATTTTCCTTATTACACAAGTGTTAATGGTTATCACTAAAATGGAAACGGTAGATGAGCTAAAAGTTATTTGTGTCTTTCATCTCATCGGACTTGCCTTAGAGATTTATAAAGTTCATATGGGGTCATGGAGTTATCCTGAAGAAGCAGTCACAAAAATTCGGGGAGTGCCTTTATATAGCGGCTTTATGTATGCAAGTGTCGCTAGTTATATGTGTCAAGCATGGAGAAGATTGCATTTGAAATTGTCCAATTGGCCACCGACCTGGATGGTTGTCATCCTTAGTGCCAGTATTTATTTCAACTTCTATACACACCATTACCTATACGATTTTCGATGGATTTTAAAGATATTGACACTATTGATTTTCTTTAAAACATTCGTTTATTTTACAGTCAATAAACGATCGTATTCAATGCCTTTAGCATTATCATTTGTTTTAATTGGGTTTTTCATTTGGATTGCTGAAAATATTGCGACTTACTTCAGCGCTTGGCAGTATCCAAATCAACAACAGCAATGGGAAATCGTCCATATAGGAAAGATTAGTTCCTGGTTATTACTCGTTATCGTGAGCTTTTTAATTGTAGCCTCTTTAAAACATGTAAAAGAAAAACGTACAATAAAAAGTTTAAACGAATAAGAGATTAATAATAGCCTGTCCCTCTTCTGGGAAACAGGCTACACATTCTTCTAATCATTTTCCTCCTTTATCATAATCCAATTAAAAAACCACCTACTGCACCTAACAAAACAATGATCCATGGAGCCATTTTATAATAAACAAGTAACGTAAAGAGAATGGCAGCTAAAGCAAAATCAATTGGAGATTTGATTGAACTAGTAAAGATCGGTTGGTAAAAAGCTGAAATTAAAATCCCTACAACGGCGGCATTGACACCCATTAATGCCCCTTTCATTTTAGGGTTTTGACGAAGAGAATTCCAGAAGGGTAATGCTGCAAAAATTAATAGAAATGCTGGTAAGAAAATAGCCACGATTCCTAGGAGTCCACCTTGCCAACCGCCTACGACTGCACCGATATAAGCTGCAAAAGTAAAAAGTGGTCCTGGAACAGCTTGAGCCGCACCATAACCAGTTAAAAATTGTTGTTCTGTCAACCAACCAGTCGCGACAAATTCCTGTTGAAGAAGAGGTAAAACAACATGTCCTCCTCCAAAAACGAGTGCTCCTGAACGATAAAATTGATCAAATAAAGCAATCCATTTAGAAGAAGTAAGTTCATTTACAATCGGTAAGAATATGAGTAGCGCTATGAAAAGACCAATGCTCCCCAAAGCAAACCTGCGAGAAATTGGAAAGTTCATCCTTTCATTCTGCTCATGCTTCACTTTTTGAAACATCATTACACCAATGATAGCAGCGATGATAATCACAGTAACTTGGGTAAAGGCTGACTGCCAAACAAGGGTCACAACTAACGCAACTAACGCAATCGTTTTCCTCTGTAAATCGGGCGTTAACTTTTTTCCCATTCCGATAATGGCATGAGCAACTACTACTACGGCAACTATTTTCAATCCATTGATCCAACCTGCTTCTACTAAGCCTGTTCCTTGTATCACTAGAGCAAAAATAATTAAAGCAAGAGCTGATGGAAGAGTAAAACCAAGAAAGGAAATGAATCCTCCTAAAACTCCTGCACGAATGACACCAATCCCTATTCCAACCTGACTACTTGCGGGACCAGGTAGAAATTGCGCTAACGCCACTAAATCAGCGTAGCCTTTTTCATCCATCCATTTCCTTTTCCGAACGTACTCTTCATGAAAATAACCTAAATGTGCAACGGGCCCACCGAAAGAAGTTAGCCCTAAACGTAATGAAATCAAAAAAAGTTCAAAATATGATTTAATATCTCTTTTCATCTTTATGTATTCATTCCTCTCCTTTGTCTCTTAGCTTCATTATATGGAGAGGCTATTCATAGTGCAAACAACTAATCTATTTTTTCCTCCGTGTATTAAAAGTAAGGCTCCAATAATGCTCCCCTTTTAAAGCTAGTTGCATTATTTGAAACATCCAACAAATTGGGAACGAATAACAGGTGTTCCTCCAACAAATACATGATAAATAAAATCGTTTGAAGTTAATATTTCCATCATTTATTCTGGTACACCATTATTTTCCACCAATAACAAAGGTTCATTTAAGATAGCCGCTAAAACAAACCCCTTTAAAGCTTCCGTAAATCCTTGACCGTTTATTATCTATATCTTGACCCAGTTTAGAGACCATCATAGAAGCTGGTTTATATCGATTGCCTCACCAATTCGCTCTGCACAATCGGATATATTCCTAATTGCAATATCAGTAAAAAAAGGGCTCAATTTATTAGTAAGCCTGGGATAACCGCCTAGTCACATAATTAAGACAAAGAATAATATATATGGAATTTAATTTTCTAAAAAGGAGTAAAAAAATGACAAAAAGAAAAGTGTATGAAATATACATTGATAAGAATGGTGAGAAAATAAATCCTGAAGATATGAACTTATTAGACTTTTATCCTAGTGAGGGACCAACTGGACCAACTGGAAGTGGGGATTGTGAAAATACCGTAACTTTTTGTTGTATAGCTACAGTTCCTGATGGTTTTTCTTTATCTGAAGATTTCGATGAAACTTTAACATCCATTTGCTGGGATTTTAGTGACGTAAATTGTTGCTTAGAGACTACTGTTCTTGATACTATTCCTAATCCTTGTGGGGACGGTACTGAAATTAGTTGTTCAATAGAAGTGCAAGCCGTTAAGCTTGTTGGGTGTGCTAGAATGGTCGCTAGCGCTGGTCCGCTTACCGCAGATACAGGATTAGGAAATCAATGTACCGTTAGTTGCAGTACCACTACATGTGTGAACCAAACGCTTAATTACACTTGTGATTCTGAACCTCCTTGTAGACCTTGTTTCCAGGTAACTTCTTCTATCAATGAGTTTTTCTTATCTGAGGATGAGTGCGGGAGACAAATTTTAGTTGTTGAATCTTGTGCCTTTTTAGAATTTATTGGCTGTGACGAGTGTGATTGTTTTTAAGGAAAGGTCTTTCAAATAATGTATTTAAAATAGGCTCTTTAGCAAGGATATAAGTCCACTCACTATATAAGGAAAAAGAATACGATATAGAGAACTCAAAATAAAAGGAGCCTAGAGCATGACTAAGAGGAAAATAAGCGAAATTTATTTAGATAAAAATGGTCAGCAGATTGAACCATTTGAAGTAACACGTTCTGAGAATGAAGATTGTTCCAATACCATTTTCTTTTGTTGTATAGCAACTGTCCCTGATGGTTTTTCTCTTTCATTTGACGAACCATTCACTAATTTTTGTTTTGATTTTAGTGATTTAAGCTGTTGTTTAGAAAATACAACCCTTAATACCATTCCTAATCCTTGTGGTGATGGGACAGAAATCAGTTGCTCTGTAGACGTTCAGGCCGTTAAGCTAGTGGGTTGCGCTAGAATGCTTGCAAGTGTTGGAAGTATTGTTCCTAATGATACTAGAAATGGAACTGAAACTGGATGTGCCGTAAGTTGTAGTACGACTACATGTGTAAATCAAACATTAACGTTCACATGTGATGCTGAACCTCCATGCACACCATGCTATGAAGTAGAACGCAGTTTTGCTGAATTCACCCTATCAACGGATGAATGTGACAGGGAAATTTTAATTGCGGAAGCTATTGTTTATTTAAATTTCATCGGATGTAATGACTGCGATTGTTTTTAAAACAATCTGATATTGATAAAAAACGTACAATATCATCTTTTTTAATAAAATAATATATCCTGAAATCTAGAAAATCAGACTAAATTTTCACTAATTTATTTTGGTATGGTTCAACTAGGCCATGCCTTTTTGTCATTAGTCCGTATATAGATCTCTTGTTATTTTGCTCCAAACAGATAGTAGATGCTCTTGGTCACCATCAAATAATTGGCAATGAATGATAAAACCTAACGCAATCATATCTAAACCTTGTAGCTTTTTTATAACCGTTTCTTTCTTTTCATCATGGTTTATTTTCATTATTTGCTTTGCAACCAAATTTTCTTGTACCAATTGTCTGAAGATTGATTGGAAAGACTCCTTTAAACCATCATCAAAAAAACTTTTGCTAATACATAGAAAAAGGATATAATATCTTCCTTTATCAACCTGGACAGAATGATAAATATACTCCCCCAAACCTCTGACAAGGTCTTCAACCGTATCCGTCTCATGAATATAAAAACCACTCAAAGTATTTTCAAATGTATAAATCGCTACTTCCTTCATTAAATCATTTATATTTGAAAAGTAATGATAAAAGCTCCCCTTACTAACATGAGCTTCTTTTATTACTTTGTTAATCCCAATGTTTTCAATTCCATTATTCATAATAAACGATACGGTTGCTTTCATTATTTGTTCTTTCGTTTTTTCACCTTTTTGGGTGACCAATCTTGATCATTCCTTTATCTTTATTTCCCATCGCCTTGTTGAGCGTCTAAATACTCATTAAAAAAAGAGCTGATATTTCTGGAACCATATGTTGGGGCTATCATATTTTGAGTCATCCCATCATGGAAAAACATCCCGATATCATAATACTTCTTATTGAAAATTTTAACAACCCTTAAACTTAATAATAACAAGAAAGGAGGGATGTGAAAAAACTTTGGTTTCTTGTCAAGTAATTGAAAAGCCAGTTCTGCAATATCTTGATGTTTAAAGACAGTTGGCCCACCTATTTCTAACTCTCTGTTTGATTCATTTGACATTTCTCTCACACAATATTCTGCAAGATCAGCACCGTGAATAGGATTTAATTTTTTTTTTGCCATCACCGATTAAAAAAACTCTTCCTCTCTGAGCCATCTTTAAAATTTCACTGATGTCAGAAAAATACCCTGTTGGTTTAATAATGACATAATTAATCGTTGATTCTTTTAACCTGTTAACAAAGGAAGATTTTTTTTGAATAAGTGGATTGTTTACTTTTTCAGCTCCAAATACATGTATATACATAAATTTTTCAACTTTTGCCGATTTTGCTTCAAGTAATAAATGAAGATTTCCTAAGTAGTCTACCTCGTGAAAAGATTGTTTACCTTTCTGTCTTGTTAAGCCTATAGAGGAGCAAACCATGTCCATTCCATGACAAACTCCTTTTATCGATTCAGGTTTTGTCACATCACCGATAAAAACTTCGTCTACATACTCGTTCACTTTTGGCTCCAAAAAAGAACCCTGTTTCGATAACTTTTGTTCATCCCTTACTAACACTCGCACATAGTACCCCTTCTCCTTAAACGATTTAACTAAATACCTTCCTAAGTATCCAGTAGCACCAGCAACTAGGATTTTTTTCATCTCTCGTTCCCCCCTAATTGTATATATGATTATTTTAGACCAATTGGTCTATTTTTTCAATATAAAGGGCATCTTTTTCTTGCTATCCCTCTATCACCAAAAATTTATAATAAAACCGCATATGTAGGTTACGAATTCAAAGAAGGCATTTTGGGAAGGTATAAAACAAGAGCATTCGATAAGTTATATTGGAGTTTTATCGAAACGGAAGAGAAAAACATAGAAGAAATTGAATAGATTATAATGATCTTGAAAATAGAACCTTACGATGAAGAGGAATACGAAGATATTGAACTTAAAGAGGTTGTTCAAAAAGTCCTACGATGGCCTGGATGGCCAAGCATCATCGTTAGCCACAGGACGTGGCTGTACTTAGATGATGTTCATTAAATGTCGGTTGAATAACGTTGTTGGTTTGCTTTTCCGACACTCCGACGCCAGGATTGGCTAGCACGGGTGTTGTCCCTAGGATGGGGACGTTCTTAGCCCGTGAACCATACTGTACGTACACTGTGAGTGCTTCGACGCCCAGGACGGGCTAGCGCAGGCGTTGCCACAGGACGTGGCTGTACTTAGCCTGTGTTCATTAAGCAGACCGCCTTGTTCTTCAGCGTCCTTTTTCCCTACTTTTTGAACACGCACTTAAAATAAAATTGGATAAAAAGTCGGGCCGTCCTTAATATTGGCTATTTAAACGAATAGAGGGTTGTTTTTAACCCTCATCCACATAACACTAAACTAAGTTCTTTTTATAATTGTACCTTTCGAAATCAATACTATATAAATGATCGACTAGTTCTTTTGCCTCTTTACTGTAAAAGGCTTTATGACTAAAAATCTTGATCTCTTTTGTTACTTGATCCTTTTCAAAAACAGTATCTGAAAGGTTTTCATCTATTTCTTTTTCGCTGTCTCCATATTTAATTCTATTATTTAAATCTTCAATAGGAACATGTTTCAAGTTGTGCATAATCTCAATTTGGCGCAGCTCACTTGATAAGTTTTCTAAGGTTATATACTGATCTATCAACCATTTTTCACCCTCAATATATTGGTGGGCAATATGTCCATTAGCTACTCCACGTCTTAAATCTTTCTTTGAAAGCTCATTCAGAAATTTTATAAATGAAAGACCCTTTTCTCCGTTAATGCCTGTTTCCTCCCATAATACAGGGTGCCTAATAATATGAAAAAAACAACTGACCATTCTGGAATAAGGTTTGCGAGTTAATTTATATACCTTTTTCTCTTCTTTTTGTAAACTCTTTATCACTTCATCTTGATTGACTGTTAAATAACGATAATAATTTGGAGATTTCACAACCCCCAATTGTCCCATTTGAGCAATATACCATTTCGTTAAACTTGTTGAACCACATTTTGCACTACAAAGAAAAAGGAAAGGTAAATTGTTAGAGAATAGTGGTTTATTCATATTTTCCCCAAAGATATTTTTATAGCATTTTCTTTTTTCATTAAATCCCCTCCTCTTATTTGATGTCAGGGCATAAATATCCATGATAAGACATCTTCAACCTGTAATATAGTTAATGCATGAGGTTTAACATTTGCTTAGATACCTGTCCATAGTTCGTAGTATTCGCTCATAAATTCCACTAACACCTAAGTAAGGATGCTAGTATAGTTTCATGGACACACCTTAGTTAAGCTTTCTAATTATTGACTATAATAAAAAACGAAAGGATGTGTCCTTGATGGGTAACCAAGGTGTTAATAAAAAATTCAATGAAGACTTCAAAAAAACGGTGGTTAATCTTTATCATTCTGGCAACTCAGTAAGCAATCTAAGTAGCGAATATGGCGTGTCTGAAGTAACGATTTATAAATGGATTAAACGATTCTCTCCAATCGATTTAGAAGATGGTTCGACCGTTACGACGGACGATTTAATCCAATTAAAAAAACAAATGCGCCGCCTTCAGGAGGAGAATGAAATATTAAAAAAGGCTATGGCCATATTCGCGAAAAAGTAAGTAAAACTGAGTTAGCCGCTACGATTGAAAAGTATAAAGATCAACACCCTATACAAGCACTGTGTGAAGTCTTAGATATTCCAAGAAGTACGTATTATCAATCACTACATGAAACAGAGTCTAATCGTGATCGTGAGAACAAGGAACTAACCAAAGAAATGATAGAAATTCATACAGATAGTAAAAAACGGTACGGAGCACCCAAAATTCATATGGAACTCGAAAAAAAAGGATTTTCCGTGAGTCTAAAAAGAGTTCAAAGGCTAATGAAAAAAGTTGGAATCCGCTCCATTATACAAAGGAAATATCGCCCTTATACTAGTCAGCACCAAGTAACAGAACAAGGAAACTTATTAAACCGAGACTTTACCACCACAACGATTAATGAAAAATGGGTGGGAGATATTACGTATATCCATACGATTAAAGATGGTTGGTGCTACTTAGCTTCAGTGATGGATTTACATTCTAAGAAAATCATAGGTTATGCCTTTTCAAAAACGATGACGACAGACCTAGTGATAAAAGCACTGAATCATGCGTATGAAACGCAATCTCCTAAAAAGGAGCCTCATCTTTCATTCGGATTTAGGCTCTCAATATACAAGTGAAGAATTTGCAGAATCCATCCGTTCCAAGGGGATCAAACATTCATTTAGCCGTAAGGTTGCCCATATGATAATGCTTGTATTGAATCATTTCACGCCATTTTGAAAAAAGAAGAAGTCCATCAAGTTAAATACCTGAACTATCAATCGGCTAACATGGCTTTATTTCAATATATTGAAGGCTGGTACAATCGAAAAAGAATCCATGGAAGTATCGGGTATCGAACTCCACAAGAAGTAGAAGACAGCATTCGGGCATGCGCATAGCGACTCTCTAACATGTGTGAATCAAGCTTTATAGGGAGTAGCGGGCATGATAGCCTCCTTTGGCGATGCCGATGTCGGAGCATCTGGTTTCTCGGCAACAGAATCATGCCCGCGGAGGGACCCTGTCAAGCGTCAAAATAAAACAAGTTTTCTTCGAGCATAGGTATTAAAGTGAACTAACTTTTTTGTGTCCGAAAATTTGACTCAGATCCATAAAATACTTGTTGACATAAATAAAAAGCACCCAAATTGGATGCATTTATGTAGTGAATATTTACTTTTTTGTCATTTAGAATAATTAAAGCGATTAAATCTCCTGCACTTTCCCCGTATCTGTAAACCATATTTAAATTTAAACAGATTTCGCTATTTTTTAAAAGGATACTTTATTGGTGTTTAATTCGTATCCCACGTCGTTTAACTAGGAGCCTCTACGAAAAAATTTCTTTGAAAACACGGTCCTACTAAGTCTCAAGCCTTTCTCTCTATAGATATTATGTCCGCTTTCCCATGTAAAACACACGTTTATAACAAAAGAAGGTTACCAAATTAAATAGGGATAATCATATCATTTTATTAATCAGTCACAACATATCTAGTCTATTATGGATTTGCACTATAGTTAAAGAACATATAAAGTGAATTTCCACAAAAAAATACATGCCTCATAAAGGGGCCTTAAAAAAACAGAGAGGAGAAAACCTATCTGTTAATAGACGTTATTTTTTATTTTTGTTCATTCGAACAACAACAATAAGAAATACTGCAAACATACCCGCTATAAAAAACGGGAGTAAAAGAATACCATTCATGTTACACCTCGCAAAAATTAGTATTAAAGTTTTACTTAATCTATTAAAGGGTCTTTCTCTCATACTTCGGACATCTCGCTTCATAATATTGTCCGATCTTCATTTTTACTTAAATCAAGGAATGCTTTCTTACTCTGTAAGAAATATTGCCCCTATTCAATCTATGTGAAATAAAACTTAGCTAACATAAGATCCCCTTCAAAGAGCATGTTAAATACCTCTTTGGTAAAATCATGCTCTTTTCAACTCAGAACGTTCCTCGAAAAAATCAACCACGAATTCTCATAATAAAGGAAAGGGACAATCCCATATGAGAACACCAATTCACCAATAACTCTTTCCCTCTTGAAACCAATGTAAGGGCTTCTAGTTTTCTATTATATGTTCTTTAGATGGAATCAATAAAATGAAAAAGGATGCCTCCGGAAAAGTAACAAGTACTTTCGGAAACATCCTTCAAAAGGTCACAAGGATAATTTTCAATTATTCTTGTGACTTTTTTGAATGACTTTTCTTAGTCAAAATGTGGTCACGGGCGAACCCGCGACCATCAAAACCTTATGAATAAAGGGAGTTTAGGGGCAGATTACATCATGCCGCCCATTCCACCCATGCCGCCCATACCGCCCATGTCAGGCATTCCAGCAGCACCTTCGTTTTCTTCTGGTTTGTCAGCAACAACTGCTTCTGTTGTTAAGAACATAGCTGCGACAGATGCAGCGTTTTGAAGTGCATAACGAGTCACTTTTGTAGGATCAACGATACCGCTGTCGATCATGTTTACCCACTCACCAGTAGCAGCGTTGTAACCAACACCGATTTTTTCACGTTTTAAGCGGTCAACAACGATTGATCCTTCAAGACCAGCGTTGTCTGCGATTTGGCGAATTGGCTCTTCAAGTGCGCGAAGAACGATGTTAATTCCCGTTTCTACGTCACCTTCAGCTTTAATAGAAGAAACTTTGCTATAAACGTTCACTAATGCTGTACCACCACCAGAAACAATTCCTTCTTCTACTGCAGCACGAGTTGAGTTTAATGCGTCTTCAATACGAAGTTTACGCTCTTTTAATTCAGTTTCAGTTGCTGCACCAACTTTGATGACAGCTACTCCGCCAGCTAATTTAGCAAGACGCTCTTGTAATTTTTCACGGTCAAATTCAGAAGTCGTTTCTTCTAATTGTGTACGAATTTGATTTACGCGAGCAGCGATTTGATCAGATTCACCAGCACCTTCAACGATCGTTGTATCTTCTTTTGTTACAACTACTTTTGAAGCTGTACCAAGTTGATCAATTGTCGCACTCTTAAGGTCTAATCCTAGTTCTTCAGTGATCACTTCACCACCTGTTAGGATTGCGATATCTTCAAGCATCGCTTTACGACGGTCACCGAATCCAGGAGCTTTAACAGCAACTGCATTAAATGTACCGCGAAGTTTGTTCACAACTAATGTTGCTAGAGCTTCTCCTTCAACATCTTCAGCGATCATTAATAATGGTTTTCCTTGTTGAACCACTTGTTCTAACAATGGAAGAACTTCTTGAATGTTGGTAATCTTCTTATCTGTGATAAGAATGTATGGATTCTCTAAAACGGCTTCCATTTTATCAGAGTCCGTTACCATGTATGGGGATGCATATCCGCGATCGAACTGCATACCTTCAACAACTTCAAGCTCAGTGTTGAAGCCTTTAGATTCTTCAATTGTGATAACACCATCGTTACCTACACGCTCCATAGCTTCAGCAATTAATTGACCTACTTCTTCATCAGCAGCAGAAATAGAAGCAACTTGAGCGATTGATTCTTTACCTTCAATAGGCTTAGAAATTGTTTTTAACTCTTTAACAGCTGTTTCAACTGCTTTTTCAATCCCTTTACGAACACCTACAGGGTTTGCACCTGAAGTAACGTTCTTTAATCCTTCACGAATCATAGCTTGAGCTAGAACGGTTGCTGTAGTAGTTCCGTCACCAGCAACATCGTTTGTTTTACTTGCTACTTCAGCAACAAGTTTTGCTCCCATGTTTTCAAATGCATCTTCAAGTTCGATTTCCTTTGCAATTGTCACACCATCGTTAGTAATTAAAGGAGAACCAAACTTTTTCTCTAGAACCACATTACGTCCTTTTGGTCCAAGCGTTACTTTTACTGCATCTGCTAACGTATCCACACCACGTAACATGGAACGACGAGCGTCTTCACTAAATTTAATATCTTTTGCCATCGTACTGAAACCTCCTCAAATGATTATATTTATTTAACTAAAGCTATTCTTAACCAATAACAGCTAAAATGTCACTTTCACGTAAAACTAAGTATTCCGTACCTTCATACTTCACTTCAGTACCTGAATATTTTGAGAAGATGATACGGTCACCTACTACTACATCAAGAGCTACACGCTCACCATTGTCTAAAACACGACCTGTACCTACTGCTACTACTTTACCCTCTTGAGGTTTTTCTTTAGCAGAATCGGGTAACACAATTCCGCTTGCTGTTTTTTCTTCTGTTTCAACAAGCTCAATAACTACGCGATCACCTAATGGCTTTAACAAGTGAAACTACCTCCTCAAATAAATATGTAAGATCTTATTTATTAGCACTCTCTTTTGTTGAGTGCTAACACAATTAATATAATATATAATTAGGTTCACAATTTCAAGTATCAAGCATAAAAAAATCTTCGACAAATTTTTTCATGCTAATACTGAAAACACTCAATAAAATATAGCAAGTTTTACAGCCACTCATAGGGCTTAAGTTATGATAAAATGTGTTTTATAATATGCATTTTATTCTGTCAAAAGGAGTTACATCTATTGAAAAAACAATATTGGTTTATTGTCCTCACATACATTATTGCTCAATTATCAGCTGGCCCAGGTGGATTTTTATTATATTTTCAGTTCGGTATAGGTGAACATATTGAAAGCACTGAAAATGCTATTCTATACGCCTCCTTTTACTGGTTAATTGGCAGCTTTATCGTATGTTTGGGGATTACCATCTGTCTGTTATGGCATGAACGATATCAAAGAAATGAACTGATCGGAAAACCAGTGTCAATACCTATTTCAATCTCTTGGATTATTTCTGGAGTCTTTATTGCTTTAATTGCGCAAGGAATTGCCGCATCGATTGAAATGTACATTTTTAATATCGAGCCTGGATCTGAAAATACAGAGATGATTACCTCATTTATTCAGCAAATACCGGTACTCATCCTCGTTACATCAATTATAGGTCCAATTCTTGAAGAAATCATTTTTAGAAAAATCCTTTTTGGTGTGATTTACTCTAAGAGTAATTTCATCATAGCTGCTCTGATCAGCTCATTATTATTCTCAGTGGTTCATGGTGATCTAGAGCACACCTTAATTTATACAGCAATGGGCTTCACATTTGCCTTCTTATACTATCAGACGAAACGTATTATTGTACCAATCATGGCTCATGTTTTAATGAATACATTTGTCGTTGCTATTCAACTATTTTATAAACCTCTGTTGGATGAGATAGTGAGCAATTTTATTTCTTCTTTATTTTAATCGACAAAAAAGCCGCTTTATAATTAGCGGCTTTTTTCTTTTTCTTCCTCGTCAGCTTGCTTTTTTAACGTTCGCCTGTAAGTAAATCGAGAGATCACAATACTGAATTCATATAGTAATAACAAAGGCACTGTCACTAAAAGATGAGACATTAACTCAGGTGGTGTAATTAAAGTTGCCACCACTAAGAGCACAAAGTAAGCATATTTACGTGACACCGTTAAAAATTGCGGAGTAATAATTCCTAATCTCGTTAAAAACATAATCACAACAGGTAACTGAAATAAAATTCCAAAAGGCAAGGTCAACTGCCATAAAAAAGTGAAATATTCGTTTAAGCCTATCGTTTGTTGAACATCTAAATTGTTTGAAATATTGATCATAAAATCAATGATAAACGGAAACAAAATAAAATAAGAAAAGGAAATACCTGACAAAAATAACAAAATGGCAATTGGAATATAGCCTAACGTCACTCGTTGTTCCTTCTTATATAAACCTGGGCTAATAAAGGCCCATAATTGATATAAAATAACTGGAAAAATAATAACAAACGCAATGATGATGGCAAATTGTAAATACACAAACAATGGATCGGTCAGTCTAAATGCATTCAGCGTTAATTGTTTTGCTTCATCCGTTTGTTGTAAATAAAGAATCATCGGTTTTGCTAAAAAAAAGCCACCTATAAAAGCAATTAAAAAGAAAACGACTACTATAACTAGCCGTCTTCTTAGTTCTTCAATATGCTCAAGGACCGACATCTCTCGTTCGTTCATATGAGCTCCATCCTATCTTTCTATTTTGTTTCTTTATTTGTATTTGTTTCGCTGTCATCGTCAGCCAAGCCTTTTGTTGCATTTTTGAACTCTCTCAACGTATTACCAGCCGCTTTTCCTAGCTCCGGTAATTTTTTCGGTCCAAAAATTAATAATGCAATTAATCCAATAACTAGAATACTCCCCATACCTGGACCCATCATTTCTGCCCCCTTTTTTTCAAAATATTTGTAATAATGTCTTATGATGCTTGAATCTTTCCTATTCTATAGGATAATGTTTCATAAAATAAACCAATGACTGTAATTCAACCGCCAAATCAATATGATGAACACGAATGTGTTCCGGTACAGTCAACCTTGCTGGCGTAAAGTTAAGTATCCCTTTAATTCCTTTTGAAATTAAACGATCTGTAATAGATTGAGCCACTTGAGATGGAACAGTTAAAATCGCAGCGGTTACATCTTCCGGTAAACTTTCTTCTAATTCATCTAAATTAAAAATAGGAACATCCCCAACAACTTTACCCACTTTATCTTTATCTATGTCATAGGCAAGTGTAATTTGAGTGTTGTTATTTTTTATAAAGTTATAATGCAAGAAAGCTGTACCTAAGTTTCCAACACCAATTAAGGTTACTTTTGTTAGTTCATCTTGATCAAGCGTTTTTCTAAAGAAAGATAACAAATAGTTAACATTGTATCCATAACCTTTTTTCCCTAAAGCACCAAAATATGAGAAATCTCGTCTTATCGTCGCAGAATCTACCTTTACTGCTTCACTAAGCTCTTTAGAAGATACTCGTTGCTTACCTGAAGCATGGATATTTTTCAAAAATCGATAATAAAGTGGAAGGCGCTTTGCTGTTGCTTGTGGTATTTTGGATTGATCAATATACACTTTTTTCCCCCACATTCATATCTAGGAGGAAAAACTTCCGAACAACCACCTAACTGCTTCCTCCTATTTACTTTTATCACTGTTATTTTATCATACATAATTCACTTTTTTGTACTATCTTAAACAAAAACTATATACCTTGACTATACACTATTTTAAGTAAGTTGTCTTGGTTGTTAATTGTTACAACTTTTTGTCCGTTTATTGCGTTTAGTAAGCTATTATAGTGGTTAAAGAAAATGTATAGATCCGTTAAACGGTTGCCTCTCGTGCAAATAATAAGCTACACTTGGAGTAATACTACTTGAGGTGAAATAGATGATACTACTACAAGTAAACGATCTAGCCAAATCATTTGGAGCAGACGTTATCTTATCCAATATAAAATTAGAAGTAAAAAGTGGCGATCGCGTAGCCATTGTCGGCCGAAACGGGGCAGGAAAATCAACCTTACTCAAAATTATCGCTAGTAAACTCAGCTATGATTCTGGTGAAATTATTAAACCAAAAGAGGTTTCAATTGGTTACTTAGAACAAAATAGTGGCCTTTCTTCTTCCCTTACAATATGGGATGAGATGGAGTTGATTTTTTCTTATTTAAAAGAGACAGAGCAACAAATGCGTGATTTAGAAATGCAAATGGCAGAAGTTGACCCAAGCTCGCAACAGTTTCAATCGATTTTAAAAAAATACGACCAACTACAACATGAATTTAGCGATCAAGGTGGTTACCAATATGAAGCGGATATTCGTTCAG
The DNA here is from genome assembly GCF_020524035.2 of Bacillus carboniphilus. NCBI lineage: Bacteria > Bacillati > Bacillota > Bacilli > Caryophanales > Bacillaceae > Bacillus > Bacillus carboniphilus. The sequence continues at coordinate 3,022,908 of NZ_CP129013.1, read as the reverse complement.
TCCTGCATGGATTAGGTTTCGGAAGCTTTGACTATGAAACGTCCATTTCTACATTAAGTGGGGGTCAAAAAACGAGACTAGCTTTAGCAAAATTATTATTAATTAAGCCTGATTTATTAATTTTAGACGAACCGACCAACCATCTTGATATTGAAACGCTCACGTGGCTTGAGCAATACTTACAAACGTATCACGGTGCCCTTTTGATCGTCTCTCATGATCGCTACTTTTTAGATAAAGTCGTCAACCTTGTTTATGAGCTTTCTAGAACAAGATCGAAAAAATACCATGGCAATTATAGTGACTATCTTGACCAAAAAGCGGCAGATTATGAAAAAGATTTAAAACTATATGAAAAACAACAGGATGAAGTTGCTTCCTTAAAAGAATTTATTCAGAAAAATTTAGCTAGAGCGTCAACAACAAAAAGAGCTCAGAGTAGGCGGAAGCAGTTAGAGAAAATGGAACTATTAGATCGACCTCAAGGGGATGAAAAATCTGCTCATTTTTCTTTCACCATCGATCGCCCTAGTGGAAATGATGTTCTTAAAGGAGAAAAACTTGCTTTTGCTTATGAGGACCTACCTATTTTTGAAAATGTTTCGTTCCATGTGTCAAGAGGAGATAGCATTGCTCTTGTGGGACCAAACGGTGTTGGTAAATCCACATTATTAAAGACCATTATAAAAAAATTATCACTCCAAACAGGCGAGCTTGAATACGGAAAAAATGTTTCCATTGGCTACTATGATCAGGAACAAGCAAACTTAACATCTAACAAAAGGGTTTTAAATGAGCTCTGGGATGAGTTCCCTCTCACTTCTGAAAAAGATGTCCGCACCATTTTAGGGAACTTCTTATTTACAGGTGATGATGTTCTTAAATCGGTTTCTACCTTAAGTGGTGGTGAAAAAGCCCGCTTAGCTCTTTCTAAACTGATGATGCAGAAAGCGAACTTTCTAATTTTAGACGAACCGACCAACCACCTAGATTTAGATAGTAAAGAAGTATTAGAGAATGCACTTATTGATTATCCTGGTACGATTTTATTTGTTTCCCATGACCGTTATTTTATTAACCGAATCGGTTCTAAAGTTTTTGAACTTAGTCAAAATAGCTTAACTGAATATTTAGGAGACTATGATTATTTCTTAACAAAAAAGGCCGAACAGATGGAACTAAAAGAGTTAGAAAACAACAAAGCTAAAATCAATACAACAGATAAAGACAAGTCTAACCGCTCGTTTGAAGAGGAAAAAGAACTCAAAAAACAAGCGAGACAAAGAAAAAGAAGAATCGAAGAGATTGAGCAAACAATGGAGAAAATCGAGCAAAATATTAATTCGATTGAAACGAAACTACACGATCCTAACAATGCTCAAGATCATGAACTCTTACAACAACTCACGGAAGAAAACAATGATTTAAATAGCCAATTATTGAACCTTCTAGAAGAATGGGAAACCCTCGTAGAAGAATAGAAAGAATTTGAAAAGCTGTACCTCACCTAAAGAGATACAGCTTTTTTCATTTTATATATTTTTGGCTAATTCCACTACTTTTAAAGGTTCAACACGAACAGTATAATCAGAATGAACCTCTGCATACACGATCTTTCCAGACTGATCGACCACAAAGGTTGCGGGTTTAGGAAGCTCCCAGTTATCATTTCCATTATGAGCAGGGACATCTAGCCCAGATTCTTTATACACTTCTACTAAATAGTCAGGCATTTGAAAAACTAAATTAAATTGGTTGGCTACTTCATTCCCTTCATCACTCAAAACAGTAAACGCTAATTCATTCTTTTCTTTTGTAGACAGTGAAGCATCAGGAGTTTGAGGACTAATCGCAACTAATTGAATACCTGCATTATTAATTGATTGGAGTTCTTTTTGATAAGCCCTTAATTCTAAGTTACAATATGGACACCATCCACCACGATAAAAGGTAAGAATCATAGGACCTTTTGAAAGTTCTTCATCAATTGAAACCATTCTTCCTGTCGCGTCAGATAATTGAAAACGGGGAATTCTCTCTCCCTCTTTTAATCCTTTGGCCACCCCAGACTTTTCTAATTCTTCTGTCGCTCTTTTCATCAGTTCCTGCTTCTCTTGAGGAGCATTTTGTTTAAATTTTTCCTTGAAACTCTTTATATCTTCGAGTAAGGTCATGAATTTTAACCTCCCAATTTTTAATAAATCTTATTAAAATGCTAACACCTTCTTGGAAAAATGAGCAAATAATATGTCTTAAAGGACATATGTCCTTTCCAATCATTCCAAGCTATACTTTAATAAAAGGAAATAACCACTTGCTAGAAAGGACGTTAAGTATGAGAGAAGTAAATGACCGTAATCAACTAAATCACTATCTAAATCATTATGAAATTAACCATATATTTAACGAAAAAACATTCCCTCATTTATCCCTTTACACCTTTGAACAAGGTGACTTTATTTGTTCACAAGGTGATCAGGCAGAATATATGTTTATTTTGGTAAAGGGTAAAGTAAAAGTGTACAACACTTCCTTAGAAGGAAAAGCACTTATTCTCTCTTTTAAACAGCCATTAGAGGTCATCGGTGATATTGAATATGTTCAAAAAAAATCCCTACTAAATACAGTAGAAGCGATGTCTCCTGTCCATATGATTGGAATAAAGCATGAGTGGCTTCGAAAATACGCAGATGATTTTACGCCATTTCTACAATTTTTATTAGAGATTGTCACAAGAAAATTTTATATCAAATCACAATCTATGAGCCTGAATATGCTCTATCCAGTCGAAGTACGATTAGCCAGTTACTTATTATCAGTTTCAGTTGACTCCTCTAGTTTACATGGTCAAATAAGTACTTCTTACTTAAAAGACACGGCTAATTTAATCGGTACAAGCTATCGACACTTAAATAGAGTCCTTCTAAATATGACTCAAGAAGGTGTCATTGAACGGTCAAAAGACTCCATCATCATTAAGGATCAGAAAAGGTTAAAAGAACTCGCAAACTATAATATTTATGAATGAAGGAGGAGCTGTAGTGAAGAAATATCAAACGCTTTTATTTGACATAGACCATACGTTACTTGATTTCCACGCATCTGAAAAAGCCGCATTACAACTATTGTTCCAGAGCCAAAATTTTCTCCTAACAAATGAAATTGAAACAGAATATCAAAAAATTAATCGAAAATTATGGCAGTCATTTGAAAGAGGGGAAACGAGCAGAGATGAAGTAGTTAACACACGATTTTCTATATTGTTTGATCAGTTTAACCAAAAGGTTGATGGCGCATATTTTGAACAAATTTATTGTAGTTATTTAGAACAAGGAAATCATTTGATAAACGGTGCCCTAGACACCGTTTCAAGGCTTCATAATAACTATGATTTATATATAGTCACCAATGGTGTTTCAAAAACACAATTCAAGCGACTACATTCCTCAGGACTCCATGAATTTTTTAAAGCGGTTTTTGTTTCTGAGGATACGGGGTATCAAAAACCGATGAAGGAATTCTTTGACTATGTATTTAAACGAATTCCCCATTTCTCAAGCAAACAAACTTTAATTATTGGAGATTCTTTAAGTTCTGATATGAAGGGAGGAAACCTTGTTGGTATAGATACTTGTTGGTTTAATCCACAAAAACAAACAAATCATACTGATATTATCCCAACCTATGAAATACAGAGTCTTGAAGATATTCATTTTATACTAAATGAATAATGGAGTTACCAACTTATGTGGATAACTTTTACTCTTCTTTTTTATCCACAAGTAAAGGGCTTTGTTTTCCTCATAATTTTTAACTTATCCACTTTATCCACAAGATAAGTAGAAATTATCAACATCACTAATAAATTTTTTAAAGCTTATTGTACCAGGTTCTTTTTAGATTACTCACATTTTAATTTTAGGTGTGAGTATTTTTGTGGATAAAAAAAGGATAACCTCTTTCAAGGCTACCCGCTTTGACACTCTCACCCCTCAATTGACAAACCAGGATGAGCATTCATCGACATATCACCGTATTTTCCTTGTTGAAAAGAAATGTATCCAGCTGCTGCAATCATGGCAGCGTTGTCTGTACATAAGTGAAGAGGTGGAATCATTAGTTCAAGCTTACCATTGTCCACAAATACCTCTTGTAGGGCAGCTCGAAGTCCTTTGTTTGCAGCGACTCCTCCCGCTAACAACACTTGTTCTACTTCTAGTTCTTCTGCTGCTTGCTTCGTTTTTGTTACAAGTACATCAATCACGCTCTCTTGAAAACTTGCTGCTAAATCTTCTTTTGAAATTTCAATTCCTTTTTGCTTTGCATTGTGGACGGTGTTAATAACTGCCGATTTTAAACCACTAAAGCTAAAGTCATAAGAGTCTTTCTCTAACCAAGCTCTTGGTAAGTCTATAGTTGGGCTTCCTAATTGAGCTAACTTATCGATATGAGGTCCTCCTGGGTAAGGAAGACCTAATGTCCTTGCCACTTTATCATAAGCCTCGCCAGCTGCATCATCTCTAGTTTCACCGATAACTTGAAAATGTCCATGCTCCTTCATGTAGATGAGCTCCGTATGCCCTCCAGAAACCACTAACGATAATAACGGAAAAGATAATTTCCCTATTAACTGATTAGCATAAATATGTCCTGCTATATGATGAACACCTACAAGAGGTTTACTATGAACATAGGCAAGAGCTTTTGCGGCATTAATTCCAACAAGCAATGCCCCAACAAGACCTGGTCCCTCTGTAACAGCGATTGCATCTATTTGTTCTATTTCCATATTTGCCTTGGCTAACGTTTCTTCCATAACAATGGTTATTTGTTCAACATGATGTCTTGATGCAATTTCAGGAACGACACCACCGAATCTTTTATGACTTTCAATTTGTGATGCAACAACGTTTGAAATTAATTCAGACCCATTTTTTACAATCGCTGCTGCTGTTTCATCACAACTCGTTTCAATTCCTAATATGTACACATCTTCGTTCGTCATTTTAATTTCACCCACATTAATAAAGCATCTTCTAAATTATCTTGATAATAGTTTTTCCTTAACGTAACACCTATAAATCCAAGCTTTTTATATAAAGATTGAGCCACATGATTCGATACTCGCACTTCTAACGTCATTTGCTCAGCCCCTAATGATAATGCAATCCCCATTGCTTTTTTCATTAGTTGTTCTCCTAATTGATTTCCTCGATAAGCTGGAGCAATTGCGATGTTGGTAATTTGGGCATCATCAAACATCACCCATAACCCACAAAAACCAATGATTTCGAGATCTTTTTCCAGTACTAAGTAATGAGCGAAGCGATTTTGGGAAACTTCCTCATAAAACGCTTCCTTCGACCATGGAGTAGCAAAACACTGTTTTTCAATTTCATAAACAGAGTCAATGTCATGTATCGTCATTGAACGGATGATCAGCTCTTCATTTTGTTTTCTGCTAACCATTTTGCCTCTGCCTCAGCTAATCTTATATAATTTGGGGTCAAAGAATGAACCTCTCCAGGCTCTTGTAGTTCTGATACTTTCAATAAGGAAGAAGGTCTTGCGTTATGTAATACCTCATTCGTAAAGAACGCTTTATTACCTAAAATACTTCTAATTTCGTCCTCGAATTGAACTGTATCCTTTCCTATAAACAAAATTCTTTCCTCTTGCTCCTCTTTTAGCTCATGTAACCACTTAGAGAGTGAAACATTTTGATCTTCTTTCTCTACATAAAGACGATCATTAAATGAATAAAGGCCAGTATATACATTTCCTCTTCTCGCATCTAATAATGGAGACAATTTCCCTTTAAAAAAGTGTCCATTCATCGCCATTACTTGAAGACTAGATACAGCTACTATTGGGATTTTAAGGCTCCATGCCATCGTTTTTGCGATCGTCATTCCAATTCGAACACCTGTATAAGAGCCTGGACCTTTCGCAACTACGATCCTATCTAGCTGTTTAGGATGAATATCACAATCAGCTAACAGTTGAACAATCGTTGGCATCGCTCGGACAGAATGATTTTTCTTTACAGTCGTAATAGATTCTGCGATTATTTTTTTGTCTTTACTTATGGCAACTCCTAACGTTTCATTGGACGTATCAATGGCCAACACATTCATGTTCCTCAAACTCCTTATACATCTGCTTATATCGGTCACCTAAAGGGATAAATACAAGCTCCCGTTCATTTTCAGATTTTCGATAAATTTCAATTTGTAAACGCTCTTCAGGAAGCTCTTCCTTAATAATATGAGCCCACTCGATCACCGTTACTCCGTCTCCATGAAAATATTCGTCAAATCCTAGTTCTTCTACACCGTTTTCTAATCGATAGACATCCATATGGTAAAGAGGAAGTCTCCCGTCTAAATATTCTTTGATAATCGTAAATGTAGGACTGTTCACATTCCGTTCTATATTTAAGCCTTGGGCTAACCCTTTTGTAAAAGCCGTTTTTCCTGCTCCTAAATCGCCCTCTAACGTGATCACATCTCCTTTTTGAAGAAGCTGTGCTAATGTTTTTGCTAGTAGTGTCGTTCTTTCAGCAGAATTAGAATAGATCATATGTCTTTCCAAATCCTCACCTCTCTTCGGAAAAATGATTGTACCCGCCTTTGGTAAGAAGAATCGGATTATTTTTTTTAACTAAAAATACTTCTGGTTTATCCTCTTGGAGAATAACCTCACCAATTTGAGTAATCGACCAACCTTTTTGTTCAGTTAATTGTTGTAACTGATGAAAATCCTCTGATGGCATCGTGCCTAAAAGTTCAAAATCTTCTCCACCTGTTAAGGCATATTGTAAAGATTGATCTTTTCCATATAGGTTCTTTAACGATGTGCTCATTGGGATTGCCTCTTCTTCAATCATCATTGAAACCGATGAGGCTTCGGCTATTTCATAAAGCTCACTACTTAATCCATCGCTTATATCATTTAAACTTACCCGATTAATCTTTGCCAATTGTAAGCCTAAATCTACTTTAGGTGTAGGTCTTTGGTGTTTTTTAATTAAGTAACTATGATCATCCGTATGTTTTATATAATCATTTAAGAGGATATCTAAGCCACCGGCACTATCACCTAAAGATCCTGTGACAAAGATGATATCACCAGCTTTTGCGTTACTTCTCTTAGTAAAGCGACCACTTTCCATCTTTCCTAAAGCGGTAACAGCTATTGTAAGGGGTCCTCTCGTTGAAACCGTTTCTCCGCCTATTAGATCCATTTGATAAAGACTAGCACATTGCTCCATCCCTTTATAAATGGATTGAATTTCTTCGTCACTCCATGCGTTTGGAATTGAAATAGAGACTAAGTAATACAAAGGTTTTCCACCCATTGCGGCAATATCACTAACATTAATCGCCAAACTTTTATAGCCAATGTCTTCTAGCCCCATCGTTTGTTTTGTGAAATGAATCTCCTCTACCATCGTGTCAACACAAACAATTAAATGCTTTGGACTATTTATGACGGCCGCATCGTCACCAATACCTACCAAGACATCTTTGTTTTTTAGTGATGAAGGTGTAATGGAATTAATGATTGAAAACTCGTCTCGAATAATGACCACTCTTTCTATATAAAGTTAAGAATTGCTATGAAGGATAATACATCGGACTTATTGAACAATTAAATATATTTTATCTTATAAGTTATGAGCTATACAGTTAGTTTACAACAATCTAGACCAATCTCCAACACGAACAGCGTATTGGCTTTTAGAAATGAGAATATCGTGATATTCAATAAACAATATTGGGGGTGTTTTAGATGAGGTTTTATTTAGTAAATGCTTTCACTAATCAAGAATATGAAGGAGGTAACCCCTCTGTCATTGTCCTTTTGAAGAATGAACAATCAAGCAAATGGATGCAAGCTTGTGCTACATCTTTCAATCAACCTATTACTTGTTTTATCGTTGAAAAAAACCAAGGCTTTGAAATAAGATGGTTTACCCCTATATGTGAAATAGCCCTTTGTGGTCATGGTACTTTAGGGGCTGCTTATGTATTGTTTAAGGAAGGTTTCGTTTCTAATCAATCCCCTATTATATTTAACACAAATTCAGGAAAATTACATGCTGAAAAAAGTGGAGATTTTATTAACATAAGGATGAAGGCAAAAAAGTCAGTTCCAGTTACACTCACTGACGAATTAAGAAGCACCATTAATCAAAATATAGTAAATGTTGAATGGGCGGAAGATAGGTATATTCTCGAACTAGAGGGAAGAGAACTAGTACAAAAAGCAGTACCCAACCTTGAAAGTATTCGACGATTACAAGGAACTGGTGTGATTATTACGAGCAGTTGTAGAGATAAATATGATTTTGTATCAAGATATTTTGCACCAAAGATTGGTGTGAACGAAGATATTGTAACAGGTTCCTCTCATTGTGCCTTAGGTCCTTATTGGAAAAAAAGGCTTAACAAATCCCTCCTTTATGCATATCAGCATTCAGAACAGGGTGGTGAGTTGAAATTAAATGTATATGAAGATGGAATAGACCTATATGGCCGCTGCGTAATAACACATAAAGACACAATTATGATTTAGTGAATAAACTAATTCATATACCTTTAACCTTTGAAAATAGTGATCACAAGACTCAATCAGAGTCTTATCATATGAAGGAACTGGGTGTCAATATAAATAATACGCATAGTAATACAAAAGTCAAAATTTAATATTTTCTAGAAAACAAAAAAACATCCAATAATGAATGTTTGACTATTTTAATATGGCGGTCCCGACGGGAATCGAACCCGCGATCTCCTGCGTGACAGGCAGGCATGTTAACCGCTACACCACGGGACCGTTTTTGGTTGCGGGGATAGGATTTGAACCTATGACCTTCGGGTTATGAGCCCGACGAGCTACCAGACTGCTCCACCCCGCGATAATATTAAAGTATATTGTTGTTCTATGCTCTTAGTTAGCATGGACTGTCCCGATCTCAGGTTGTTTACTCAAGGTGTTGCTCGATCGGTACAACTCACTGTGGATTCGACGATGCTTTTGCTCGTTGCTCCACCCCGCGATAATATTAAAGTACATTGTTGTTCTATGCTCTTAGTTAGCAATTGACTGTCCCGATCTCAGGTTGTTTACTCAAGATGCTACTCCATCGGTACAACTCGCTGTGGATTCGACGATGCTTTTGCTCGTTGCTCCACCCCGCGATAATAGTAGTGTTTTTTAAAAATATATTATGTAAATAAAATAGCCTGGCAACGTCCTACTCTCACAGGGGGAGACCCCCAACTACCATCGGCGCTAAAGAGCTTAACTTCCGTGTTCGGCATGGGAACGGGTGTGGCCTCTTTGCCCTTATTACCAGGCTATGTTTGAAAGAAAGTTCATTCTTTCAAAACTAAATAACGAAAGGTGACAAGAATCGCATGTGTGTGGTTAAGTCCTCGATCGATTAGTATTCGTCAGCTCCATGTGTCACCACACGTCCACCTCGAACCTATCAACCTGATCATCTTTCAGGGATCTTACTCTATTGCTAGATGGGAAATCTCATCTTGAGGGGGGCTTCATGCTTAGATGCTTTCAGCACTTATCCCTTCCGCACATAGCTACCCAGCGATGCCTTTGGCAAGACAACTGGTACACCAGCGGTGCGTCCATCCCGATCCTCTCGTACTAAGGACAGCTCCTCTCAAATTTCCTGCGCCCACGACGGATAGGGACCGAACTGTCTCACGACGTTCTGAACCCAGCTCGCGTACCGCTTTAATGGGCGAACAGCCCAACCCTTGGGACCGACTACAGCCCCAGGATGCGATGAGCCGACATCGAGGTGCCAAACCTCCCCGTCGATGTGGACTCTTGGGGGAGATAAGCCTGTTATCCCCGGGGTAGCTTTTATCCGTTGAGCGATGGCCCTTCCATGCGGAACCACCGGATCACTAAGCCCGACTTTCGTCCCTGCTCGACTTGTAGGTCTCGCAGTCAAGCTCCCTTGTGCCTTTACACTCTACGAATGATTTCCAACCATTCTGAGGGAACCTTTGGGCGCCTCCGTTACTTTTTAGGAGGCGACCGCCCCAGTCAAACTGCCCACCTGACACTGTCTCCCACCCGGATGACGGGTGCGGGTTAGAAGGTCAATACAGCCAGGGTAGTATCCCAAAGACGCCTCCACCGAAGCTAGCGCTCCGGCTTCTATGGCTCCTACCTATTCTGTACAAGCTGTACCAACATTCAATATCAGGCTACAGTAAAGCTCCACGGGGTCTTTCCGTCCTGTCGCGGGTAACCTGCATCTTCACAGGTACTATAATTTCACCGAGTCTCTCGTTGAGACAGTGCCCAGATCGTTGCGCCTTTCGTGCGGGTCGGAACTTACCCGACAAGGAATTTCGCTACCTTAGGACCGTTATAGTTACGGCCGCCGTTTACTGGGGCTTCGGTTCACACCTTCGCTTACGCTAAGCGCTCCCCTTAACCTTCCAGCACCGGGCAGGCGTCAGCCCCTATACTTCGCCTTACGGCTTCGCAGAGACCTGTGTTTTTGCTAAACAGTCGCCTGGGCCTTTTCACTGCGGCTCTCTCGGGCTTGCACCCTACCAGAGCACCCCTTCTCCCGAAGTTACGGGGTCATTTTGCCGAGTTCCTTAACGAGAGTTCTCTCGATCACCTTAGGATTCTCTCCTCGCCTACCTGTGTCGGTTTGCGGTACGGGCACCTCCCACCTCGTTAGAGGCTTTTCTTGGCAGTGTGGAATCAGGAACTTCGGTACTCTATTTCCCTCGCCATCACAGCTCAGCCTTCATGATGAGCGGATTTGCCTACTCATCAGCCTACCTGCTTGGACGCGGCGATCCAGTGCCGCGCTTACCCTATCCTCCTGCGTCCCCCCATCACTCAAATGGTGGGGAGGTGGTACAGGAATATCAACCTGTTGTCCATCGCCTACGCCTTTCGGCCTCGGCTTAGGTCCCGACTAACCCTGAGCGGACGAGCCTTCCTCAGGAAACCTTAGGCATTCGGTGGAGGGGATTCTCACCCCTCTTTCGCTACTCATACCGGCATTCTCACTTCTAAGCGCTCCACCAGTCCTTCCGGTCTGGCTTCACCGCCCTTAGAACGCTCTCCTACCACTGTTCCATACGGAACAGTCCGCGCCTTCGGTGATACGTTTAGCCCCGGTACATTTTCGGCGCAGAGTCACTCGACCAGTGAGTATTACGCACTCTTTAAATGGTGGCTGCTTCTAAGCCAACATCCTGGTTGTCTAAGCAACTCCACATCCTTTTCCACTTAACGTATACTTTGGGACCTTAGCTGGCGGTCTGGGCTGTTTCCCTCTTGACTACGGATCTTATCACTCGCAGTCTGACTCCCAAGAATAAGTTTCTGGCATTCGGAGTTTGACTGAATTCGGTAACCCGATGAGGGCCCCTAGTCCAATCAGTGCTCTACCTCCATAACTCTCATCTTGAGGCTAGCCCTAAAGCTATTTCGGAGAGAACCAGCTATCTCCAAGTTCGATTGGAATTTCTCCGCTACCCACACCTCATCCCCGCACTTTTCAACGTGCGTGGGTTCGGGCCTCCATTCAGTGTTACCTGAACTTCACCCTGGACATGGGTAGATCACCTGGTTTCGGGTCTACGACCCTATACTCTATTCGCCCTACTTAAGACTCGCTTTCGCTACGGCTCCGCCTTATCAGCTTAACCTTGCATAGGATCGTAACTCGCCGGTTCATTCTACAAAAGGCACGCCATCACCCGTTAACGGGCTCTGACTACTTGTAAGCACACGGTTTCAGGATCTCTTTCACTCCCCGCCAGGGTGCTTTTCACCTTTCCCTCACGGTACTGGTTCACTATCGGTCACTAGGGAGTATTTAGCCTTGGGAGATGGTCCTCCCTGCTTCCGGCAGGATTCCTCGTGTCCCGCCGTACTCAGGATCCACTCTGGAGAGAATGAGATTTTGACTACAGGATTGTTACCTTCTCTGATGGGCCTTTCCAGACCTCTTCATCTATCTCATTCCTTTGTAACTCCGTATAGAGTGTCCTACAACCCCAAGAGGAAACCTCTTGGTTTGGGCTAATTCCGTTTCGCTCGCCGCTACTCAGGAAATCGCGTTTGCTTTCCTCTCCTCCGGGTACTTAGATGTTTCAGTTCCCCGGGTGTGCCTTCCATATCCTATGTATTCAGATATGGATCCTACTCCATTACGAGTAGGGGTTTCCCCATTCGGATATCTCCGGATCAAAGCTTACTTACAGGCTCCCGAAGCGTTTCGGCGTTAGTCCCGTCCTTCATCGGCTCCTAGTGCCAAGGCATCCACCGTGCGCTCTTTCTAACTTAACCGTTAGAATTTATTACATCGACTTTAAAAGTCATAAATCACAATTTTGATGTCTTGTCATTTCGTTATTTAGTTTTCAAAGAACGAAGTCTTTCTGTTTGAGAGATGATCTCTCAAAACTAAACAAACCAAGAAGCGTCCTTACGTTTATGTCTCGAAAGAGACATTTTTCCTTAGAAAGGAGGTGATCCAGCCGCACCTTCCGATACGGCTACCTTGTTACGACTTCACCCCAATCATCTGTCCCACCTTAGGCGGCTGGCTCCCTAAAAGGGTTACCCTACCGACTTCGGGTGTTACAAACTCTCGTGGTGTGACGGGCGGTGTGTACAAGACCCGGGAACGTATTCACCGCGGCATGCTGATCCGCGATTACTAGCGATTCCGGCTTCATGTAGGCGAGTTGCAGCCTACAATCCGAACTGAGAATGGATTTTTGGGATTGGCTTCACTTTGCAGCTTCGCTGCCCTTTGTTCCATCCATTGTAGCACGTGTGTAGCCCAGGTCATAAGGGGCATGATGATTTGACGTCATCCCCACCTTCCTCCGGTTTGTCACCGGCAGTCACCTTAGAGTGCCCAACTGAATGCTGGCAACTAAGATCAAGGGTTGCGCTCGTTGCGGGACTTAACCCAACATCTCACGACACGAGCTGACGACAACCATGCACCACCTGTCACTTCGTCCCCCGAAGGGGAACCTTCTATCTCTAGAAGTAGCGAAGGATGTCAAGACCTGGTAAGGTTCTTCGCGTTGCTTCGAATTAAACCACATGCTCCACCGCTTGTGCGGGTCCCCGTCAATTCCTTTGAGTTTCAGTCTTGCGACCGTACTCCCCAGGCGGAGTGCTTAATGCGTTTGTCGCGAAAGACTAAAGGGCGGAAACCCTCTAACACTTAGCACTCATCGTTTACGGCGTGGACTACCAGGGTATCTAATCCTGTTCGCTCCCCACGCTTTCGCGCCTCAGCGTCAGTTACAGACCAGAGAGTCGCCTTCGCCACTGGTGTTCCTCCACATCTCTACGCATTTCACCGCTACACGTGGAATTCCACTCTCCTCTTCTGCACTCAAGTTCCCCAGTTTCCAATGACCGCTCGCGGTTGAGCCGCGAGATTTCACATCAGACTTAAAGAACCGCCTGCGCGCGCTTTACGCCCAATAATTCCGGACAACGCTTGCCACCTACGTATTACCGCGGCTGCTGGCACGTAGTTAGCCGTGGCTTTCTGGTTAGGTACCGTCAAGGTACCGCCCTATTCGAACGATACTTGTTCTTCCCTAACAACAGAGCTTTACGATCCGAAAACCTTCTTCACTCACGCGGCGTTGCTCCGTCAGACTTTCGTCCATTGCGGAAGATTCCCTACTGCTGCCTCCCGTAGGAGTCTGGGCCGTGTCTCAGTCCCAGTGTGGCCGATCACCCTCTCAGGTCGGCTACGCATCGTCGCCTTGGTGAGCCGTTACCTCACCAACTAGCTAATGCGCCGCGGGCCCATCTGTAAGCGATAGCTAAAAGCCACCTTTCAACTTTAGACTAGGTAGTCTTAAGGTTTATCCGGTATTAGCCCCGGTTTCCCGGAGTTATCCCCGTCTTACAGGCAGGTTGCCCACGTGTTACTCACCCGTTCGCCGCTAACTTGATGGAAAGCAAGCTTTCCATCAAGTCCGCTCGACTTGCATGTATTAGGCACGCCGCCAGCGTTCGTCCTGAGCCAGGATCAAACTCTCCGATAAAATGGTGTCAGATTCAATCTGATCATTTTATGAGTTTGCTAACTCATTGTTGTTTCAAAAAAATTGACGCTTTTGGTTTGTTTAGTTTTCAAAGATCATAATTTGGAGCGGGTGATGGGAATCGAACCCACGACATCAGCTTGGAAGGCTGAGGTTTTACCACTAAACTACACCCGCAAATAATTGAAGCAGCTGGTCGGGAAGACAGGATTCGAACCTGCGACCCCATGGTCCCAAACCATGTGCTCTACCAAGCTGAGCTACTTCCCGCAAATGGCGCGCCCGAGAGGAGTCGAACCCCTAACCTTTTGATCCGTAGTCAAACGCTCTATCCAATTGAGCTACGGGCGCTTTCTTTAATTTGTTTTGTTTTAGCGACAAGAAATATCTTATCATGTAATCTATCGTATAGTCAACACTTTTTTAAAAACTATTTTCAAATGATGATAATGCGGTAGAGAGGAGTCGAACCTCCACGGGGTTAACCCCCACTAGGCCCTCAACCTAGCGCGTCTGCCATTCCGCCACTACCGCGTAAATAAAAATGAATGCGGGTGAAGGGAGTCGAACCCCCACGTCACAAGGACACTAGATCCTAAGTCTAGCGCGTCTGCCAGTTCCGCCACACCCGCGAAATTCAAAATGGTGAGCCATGAAGGACTCGAACCTTCGACCCTCTGATTAAAAGTCAGATGCTCTACCAACTGAGCTAATGGCTCTTAATAATGGCTGGGCTAGCTGGATTCGAACCAGCGCATCACGGAATCAAAATCCGTTGCCTTACCGCTTGGCTATAGCCCATTGATGTTACTTCATGAATTAGCTTCTCCGAGTATACTTCATGAATTCACTTCGCACGATGATTTTTGTGTTCGAAAGACTAAGCTTCTTGAAACTCTTCAAGAACATATAAATCATCGACATAAACTGAATAATTATGATATCCACTATATGTCCGCAATTCATAATAGTAATTTATATTGAAGGTTAGCTTCGCACAATGATTTTTTATGCATTTTCTTCATTGAGTTACTTCAAGAAAAATCATTGACATACCTATAAAATAAATACTAATTATAGTAAGTAAACATCAAGAATGTAGTTCGCACAATATTTTTTTATGCATTTTCTCCATTGAGTTGCTTCAAGAAAAATCATCGACATAACTTCCAACTAGTCACAAAAATTCACTAGATTAAATATAATATATTAAATAACGGTAGAAGTCAAGATTAAAAATGGCGGTCCCGACGGGAATCGAACCCGCGATCTCCTGCGTGACAGGCAGGCATGTTAACCGCTACACCACGGGACCTTTTTGGTTGCGGGGATAGGATTTGAACCTATGACCTTCGGGTTATGAGCCCGACGAGCTACCAGACTGCTCCACCCCGCGATAATATTAAAGTATATTGTTGTTCTATGCTCTTAGTTAGCAATTGACTGTCCCGATCTCAGGTTTGTTACTCTTTGATGCTACTCGATCGGTACAACTCGCTGTGAATTCGACGATGCTGTTGCTCGTTGCTCCACCCCGCGATAATAATAAAGTATATTGTTGTTCTATGCTCTTAGTTAGCATGGACTGTCCCGATCTCAGGTTGTTTACTCAAGGTGTTGCTCGATCGGTACAACTCGCTGTGAATTCGACGATGCTGTTGCTCGTTGCTCCACCCCGCGATAATAATAAAGTATATTGTTGTTCTATGCTCTTAGTTAGCATGGACTGTCCCGATCTCAGGTTGGTTACTCAAGATGTTGCTCGATCGGTACAACTCGCTGTGGGTTCGACGATGCTTTTGCTCGTTGCTCCACCCCGCGATAATATTAAACTACATTGAATTTCTATGCTCTTAGTTAGCATGGACTGTCCCGATCTCAGGTTGGTTACTCAAGATGTTACTCGATCGGTACAACTCGCTGTAGTTTCGACGATGCTTTTGCTCGTTGCTCCACCCCGCGATAATAGTAAAGGAATGGTGGAGGATGACGGGATCGAACCGCCGACCCCTTGCTTGTAAGGCAAGTGCTCTCCCAGCTGAGCTAATCCTCCAAATGGTGACCCGTACGGGATTCGAACCCGTGTTACCGCCGTGAAAGGGCGGTGTCTTAACCGCTTGACCAACGGGCCGATTTTAAGCAAAAAAATAATGGCGGAGAAGGAGGGATTTGAACCCTCGCGCCGCTCGCGCGACCTACACCCTTAGCAGGGGCGCCTCTTCAGCCACTTGAGTACTTCTCCTTATGGCTCCGCAGGTAGGATTCGAACCTACGACCGTTCGGTTAACAGCCGAATGCTCTACCACTGAGCTACTGCGGAAAATAATGCATATTGTTTAACGAAAGCTATTATAATTTATCATAAATTCAGACTATCGTCAACCTTTTTTATACACCTATTAACTCCTTCAAGCACGCTAACTGAAGGAGTTTTTTATGCAAGCTTCTAAGAAAAACTTCAACTATTCCAAGTGCTCTTTTAACTTTGAACTACCGCATCAACCAGCTTTATTTTCCCTCGACATCTACCGCATGAATATTTACTTGGATCCATTCGTTTCTTTCTAATATATTGATGATTGCAACTGTCGCATTGATATACATATCTCTTTTTTGCTGTTTGAGTGTTCTCTAATGGTTTGCAATACCTTGGGGCACCTACTTTAGCAAGTAACTCCTTAAAATCTCGATCACGGTGCATATGTCCTTTTCCTTCTAAATGTAAGTGGTAATGACATAACTCGTGCTTAATAATACCTTCAAGTTCTTTTTCTCCAAACTTCTCATAATGACTGTAGTTAATTTCGATATTATGACTTTTAAGCAAATAGCGACCTCCCGTTGTTCGTAGCCTTTTGTTGAAGGACGCTCTGTGAAAAAATGGTTTGTTAAAATACTTGAATGATATCTTCTCAACTAATATTTGTAGTTCTTTATCGTTCAACCTATTCACCTACTTACTGTTTGTGCAACAGGACATAACCCATGTGCATACAATATATCACTAGGAGGGGAGAACCATGCCAAATTGGCTTCAAAATCAGATTCAACGTGCCTTTTTAGAAAAAGATCGTTACCAAATCAAACTTCTTAACCAATGCTGGTATTTTTATAGAAAACGACATTGCCTCTAAAAGGAGTACTTAACCTCCCTCTCTCAATAAGGAGAGGGAGGTAATGCTAATCCCCTATCATTGTTAAAGAAACTCTCCCTTTTTGAATATTAACATCGTCTACCCATACTTTAACAATATCACCAACTGAAACAACTTCTAAAGGATGTTTTACAAATCCTTTTTTTAGTTTTGAGATATGGACAAGCCCGTCTTGTTTAACGCCAATATCAACAAACGCCCCAAAATCAACAACATTTCTTACGGTACCTTGTAGTTCCATACCACTTTTTAAATCTTCCATTTTCAAAACATCTTTCCTTAGGATTGGTTGAGCCACATCGTCTCTTGGGTCACGTTCTGGCTGGATAAAAGCATGGCAAATATCCTTCAGCGTAAATAAACCTACATCCAACTCTTCGTTTACTTTCTCTTGATCTAATGACTTAACTTTTTCTTTTAAAGAATCTGTACCTAAATCCTTTTTACTGACATTCAGTAAATCCAAGAGTTGATCTGCGAATGAATAGCTTTCAGGATGAATTGAAGTACGGTCTAAAGGATTATCACCGTCGATGATTCTTAAAAAGCCGATTGCTTGCTCATATGTTTTGGCACCTAGTCTAGGAATGTCTTTCAATTGTTTTCGATTCGTAAATTTCCCTAGTTCATCACGTTTTTTTACAATATTTTGAGCGACAGCTTTAGTTAAACCTGATACATTTTGTAATAATGAAACAGAGGCCGTATTAACATTGACTCCTACACCATTTACGACCGTTTCTATGACGAAGCTCAATTGCTCTGTCAGCTTCTTTTGCGAAACATCATGCTGATATTGTCCGACGCCGACAGATTTCGGATCAATTTTCACAAGTTCTGCAAGAGGGTCTTGCAACCTTCTCGCTATAGAAACAGCACTTCTCTCTTCCACTTGAAAATCAGGAAACTCAGCTCGTCCAATATCTGAAGCAGAATATACACTAGCTCCAGCTTCGTTGACAATCACATAAGCAACTTCTTGTTTTAATGAATGAATCACTTCTGCAATGAATTGTTCTGTTTCCCTGGACGCAGTACCATTACCAATCGCAACAATGGGAACATGGTATTTCATTAACAGTTCTTTAACCTTCACAATTGCTTCTTCTTTTTTTTTTAACAGGTGCATGAGGATAGATGACATCTATTTGAAGAACCTTTCCAGTCTCATCAACGACGGCTAATTTACAACCTGTTCGATAGGCTGGGTCCACTCCTAAAACGGTCTTTCCTTTAATGGGAGGCTGAAGAAGTAAGTTATGTAGATTTTCTGAAAAGATATGTATCGCTTGTTCTTCCGCCTTCTCTGACAGCTCTTTACGGATTTCCCCTTTCAATAGAAGGTCTAATCAATCTTTTATAACTATCCTCTATAACCTCCTGTATATGACTTTGAACTATCGTCTCTTTTCCTAAAACTTGTCCCTCTAAGTAGGATATGATCTTGTCAGTAGGTGGAAGCAAATCCACTTTAAGAATACCATCTTTCTCACCGCGGTTAATTGCTAACGTTCGATGAGGGACCATTTTTTTAATCGGTTCCTCGTACTGATAATACATTTCATATACGTTTTTCTCATCTTTTTCTTCGTCTTTCACTTCCGTTACGATCATCGCCTCATTTTTCGTCATTTGACGTAGACGTTGTCGGTAAGTAGGATCGTCGGAAATCCATTCTGCGATTATATCTTTAGCCCCTTGTATAGCTTCTTCTACGGTTTGAACCTTTTTTTCCACATCAATAAACGAAGATGCTTCTTGTGAAATTTCCCCCTGTTCTGGAAGGGAGAAAAACCATTTTGCCAACGGTTCAAGTCCTTGTTCCTTTGCAACCGTTGCTTTCGTCCGTCTTTTTTGCTTGTATGGTCGATATAAATCCTCTACTTGTTGCAGTTTAGTTGCTTCTTGTATTTTCTTTTGCAATAATTCCGTTAATTTTCCTTGTTCATGAATGGATTTCAATACTTCTTTCTTTCTTGTCTCTAAATTATTTAAATACTGCCAACGCTCTGAAATTTCTCTAATTTGCACTTCGTCCAAAGCACCTGTTTTTTCTTTTCGATACCTTGCGATAAAAGGAACGGTATTCCCTTCTTCTATCAATTCAATAACATTCGAAACCCCTTTTAAGGGTAGAGATAACTCTTGACTTACTACTTGTAATAACGCTTGTTTTTCCATAACATCACCTCTGTATCTAGATAAAAGATAAAATAAAAAGCTCCTCAAGAGGAGCAATGCTTGTAAAATATTTATCCTTTTAAAAATCGATTAGTCCTAAACTAATTTGTAAAGCTTCATTTACTTTATCCATCATTTCATCGTCAAGATGGGTAATTTTATCTGTTAGACGCTGTTTATCTATTGTTCGAATTTGTTCTAGTAAAATAACAGAATCTCGTTCAAAACCGTATTTCTTCGAATCAATTTCAACATGTGTTGGCAACTTTGCTTTTTGTATTTGCGCTGTTATTGCTGCAACGATAACCGTAGGGCTGAAGCGATTCCCTATATCGTTTTGGATGATTAATACCGGTCGTACCCCACCTTGTTCAGAACCAACAACCGGAGATAAGTCAGCAAAGTATACATCGCCACGTTTGACAATCAACAGCTTAACCCCCGCTTACTAATCGTTCAACGGTGTGATCCGCTTCATATTCAGCTAAGAATGCTTCAGAAGCAATATTTAAATTAATCTTCGCCATTTCCATGTAGCCACGTCTCATGGATTCACGGATTTGCCTTTTTTTTCTTTCACGAATATACATTTTCGTAGCTTGATAAATTAGATCATTACGGTTGCCATCTTCCTGTTTCACTAAACCATCCAACTCCGTCACTAATGATTGTGGTAAGCGAATAAGAATTTCTGTTGTTGCGCTGGATTCAGACACAAACATACACCTCCACCAAAACTACAACCCGTTTATCTATTCCAACAATAATCATATCATTTAAACGGTTGTAAGCAAAGCAATTTTCTTTAACTAATCCTTTAAAATGTTCAATTTTCTTCGCTAAGGAAACTTAATATCTTCAAAAAGCCAAATCACATAAAAAACTCTAGTTTATCAACTAAGCTCTTGTTATAGTAAAGCATTACTCACTTCCATTATACTCTGATTTCGCAAAAAAAATACGGGGAACTCTTGAAGTAATCATGCAAGGGATTTCATAATTAATGGTATCTAAGTCCTTTGCAAGCTCATCCATCCCTATCGTTTCACCTTTTTGCTCCCCAATTAAGGTTACAATTGTTCCAACAGGTTTTTGAATAGGTAATTTTATCATGAATTGATCCATACATACACGACCAATTATTGGAACCCTCTTTCCATCTACCAAAACAGAACGTTTTGCCAACTTTCTTATCCATCCATCAGCATAACCAATTGGAACAGTTCCAATCCATTCTTCTTGTTCGGCTGTATAAGTACTCCGTAACTAACACTTTCTCCTTTTTTAAGTTTCTTAACATGTACAAGTTTTGAGTGTAAAGAAAAACTCTCTTTTAGCTCGAAAGGAAGTGAATTTTTTAAGTTTGTGGCTGGGGCAAGGCCATACATCGAAATACCGAATCTCACCATATTAAACACTTGATCAGGGAATCTTAAACTCATAGCTGAGTTTGCACAATGAATCATTAGCTGATCTTTATTAAATAACGAGATCAAACCTTGGAATTTGTTTATTTGTTCATCAAGATAGGATGTATTATCTTCATCTGCCGTAGCTAAATGAGTAAATATCCCTTTTAATTGAATCTCTTCATTCCCCTCCAACAATGCAATTGCTTCTTTTACTTCTTGTTCGGTTTTTAGTCCCAGTCTATTCATCCCAGTGTCTAGTTTCACATGAATATTCACCTTTTGCTTTAGGTTTATCACTTGTTTTAACCATTGTAATGATATCGCAGTCAAGGTAACATTCCATTCGGTTGCGTATTTTACGTGATCAACACTAGTTGCACCCATTACTAATATCGGTGCCTCAATACCCGATTTCCGTAAAAAGATCGCCTCGTCTAAGAAGGCAACCGCTAAAGCACTTGCACCTGCTTCTAGAGCCGTCTTAGCTACCGGAACATAACCATGGCCATAGGCATTCGCCTTTACAACTGCCATTATTTTTGTTTTATGATTTAAATGCTTTTTTAAATTCATTACATTTTCGTAAATACAATCAAGATTTACTTCAACCCATGTATCTCTATATGAAGACAACAAATCTATACACCTCAATTAGCTTTTCTTTATGGGTGATTATGATTTGAAAATGATGTATTTGTCAATAGAAAAACAAAAAACCTCAAAGTAGAGGTTTTTATAAAGAAATATATATACCCAATTCAACAAAAAAGAAAACCCAATGATAGAGTTTTCTTTTTTTTGTTTATTTAGAGGATTGCCCTTGAACAGACGAGGCTACTTTGATTAATTCATCTTGTGATAATTCTTCAGAAGCTAGCATGTAATTGACTCCTTCGTAAGACCAAGAGATTGAATTTTCCTTCAAAGCACCCACTGTAAATCCTAGATCAACTGGTTCTCCCATCACATAAGTTGATGTAGTCGCCGCTGCAATTGTCGCCCTTTCTTGAATTAACGTATAGCTTTTTTCACCGCCAAATGTCATAATCACTCGTTTTCCTACATCGGTTTCAACTTCTTTCTTCCCAACTAGTTTACTCCCCTTCGACTGGTTCCATTGGATACTTAACAGCAAATGGTTCTTCCTCTTGCTGAGCCAGTGTAGGAACATCGATCAAAGCGCTGGACATATTCTTCTCTGTATCAAAGGCTGCTTTTTCCACCGTTTCATTCATGTTGAAAGAAGAAAATTCGACAGTAACTAGAGGATTACGATCGACATCCATCACTTTTACATTTTTCGGAGTGAGCGTTTTCTTATCAAACGTTACTTCTTGAAATGGGAGCATTTTTTTATTTTGATAATTTGTTTTTGTTTCAAATAAATATTGCCCCTCTCCTGCTTCGAATGTAGCTTCTGCATCTTCAAGCACATCTTCTACAAGTGATTCATACAAGTACACTTGGCTACTGTTTTGCGGCCATTCACTTTGAAAGCGGAATGATTTATTTAATGCTGGCGTTAAAACAAAAACCCCTTCGTCATTACGAATAATAATTTGACTTTGCTCTTTTTGTGCATTCTCTAATTTGACTCGATAATAGGTCGGCTTCATATGCAAGATTTCGATGTCATACACTTGTTCTTCTTCACCTGTCATCAAGGTCATTTTTGCATCTGCTTTGTATGAATTCATTTCGTCTACTTTTTCTTTTAGAGCAGTCGCAACATCAGACTGAGATTTTTCACCACATGCGGTCAGTAGTAAGAGCATAATGGCAAAAAGTCCAATAAACCTAATTTGATAGAACTTCCTCACAACTTCAACCCCTTTGTCTCAATTGACGTATCAAGGAAGATACAATCTTCTTCCCTATCGCATTACATCTATATGAGACAAGAAGTTCAAATATGCAGACTAGCTTGACAAGCTTTCAATTATTACTTGAGCAATCGCATATTGCTCGCTATGGGAAATGCTAATATGCACTCTATGTTGTGTAATAGTTTGTATTAGTTCGGGTTTCCCTTTATTATTGTTCATGATTTCTAAATCATGGAATTGCACTTCTTTACCAATTCCACTTCCGTAAGCCTTACTAAATGCCTCTTTTGCCGCGAACCTTCCTGCTAGAAACTCATTTTTCCTTCTTTCAGATAACGTTTGATAAACGCTTAATTCATTATTTGTCAGAATACGAGAGACGAATTTTTCACTCTTGTTTTTCAATTCGTCAATTCGGGTTATTTCTACTAAATCGATGCCAACTCCAATAATCATCTGTACCTCCTACACTTTTAAAATGCTTGTACTAAAATAACCTAAAAGCTCATAACATGTAGAGAGTCTCCCAACAACGTCACGGAGGTGTTTTTTTATGTTTATTCATCGAGAAACCTTTGAGTCCTATCGAAATAATTATCCGGTAGTATTTACGATCGGATGCATGATCCTTATTCTATGGATGTTGTTCCTTATTCCCCATCCCATTCTATCTTTAGTGTTCGCTATGCTTGTTGGTTTTAACGGAGCAATTGAAGTAGGAGAATGGTGGAGATTGATCACTCCAATATTCTTACACAAAGATTTTCAACATCTGTTTTTCAACCTTGCTACCCTTATTATTTTAGCTCCCTTTGCTGCTGAGCAACTACTTGGTCATTTCCGCTTTTCTCTACTATTTATAAGTAGCGGTGTTTTAGGAAACATTGTTACCTTTCTTATTGAACCTCTTTCTTACGTTCACATCGGAGCATCAGGTTCATTATTTGGTATTCTTGGGTTTTATTTATTTCTACTATTTTCAAAAAACTACACGATGACTAAACAAGACTCGCAAATAATTATTATCTTCTCTATCATTGCCTTGTTTTTCTCATTCATTGACCCATCCATCAACATTGTTGCTCATTTCGCCGGTTGTTTCTGTGGCTTCTTGATTGGTTCCTTCCTGAGTATGAAGCGTTTGTGATCTTGATAGCCATTGGTAAATTTCTTCAGCAGAGCGTCGATCTACATCTCTTACACTTGTATGGAGTCCAATTGCTCCACTCATACAATTCGTATGAACAGACGTTAGTAAGTAACGTTTCTGCAAGAAGGATTGAGAGTAATGATACGATTGAATCTTTGCTTTTTTCATTAACACTTTGCTCTTCACTAAGCGACGATACTTTAAGGTGAGTTGATGGTTTTCACGATCAATATTCCATCCAGCATCTTTATATCTCAGCACACCAAACCACCAAGCAAGTGGTAACACAAGAAGCGAGAGTGCTCCTATCCCTTTGAACATAATGATAAAGAACAAGGAAAGAATCACAAATGGAGCGACAGAACGAAAAATATATCGTCGTTTCGATATTAATGGTAGTTTTTGAGTCTCGTTATCAGCTTCATAGTTAGGGAAAATCTCTGCCAACGATCGTTTCAAATTCTTTTTATGTATAAGCGGAAACAGCATTGAACTTTCATCTTGATTTTCAATACTTCCTGATCCTGCACTAATCATTTTCACTGTTCCATAACCGAAAGGCTGTCTTAACAAACTTTCTTCAATTGTGATCGCTTGTACTCTCGACAACGGAACAGACAATTGCTGCTTTTCAAGAATTCCTTTCGATATGTAAATCATCTCATCATCCATTTCAATTTGATAATTAGCATATTTCAAAAAGGTCCCTACTACGCTTAAAGCCCAAAGAAAGAAAAGCACAAAGACAGTTAGTAAAATTTCAAATACGTTAGATAAGCCATAAAATCGATTCCAAAGCTCTTCAACATTTAAAAAGTTATCAAAGAATTGACTTGCACCTGCAAAAGCCGAAAAGATGATTCCGATCCCGCTTGATGTGGTCGCCATAATAAACAATTCTTTGTTTCCAAGTGAATAAACGAAATCTTTGTTGACTTGTTGCTCCTCAAAGTCCTGTCCTAAACTTTCGTCCTCTAACTGACCTTCCTTTTGAACTTTTCTTTTTTGTATCGTTGATTTAATATTTTCTGCGTCTTCTTTGGAAATAGCCGTTAAGTCTACTTCTGATTCAAAACCTCCACCAGCAGTTTCAATTTGAAGCTTAACAAGCTTAAACATTTGGTTAAATAAATTGGCTTTAATGTTAATAGCATGTATTCTCTCTATAGGAATGTATCTCTGTTTTTTTATAAACACTCCTTGTTCTACCCTAAATTCATCATTTTCTATTCGATAGGTGAACTTCCACCAACGTAAAAAACCGATGAGTCCGATTAGTAAAATCCCAATCACAATAACAAGAACCAAATATCCATTTAAAAACTCTTTAACATCCGTAATGAATAATAACAAGATTGGAAAAATCGATTCTCTTATCACTTTTACGATCTGGTATAGGACACCGATAGGATGTAGTCGTTTTGCCTCAGACATCATCTTTCGCCACCCTTGCGAGCCTTGAAATATAATCTCTTAACTCTTCTGCTTCTTCCATGTTAAGAGCTGGGATTTGATGCACTGTCGCCGCTGTACTAATAGAAACAGATGCCAAGTTGTATTTTCGTAAAATAGGCCCTTGCTCAGTATCGACATGCTGAACACGAACCATTGGTACTAACACGCGGCTTACAACAAAAACACCAAACTTTAAGTCAATCTCATGCTCATGTACCTCGTAGCTCCATATTTTCAGGCGTATTTTTGGTATTAGATAAACATAGAAAAAGGTGAAAATACCAAATAACAAATAGTAGATAAAAATTAACCATCGCGGCCAATCAAAAAAGAACGTTGCAACTGTAAGGGCGATTGCAACTAGCAAAACGAAAGATGAGTTAATCGCACCTGAAATTCTCCAAACTTTTAACGCTTTAGGGCTAATCTTATTTTTCGGTTCTTTTCTCACTCGATCCCCTCCCTCATGTACTGTTTATTTTCTCTACGAATAAGCATAGGCAATGTTCCCTGATTTAGCAAGATATATTAAAAAAAGGTGCTGATCAGCACCTTTTTTTAATTTATGAGTTACGTGATTGTGAACGTGACTTTTTGTTATATCTATTTTGAGAACGATTTTTCGAGTACGATGATGATCTTTGACCTTTTTTGTGAGAATAATCTTTACGATTATTTTTCCCACGCTTATTATCATAATGTCTTTTTACCACATGCGGTGCTTCTTCTGTTAGCTTAACAGGGGTCGTACTTGGTTCTTTCGTCATCATTTTTATTGCAGCCGCTAATAATTCAACAGAATCATTTTCTTCAAGAAGCTCTTCCGCTCGCGCGTTTATAATAAGAAAGGTTATCCGTCTCAATCGTTGAGCGTATTTTTTCAATGGTTATTTTCTGCTTGCTTTCTAACGCTTCATCTAACGTAGGGGCATTCATCTTATCCATTTTACGCTTGGTTGTTTTTTCGATCATTTTTAACATACCATGTTCTCTTGGTGTAACAAACGTAAGAGCTAAACCTGTTTTTCCGGCACGACCTGTTCGACCAATTCGGTGAACGTAGCTTTCAGGATCTTGTGGTACATCGAAGTTATATACATGGGTAACACCTGAAATATCAAGCCCACGAGCCGCAACATCTGTTGCCACTAGTACTTCAATAGACCCCTCTTTAAACTTGCGTAACACAGACATTCTCTTCGCTTGACTTAAATCACCATGAATTCCTTCAGCTGCATAACCTCTCAAGGTTAAAGCCTCTGACAATTCATCCACACGTCTTTTTGTACGACCAAAGATGATAGCTAGCTCAGGTGATTGAAGATCCAATAAGCGTGTTAAAACATCAAACTTTTTCTTCTCTTGCACGTCTACATAATATTGCTGAATATTAGGTACCGTTACTTCCTTCGCTTTTACTTTTACAACGGTTGGATTATCCATAAATCGTTCAGCAATTTTTCTAATTGGATCAGGCATTGTTGCTGAGAACAATAACGTTTGACGCTGTTCTGGTACTTTAGAAAGAATAGCTTCAATATCTTCAATAAAGCCCATGTTTAACATTTCGTCCGCTTCATCCAATACCATTGTATGGACTCCATCAAGACGAATATTTCCTCTATTCATATGATCAATTAAACGTCCAGGTGTTCCTACGATAATATGTGGGCGTTTTTTTAGCGCTCGAATTTGACGTCCAATATCTTGTCCACCATATATCGGAAGAACACGCGCGCGTTTTCCTGATCCTATTTTATAAAGCTCTTCAGATACCTGAATCGCTAATTCTCTTGTTGGCGCAATGACCACTCCTTGAATCATAGATGAATGTACATCAATTTTTTCAATTAGTGGAATACCAAATGCAGCCGTTTTTCCCGTTCCAGTTTGCGCTTGGCCAATTACATCTTTCCCCTCAAAACCTAGAGGAATTGTTTGAGCTTGAATAGGTGTCGCTTCCTCAAATCCCATTCTCTCGATTGATTTCATCATACTCGGGCTTAGCCCTAATTCTTCAAACTTTTTTGTCAATGTCTTCATTCTCCTTCTCTTCTTTTCATTATTACTTCCTGCATGCCTTTTTAGAGGTCAAGGTGGATTGTTTAGGCTTTCTTTGTGAACCTTACCTACCCGTGTTAATAGCCCTTCAACGAATACGTTTTATATGAAAGGTCTTCTTCCTTCGTATCTCCAAAAGACAAACACCTTACCTTTTTATTAGCATTCCCCATAATAAATGAAAGAAAGAAATAATTTTAGGTCATTGACAAACGCTTAAGCTTGAAAAAAATGATGTTTATCTACAAACGGAGATTATAAGGAGGTGGGGCTTTCTTTCTCCACCTATCTTCTGAAACATAACATGAATCATGTATGTTTATGCTCAAAAATTGGAAGGTCGTTTCCACAAAAAGAAAAAGGGGTTTCAACCATAAACGTATGGCCACTCAGTCCCTTTTTAACGACCGATTCTATTAAACAAAGCACAATACACTTTAAAAGCTATCATACCATCTGTCGGACTTCATTTCAACTTAACCAATTTTTCCGACTTTTGAAAACCCATTCAAACTACTCTCCAGAAATTAAAAATTCATGAACCTTCTTCTTTAACGTATCAAAATCATTGCCATGACAAACGTGGTGTTTGGATGAAGGAAGAAAACATAGTTCTTTTTCCTTTGACCCAATCTGGTCGTACAAAAAATGAGCACTTTTAGCAGGAACAATTCCATCCTCTTCTCCTTGAATAATGAGGGTCGGTTGGTGTATCTTCTCTAATAAAGGTCTCACTTCACGAACAAGCTTCTGAAATTCTAAAGTGGAGGAAAGAGGAGTCTCTATAATCTTTTTTTTATATCGATTAAACAATTCGTTATCTTTAAGGTTTCGATTGAGGGCATCCTCAAACATTTGCTTAATATCTACAGCAAACTGAGAAGGGTTGACATAATAAGCTGCTGCGCTTAAGAGCACTAGCTTTTTCACTGAATAGTGAGCAGCTAAATAAGAGGCAATCATTCCTCCCATTGAGAATCCAACAACAATGATCTCATCCACTTGTTCTTCAAGCTTTTTATAGGCCGTTATCGCCTCTTCAATCCAGTCTTGTTTCGTATAGCCTTTTAAATTTGAAGAGGGCCCATGACCAGGTAATGTCGGGGTAACGATAACCCAATCGGTTTCCTTTTTTAAATAGTCCGCGATGGGTTCAACTTCCCAAGTATCACCTGTAAACCCGTGAATACATAGACAACCGATCATCTTATAGAACCTCCTGTACAAATAGCTGTTGTATAATTGATAAATAGAGGGATTTCCCATCTATTCATCGAAAGACTCACAATCATAGCCATAATTATAAAATATTTATTTACCTTAAGAGAGGAATTCATCATGGTCTTAAAAATAATTAATTTAGAGAAGCACGAAAAGGATACAACCGTCTTCTCCTCATTTAATTTAGAAATAAACAATGGAGATTCTGTATCTCTTCATACAAATACAAGCGTAAGAAATTCCCTTATTAATATTCTTATTGGGAAGGAAGCCGTATCTGTTGGGCAAATACACATCAATAATGAAAAAATATCAATTAACCTTCACTCTGTTTCCTTTTTATTATTAAAAGAAGCACTTTACGAGAGATTAACGGTTATGGATCATTTTAAGTTTTTTAAGAGGTTATATCAATCACCACACTCAATAGAAAGCATTTTATCTATAGTTAAGCTTGATGAAAAAAAGTTAAAAAAAGTGAAGAATCTCTCTCCCTCTGAAAAGAGAAGAGTACAGTATGGACGAACCTTGTTTCATGACGCATGTTTATATGTTTTCGAAGAGCCTGTTCAAAATGTAGATATTGAATCCAAAGAAGTTTTTGTTCGATTAATCACATGGCTGGAAGAAAAAAAGAAGGGTATTCTCGTTTTAACAGATAACAAAGAAAACGCGAGGACACTCACGAATAAGGCCTATCATCTAGATAAAGAAGGATTAAAACCAATCTTGATAGAAAGCGACGATGTGAAAGAGGAAGAAAATGAAAAACCTCTTCATTATGCTTTTAATAAACTTCCCATGAAGATCAATAAGAAAATTGTTTTATTTGACCCGACGGACATTACCTTTATCGAGAGCTGTGAAGGTTCAGTAAATGTCCATATAAATGGAGAAGAATTTGAAGGCGTCTTTACCTTAATAGAATTTGAGCAGAAGTTGCAACCTTTCGGCTTTTTCCGATGCCACCGATCCTATATTGTTAATTTACAAAAAGTAAAAGAAATCATTACTTGGACAAAAAACAGCTACAGCTTAATTATGGAGGACCAATCTGAAGTTCCGCTCTCAAAAGCGAAAATGGCCGTGTTGAAAGAAATTATAGGGGTTAAATAGTCTCCATTCAACCTATATAATACTCCATTTACCGATCATTTTACTCTTTTCAGCCTAACCTATTCTCCTTTCAATCTGATTTTAATGTACTTTTCAGAGCCTTGTCATAAAATGAGAAAAAAAGGAGGCATCATATTGGAACCAGTAATCGAAACAAAATCATTAGTAAAGAGTTTTTCAAAACAAATTGCAATAGATGGGATAGACTTTTCAGTTCATCGAAAAGAGATATTCGGATTTTTAGGTCCTAGTGGGTCAGGGAAAACAACAACGATAAAGATATTAACAGGGCAACTTTCACCGACAAAGGGCGAAGCAACATTATTTGGCGTTCCCTCACAACTCATACGGAAAAAAGGACTCTTTAAAAAGATAGGTATTTTAACGGATAATAGCGGCTTATATGATCGTTTAACCATTGAAGAGAACTTACGGCTATATTGTAAGCTATTTGATGTACAAAAAGAACGAATGGATGAAGTACTTTCATTAGTGAAACTGTATGATGAACAAAGAAAAAAGGTATCAGAACTTTCAAAAGGAATGAAGCAACGCGTGTTACTTGCAAGAGTTCTCATACATGAACCCGAACTGCTATTTTTAGATGAACCGACATCGGCACTTGATCCAGTAAATGCACAGCAAATATACAAAGGACTCAAAGAGTTAAATGAAAAAGGAACAACGATTTTTTTAACTACCCATAACATGCAAGAAGCTGAATTGCTCTGTGATCGAATTGCCTTTCTTAATCATGGGAAAATTCAATTACTCGGTGAACCGAAAAAGATTCGTAGAGACTTTTCAGATACAACGATTACAATCGAATTAAAAAATGGAAGAAAGGAAGTTCTCCAAAAGGATAAGGACAGTGCGAAAATCATCTATCAATATATGACGGCAGACGAGGTAGAGTCTATTTATTCAAACGAACCGACTTTAGGGGATATATTTTTGAAGATTACAGGGAGAGAATTAATATGACCGATTCAATGAGCCGTATTTATGCCATTTTCCAAAAAGACATGAAAGATTTATTTAGAAACCTGTTTGTTTTAAGTGTGATTACAGTCCCAATAATTTATGCTGTTTTTTTCAAAGATAGAGATAGCTTAGATATTAGCTATACAATTATCAGCATAACATTTGCCTTAGTTACGGTTTTTATTCAAAGTGCGCTTATTGCTGAAGAAAAAGAAAAAAATACGCTACGTGGTCTGATTCTATCACCTGCAACAACGTTAGAAATATTAATTGGAAAGAGTATACTGACCTTTCTTATGACAATAGGGACAGTCATTGTTTGTATCTTTATTATAGGCTACCAACCCAAAAACCTTACCATCATCTCTTTAGCACTCTTTATATCTGCTATTTTCTATTTAGGGTTAGGTACTTTGCTGGGTCTCTATACTAAATCGGTGACGGAAGCTTCTGTGTTATCTTTTCCAATCATGTTTATATTCGGTTTCCCACTTCTCATACAAAGTCTTATAGCAAGAGCTAGTTTTTTAAAACCTTTAGAATATTTACCAAACATACAGTTGCTACACTTAGCCACGATTGTCGAAGAAGGTAGTTCAACAGGAAACATATTCTCTCCTTTTATGATTATCCTCGCTTGGACTGTCTTATGTTGGTTGCTCGTTTTCATCGCATTCAACAAAAGAGGGGCCCTTGATCATTGATAGAAAGGGGGGCGTTTCAAAGCGCCCCTACTTTAATGCTTTCACCACTTCTTCTAATTTCATTCCTCGAGAAGCCTTTATTAAAATTAAGTCCCCACTTGTACGTAATTCCTTCAAATCCTCAATTAAACGTTGTTTATCTTCATAGTGAAAAACATAACCGTCTCTAAATCTTTCTTGAGCTCCCCGTGAAATATGCGCACTTAGTGGTCCATATGTGAAAACAAAGTCAACCTTTTCGCCAATGATCGTTTTACCGACCTCATAATGGAGTCTCTCTTCATCGTCCCCTAGTTCGAGCATATCACCAAGTACGACAATTTTTCTTTTATAGTCAGACAAATCATAGACGAGATCCATTACCGCTCTAACAGCTGTTGGGCTAGAATTATAGGCATCATTAATAATGACTTCACCTGTGCTTCCTTTTTCCATCTCCAAGCGCATGCTCGAAATCTTTATGGAAGCTAAACCTCTTTTTATTTCTTCCTCTGATAAGTGCAGTGTTTTACCTACAGCCATCGCACTTAAGGCATTTTTTACATTATGTTTTCCTAAAACAGGCATGTAAAATGAATCATTGAATGGGTAACAAGTAAAAGTGGTTCCTTCATTTGTTTGTTCAATTGTTAACGGATAAAAATCCATTTTATTCGAATAACCAAAGGTTATTTTTTTATAGTGTTGATCTACCCGCTCTTGTAACAACGGTTCCTCACCATCATATATAAGTGTCCCATTATTTTTTAACCCTTTTGTAATCTCTAGCTTCGCCTCAGCAATCGCCTCTCTTGAACCTAAATCCTGCAAGTGAGCTTCTCCAATATTCGTAATGATCGCAATATCAGGCTCAGCCAGTCTAGATAAGAGTTCTATTTCACCAAGACCACTCATTCCCATTTCTAAAACGGCAATGTCAGTCTGTTCCTTCATCTCTAAAATAGTTAAAGGCAATCCAATATGATTATTAAAGTTCCCTTTTGTTTTATGCACAACATAACGCTCACTTAGAATAGATGAAATCATATCCTTTGTTGTTGTTTTACCATTACTTCCCGTTACACCTACGACCGTTGGATTCACATCTACTATGTATGCTTTGGCTAAGGCTTGCAAGGCAACAAGCGTGTCTTCTACAAAAATAACGATCCCATTTTTAGGAGGTTTTTTCTCATGTTTATTCCACTCCAAAAGTCGCCAATGCTCCATTTTTAAGTGCTTGCTCTGCAAAATGATGAGCATTAAAGTTCTCTCCAACGATTGGGACAAACAGCTGACCCTTTTTTATTTCACGAGAATTCGTTGAAACGCCTTCAATTTCTTTTTGTTTATGTGTTTCATCGCAAGATCCATTCAACATCTTTACGATCTGTTCAATTGAACGTTTAATCAATGGATTCACCTTCCTTAAATAAAAGGGGCTGTCTATAAAGTAACTTTTCAGACAAAACCTTGATAAAAGTAAAACCCAAAAATGCTATTATATCGACATTTTTGGGTTTTCAATTTGTCCTCATTTACTAAGAACATGGACTTTTTGGACAGCCCCAATTGTTTTTTAAACATTACTAAATAGTATATTTATTCTTTTGTTTCTCCTCATAACGATCTAACGCTAACTGTACGAGACGTTCAATTAATTGCGGATAGCTTACACCGGAATGCTTCCACAAAAGCGGGAACATACTGTAAGGTGTGAAACCAGGCATGGTATTCACTTCATTAATTAAGACCGCACCATCCTCTTTTAAGAAGAAATCTGCTCTTACTAATCCTGATCCATCAATGGATTTAAAGGCTTTAATGGCGAGTGTTTTAATCAGCTCATATTCTTCATCTGTTACAGACGCTGGTATAATTAAGTCTGTGTCTCCATCAACGTACTTAGCCTGATAATCGTAAAATTCAGTGTTTGGTGCAATCTCCCCAACGACTGAACACTCTGGCTGATCATTTCCCATAACACCGATCTCTATTTCTCTTCCTACTACAGCTTCTTCGATCACAATTTTCCGATCATATTTAAACGCTTCTTCACAAGCTTGCTCAAATGATCTTTGATCCTTCGCTTTACTAATCCCAACACTTGAACCGAGGTTAGCTGGCTTAACAAAGCATGGATAACCTAACTTATTTTCCACCTGTTCACATAAAGTCAAACGATTTTCTTCCCACTCATGTCTGAAAGCGGCCAAGTAATTTGCCTGAGGTAACCCAGCTTGAGCGAAGATATTTTTCATAATGACTTTATCCATTCCCGTCGCTGAAGCCAAAACACCATTTCCTATATAGGGTAGATTCATCATTTCAAGTAACCCTTGAATGGTTCCATCTTCTCCATTTGGACCATGTAACAAAGGAAAAACGACATCAATTTCATTTTCATAGCTATCTTCAAGTACAAGTTGTGTATTCAAAAGAGATACTGATTGTGTTCCTTCTACCAGCTTCAGGTTCTCAACACTTTCCACAGTCCCCTCTATTTGTGGTCCTTGTACCCACTCACCTGATTCTTTAATATAGATAGGGTGTACATCAAATTTCGTTTGATCTAGGGCGTTAATAACAGCTAATGCTGTTTGTAATGAAACTTGATGTTCAGCAGATTTCCCTCCGTAAATGAGTCCTAATTTAATTTTCATTTTGACTCCTCCTGAAAAAATGTGTTAAAAATTTATCATGAAATGTTCATTGAACATTTGATTATTTGGAACACTTGATAATATATTGTATCATTTATAGGCGAAATTGTTATTAGATTGAAGAGAAGATATGAAATTTTATTTAAGTTTCAAAAATCGTCTCATAACAATTTTCTACCCAAATCGATTACAATAAAGAAAAGCACAATCGCCCGTTTAGCGACGCAGAGCAAATGGAACGTCAACTAAGAACAGTCACGAAGCGCGAACTAACGTTGATGCTAGCACGTCGTGTGCATCGCCGCATGAGATAAAGGAAACACGAAAAGCCTAAAGTGGATGATCTACTAATTTCAGACACGTCCTGTGTCAACGTAGAGGTAATGGAACATCATCTACACAGAGGATCATCAACTAAGTTCAGCCACTTCCTGTGGCTAACGTTGATGCTAGCACGTCGTGTGCTTCGAAAGCGCTACTCGTCGCTGGGCGCTGGAGCTAGACAATATAGAAAAGCGAAAGCTCACATTTAATAATCACAATTACTTAGGAGGAATAACTCATGGAAAAAATCACAACAGCCGATCAATTTAACCAATTAATTGGATCTGATAAGGAAGTTCTCATTAAGTTTGTCACAAATTGGTGTCCTGACTGTACAAGAATGGATATGTTTATTGGTGAAATATTAGAGGAATATAACGACTATCAATGGTATGAAATTGACAAGGATGACTTCCCTGAAATTGCAGAAACGTATCAAGTGATGGGTATTCCAAGCATACTTATTTTCAAAAATAATGAAAAACTTGGTCATCTTCATAGCGCCAATGCTAAGACACCAGAGGAAGTTAGATCATTTTTATCTAATCATTTATAGAAGATAGTAGCGTTGCTACTATCTTTCACTTTCCTTTTACCGCTTCGATGGTCAAAGTGTCTTGTGAGGATTGTGGCTGCTTTCGATACTGATAGTTCGCAGAAACGGTTACAGCAGAAAAACCGATTCTCTCCAAGATCAATTTAAACTCCTTCAACCCATACCACCGAAATGGAATCCTATGAAGTTCTTGAGCGACAGACTTCCCATTTGACCACTTTTCATACTTCAAAAGAGAAATCCGCTTTTGATCAAGCATATTATTTTCAATGATACTCTTCGTTAATGTGATCATCTCTTTATCATTCATTTCCCATGTTTGAATAGAAGGTCCTTTATCTGGCGTCGGTAAATATAAATCCATAATTATCCTTCCATTTGGGGACAAATGTTTTAAAAAGTTTCTTAGTGATTGCATTGCTTCTCTTCTTTTTTCTACAAGATGAAATGTACCAGCAGGTATGATAATAGCATCAAAAAGCTTATGACGAGAGAAAGACATCATTTCTCCTTTATACAAAGAAGGAGTCAATCCTTTTTCATTACAGCGAGCCTCACAACAAGCTAACATATCTTTAGACGAATCAAAACCCTCAATTTTTAACCCCTTCTCTAAAAGGGGGATGTACACTCTACCAAGCCCAACCTCTGCTTCGAGTATTCTTCCTTGACAACCATCTAACCTTTGCAAGTAATATTCTACAACCTTAAACGATTCTCCTAAAGGTTTCTCTAAATCATAGACTTCTACTGCCAATTGTCCATAAGAATGAATCATATCGTCACCTTCCTCACCCTTAGGATTCCCTTAATGGTAAGGACCAAAACCAATTAACAATTATTCACCCACTTTTTATTATTCGCGTGTGTCGATTTCATTCCATTATAAAACCTATAACGTTTTTTCAAATAAACTTCTTGGTCTATATTTTTCTTTAAATTCTCCAAGTAATCTATAGATTCTTGTATTCTTTGATTTATTTCATCTTTACTAGTTGTAACATTTCCATGACCAGGTATAAGAACATGTATATCATGATCAGATACAATTTTTCTCGATTTATGTATCGTTTGCAAATAATCTTTAAAACCACTATAGATAAAAGGAAATTCTACATCTGATAAATAATCACCCGCAACAAAAATACCATAAGGCTCAATAACTGTGAATAATCCATCTGCAGTATGTCCAGGTGCTTTATAAAAGGTTAAGACAAGTTCATCAATGATCAATTGTTGCCGATCTCCTTCAATTTCTACATGAACTTGAGGGTAATAAACGGGATAATGTCTAGACAAATAATTCAAATCGTCAAATTCTTTTATTTGATTAATTATTTTTTCTTTTTGGTCGTGTTCAGAAAGTTCCTTTGAACCAATTATTTTTGCATCTGGAAAGGCGCCTACACCAAGGATATGATCCCAGTCACTATGTGTGAAAATAAGGTGTATTTGTCTATCTTTTTTTATGCGATAGACATAATTCCTTATTCCTTCCACTTCATCAGGTAGCCATGTAGGATCTACTACTATTATTGAAGAGTTCGTTTGAATTACGGTAGATGTAGTCATATACAAGGAACTTTGAAAAACCGTCAGTTGATTATTTTTAAATTGAATATTCACTGAATATCTCCTTCTTAATTAATATTAAAAAAGTGACTTTACATAAAATTTAATTTTCAAGACACTGTTCGACAACATTTTTTATTATCCTCATATACAATTCAAGAGTAGTTTGAAAAATTGTTATGGTCAGGGTTCTAGTGCCCCTGACCAAAATTTCCTACATATGAAGAATTCTCTTACTATTTAAACTGCCTCTAATAACGCTTTTCTCATCAAATAATACCCTTTCTGTTAGGATGAACCCCCTCCTTAGCGATAACATCACGATTATCAGAAAATATATATGATAAATATTTACCACCTTTACTTGTGGTTATTTCTCTAAAGAAATGAGCCATTGATTAAACGAGCGAACCCATTTTTCAGCATCATTCACCTGTTTTTGTGTATTATATAGGTTTACCAACAAGATCAAATATGGAAGATATTGAATTCTTTTGATTCCCACTATATAGGTGATTAATTGCTCATATACAACTTGACAAGTTCTTAATGATTGAACGGCTCTCTTTTTTTGTTATTTTCTATAAAGAGTTTCATTCCAACTATTAAATCGTTACCTCCTGCAGTAATCGTAATGATTTCCACATTTTTTATTTGATCTGTTACCGACTCTTTTTTCACCATTTCCTCAATTTGTCTTGTCGTATAACTAACATGTGCACACTTACAAAAACAATTTGTTCTTTCCATTTATGCTGAAGTCCGTTTTGAAAAACTTCGACCATCCCTCTCGAAAATAAACCTCTTCCCGTTCCAACTGTTAAACTATCGCCAATAGCGGCATACTTTTTAGTCCCCTATAAAGCTAATGAAAGCACCTCTTCACTTAAAAATTCTTTCTATACATTATGAAAAAGGTGTACAGGAAGTGACATACACTGGGTTAGAGAAAGAAATTATTTTTCGGGAAATAGTGACTGGATTCAACAATATTACAGGAGTATTGTCAACTTTTTATTTTACTTTGTCTAAAAGCTCTCCGAGTCTTATTTCTGTCATAGACTGCAGCTTCATAAAATGTCCTTCAAATGCTAGTGTTTTCGTGATAGGGTTTGGAACAACCACGCAAGTAAGACCAGCTTCTTTCGCTGCTTTTAACCCATTTAAAGAATCTTCAAAAACAATAATTTCTGAAGGAGACAATTCCAGGGCGGCTGTTGCCTTTATGTACAATTCGGGGTCAGGTTTAACAACTTTCACATCATCACGAGTGAATATAACTGAAAAATAACTCCTAATATTAAATTTATCGAGAAAAGACTCTACCCAGATTTTACTTGAACTGGAGGCTAAAGCAATTTTTAATCCTAAATCATTCGCTTCTCTTAAATACTCTTCTACACCTTCACGTAACATAAGTTGATTAATTTTTTCTTGGTAAAGTTGATCCGTTTTCATTTTAACTTCTGTGCGATCAAGTAAATATCCACATTTAGTATCTAAAAAGTCATATAAAACCCCATCATGAGAACCAATACATTGAGAAAATTCTTCAATTGATAAATCCATCCCATATTCCTTCATCACTTGGTAAAAAACTTCATACCAAAGACTTTCAGTGTCAACGATTAATCCATCAAAATCAAAAATTACTGCTTTCATTCAATCATCTCCTAAAGAAAAATGTCCTAATTGAGAATTTGTTCAAAATATGTGTTTTTCTTTTAAAAATATGTTATCTTATAAATAAAATAACGTATAATAAAGCAGAAAGGGCTGAATGAAAGACATTCAACCCTTATGTGTAATAGAATTATCCTCAGAGGGAAAGGCTTCTACTCTTTAGATGGCAACTCATTCACCACCCTAAAGCTTCTGCCAAAGCTCAAGGGTGGTCATTTTTTTGAATCAAAAGACAAAATCGCAATCACTAACAATGCAAAAGTGATCATTAATGACAATGATTCAAAAATTGACAATGGCCTCACCCCCTTTACGTGGGGTTTAGCCTTTCACCCTTGAGTTCTATTACACACATCTAAATTATACCAGAACCCAACAAATGAATGTAGGTGGAATAGACATGTATATCATCAGCTCTTGTTTATTAGGAAAAAAATGTCGTTATAATGGGACTGATTGTTCCAATGATCAAGTAGAAAAGTTTATTCATAAAAACCAAGTAATCGAAGCTTGTCCTGAACTATTAGGAGGTCTTTCTACTCCACGAAACCCTGCTGAAATTGTTGGTGGTAGTGGAAATGATGTCATTAATGGCACCGCTAAAGTCGTTGACAATAATGGAAATGATGTAACGACACACTTCATTAAAGGTGCTTACGAGACATTGAAATTAGCAAAGGAACACGGGGTTAATAAGGTCATCTTAAAGGAAAATAGCCCTTCTTGTGGATGTCATTTTATATATGATGGTAGCTTCTCAAGCAAAAAGAAAAAAGGACTAGGTGTTACGGCTGCGTTACTTTCAATGAATGGTATTGAGGTTGTTTCGGAAAATACCCTTAAAGAAACGTGATATCTCGTGGTGAATTTCCAACTCCCAATCGTTGCAATGACTATGTTATTATCACCATCTATAACGGATACATTATTACTTAAGCTGTTGATAACATAAATTTGGTTTATCTCATCAATAACGATTATCCTTTGAGGGTCACTTCCAACAGTTAAAGTTGCAATTATGTTATATGATTCACCATCTATGGCTAAAACACCTCCAGGGGGTGTATCAGTCGTTACGTAGATTCGATTTGTGTCCTCATTTACAGCAATATTGTCTGGCAAAGTTACATTAAACGTAGCCGTTATAACTAATGAATTTCCATCTATTATAGATATAGAATTGGCAGTAACGTCAGTAACATAAGCTAAATTTCGTTGCTCGTCGACTGCAACATTGAGAGGCAAACTAAAAGTAAAGGTTGCCGTAATAACAAAGTTATTATTACCATCAATAACGGATACAGTTGAATCAATGCTGGTAACATAGATTAGATTAAGTTGTTCATCAAATGTTGCCGCAAAAAGATCATTTGCTACTGTTACCGTATCGAGGATAGCATTTGTCGAACCATCAATAATTGTAACAGTTGGCTGGTTACTGTTTACAAGGCAAATAAGGTTCTTTATTGAATTAATAGCAACTCCAGCGCTACAACCTGTTCACCAGCTGTAATAGTATTAATAATTAAATTGGTGGTAGCATCAATCACAGAGAGTAGGTTCAAATCTCTGTTGTATGGATACACTAAATTTGTTGAAGGATTAGCTCCAATTCCGGTAGGACCCAAAAACCCCGTAAGTGTGCTGATTACTGTATTTGTATCAGAATCAATAACAGAAATGTTATTTGAATCAGCATTTGTTACATATAAGTCAAAAAGTAGACATAATACTTCAGCTACTCCCACGGACTGCACGTTTTGTCCATCCACGGTTACACTCGCAGTAATTCTAGTAGCCACCGAAGATTTCTGAGGTGGAAAAACCACACTCGTCACATAATCTCCGTTCACATCCGTAATTGTAGGGTTTGGGATAAATGAAACGCCAGATGTATTTGCCTTAAAACTAACATCCACTCCAGCTCGAGGAACATTGTTTAACGATACATCACCCGTTATTTTCCCCTTCACAACTGATGGTACTGGGTAAAAATAGATTGAACTGAGGAGTTATAGGATATTCGATATTTTGCAAAGTTTGAGGATTTGATACCAGCAATCGAATGAATTGAACAAATTCGCTTACTCCGTTAAACGCCGTCACTGTTGATTGAACGGCAGTAGAGGCAACCTTGTCGCTTTTATTGGCTAAGTTCACCTCCACCTCAATTAAAAACGATGTTAAAGCGGCAGCATTATACAACTCACTGTTCGTACTTTTTGCATTAACGGTAAATGAATTCGATTTAACAAGTGACTCAGGAGATGAACTTTCGTCGAAAAGTCGGGTGGTTATAGTCGCACTGTCTGACGGGTCTGTATTTCGCACAATGACTTCAATGTTAGCTAAATATAGATTCGTGTTTTGGATCGGTCCCGTCGTATATAAAACAGTCATCTCTTACTCACCACCTTTTTATATTTACTTATATGCTGAATCCATTTCATCATTACTTTTTTAAAAAGAAAAGCAGAAGGACAGAATTTCTTAATTATTTTCCAAAAATGTTTAGTTAATCTTATGTTATTCGATCGTTGAATGGTACAGGTTATATTTTCTCGAATTCATATTTTGAACAATGAGCATCTAATCCATTTACTATTTTTGATTAAGCGCCTCGTCTTCCCGCTTCATACAATACATTCTCTATATATCAACAAAGGAGCCATCTAATAACCAATTTTCTTGGCCTTATTAGACAGCTCTTAGTGTTACTCAACTTACATACTTATACTAGCTATTCTCATTATCAAGGTCTTCTTCATTCGCATCCGAAGAAGATTGATCTTTTCTGTCACTTTCCTCTTCATTCAAAGTTGAATCTTGATTTACCTCAAGCTGATCAATCTCTTCTTTTGACACTTCTTTTTCATCTTGTTCTTTCTCTTGAGATTCTTGAGATGGGTCAACCTCTTCTTGAGATTTTTCTTCTATAGGAGAATCGTTTTGCTCTTCTTTAAACTCCTCTCCCTCGTTTTCCTTATTATTTTCAAGAGACTCTAAATCCTCTTCTTGTTGTTCATCTGTTGGTGACTTAACCTCAACTTCTATATTTTTATTTTCATTAGGTTTTTCTTGTGGCGATTTAGAAACCTCTTCTGACTGTTCTTCGGACGCTTGTACCATGTCTTTTTGTGAATTTTGTTTCTTTTG
Source organism: Bacillus carboniphilus (assembly GCF_020524035.2). Classification (NCBI taxonomy): domain Bacteria; kingdom Bacillati; phylum Bacillota; class Bacilli; order Caryophanales; family Bacillaceae; genus Bacillus; species Bacillus carboniphilus. Next base: position 2,981,614 of record NZ_CP129013.1, on the reverse strand, counting down.
CTCTTCATTTGATTCAGCTATACTTTGATTTATCTCTTGATTCAACTCGTTTTCATTCGTTTCCTCAGCTTCATTTAGAGATTGTGACTCCATATTAATGTTTTGCAATTGACTATCTTTTTTAATAAACATTTGCACCCAATAGGTTCCGGAGCTTCCACCTTCGGCATACCCTACTCCTAAATGAGTAAAGTCTTCACTTAAAATATTAGCACGGTGACCGTCACTATTCATCCACCCCTCCATCACTTTTTCCGGAGTACGTTGACCGGCAGCAATATTTTCTCCTGCTGCCCTATAAGTGACGCCAAATTGATCCATCATTTCAAATGGAGTTCCATACGTCGGGGATTCATGTGCAAAATAATTATTGTCCCTCATATCTTCCGCTTTAACTTGCGCTACTTTTTGTACTTCTTCTGCTAAACTTACAGGGCTTAATCCTTCTTTTTCTCTCTCAACATTCACCAGTTCAAGTACTTCTTCTAAAAAGGCTTGGGATTGGTCATTATCCTCATCATCTTCTGGATCGGATGGGTCGTCTTCTCCTTCATCTCCTCCTTCTTCCGGTTCTTCTGGATCAGATGGATTGTCTTCTCCTTCATCTCCTCCTTCTTCTGGTTCTTCTGGATCGGATGGGTCGTCCTCTCCTTCATCTCCTCCTTCTTCTGGTTCTTCTGGATCAGATGGGTCGTCTTCTCCTTCATCTCCTCCTTCTTCTGGATCGGATGGGTTTTCTTCTCCTCCGTCATCTCCATCTTCTTCAGGGGGCTCTGGCTCAATCGGGTCTTCTTCAACATCATCTATGCTTTCTTGATCTTTAATAAACATCTGCACCCAGTATGTTCCGGAGCTTCCACCCTCAGCATAGCCCACTCCTAAATGAGTAAAATCTTCGCTTAAGATATTAGCTCGATGCCCATCACTATTCATCCACCCCTCCATCACTTTTTCCGGAGTACGTTGACCGGCAGCAATATTCTCTCCTGCTGCCCTATAAGTGACGCCAAATTCATTCATCATCTCAAACGGAGTTCCATACGTTGGGGATTCATGTGCAAAATAGTTATTATCTCTCATATCTTCCGCTTTAACTTGCGCTACTTTTTGTACTTCTTCTGCTAGTTTAACAGGACTTAACCCTTCCTTTTCTCTCTCTAAATTGACTAGTTCAAGTACTTCTTCTAGAAAGGGATGAGTTGTTTGATTATTATCTTCATCCTCTATTGGACCTTCTTCAACATCATCACCAACTTCAGGTTTATTAGACTTATCCTCTTCACCTTCTTCAACTGTATCTCCAGGAAGTGTCGGCTCTACTCCAACATCATCACTATCTTTTGTAGATTCTGGTTGCGTCGAATCCTTTCTCCCACTATCTTGACCACCAAATAACTCCTCAGAGGTGGCCGAGGGTTCTTGATTGATTCCTTCATTCGTTAATTCACCTAAAGTATTTATCCCTGTTTGTTTTTCTTGAGCAAAGCTCTCATCTACTAAACTATTATTCTTGGTCGATGAAGGAGTATTTCGAATAGCTTCCTCCGATTGGGATAAATCCTTTCCATTTGAATCATTCGAATCAGACGGTGGTACATGACCATCCTCCAACTCTTGAGATTCAGACTCCTCTTCTTCCTCTCTTGTCCCTTCAGTTGTTGCTTTGTCATCTGGTGGAAGACTCTTCTCTTTTTCTTCATCCTCCTCCTGTTTTCTTTTTGCATTGTCTAATGGAGCAACATCTTTTTTACTCGTTACTAACTTTGAATCTTTACTATTAAAAAAGATCGCTACCCCCATCAAACTTCCTATTAAGAGCACACCAATGACAAATAGGCTCAAACGTTTCCTTAAATTTTTGGGCATATGTTTCATTCCTTCCTTTTATTTATTAAGAAAACATAGCCAATTATAAAGAAACACTTACCAACATTCATCGTTCAGAAGTTCCCTTTTTCGACATTTCCTTAAATCGATTCTAACTAACTAAAAAGGGGATAGACTATTAAACTAAATAAAGATCAATATTTGTAAGTTTTTAATATTAACTGGACCTTTTTATCTATTTGTGATCAACAATACAGCAATTCAACTTTTCTCCTTCTATTCAACACGAGGATAAACAAGTGGGGACACATAAGTTGAGGACATACGATGAAATAGATGAAGTCATAAGAGAAGAGTTTGCGTTGCCAAAACTACCCGTAAAAGAAGCAATAGACGTGCTTGAGAATTTGCAAGTTGATGTATTTAATGATTGAGGGATAATTAATTCTTCTCTGTTTAACTAAAATTAAGGAAAGGATAGCCTTATTCAGCTATATATTTGCACATTTCTTAGCTTCATTCATAATCTGCTTATGTAAGGATAAGTGAGGATGTGACACAAATGGTTTTTAAAAACAACACTGATTTAGAGAAGATTGAAGCGAAAGAACATTGTCATGTCATTAATGTAGATCGAGTCACGGATTGGATTGTAAAAAATAGCAAAATTACCATTCGGAAAAAGATAAAAACTGTCCAGTGTGTATACAGTGATGTTGTTTGTATCCCTTTCAAAAAAAAATGTAACATAAATCAACATAGAAATTTATGGGAAAATAACACTGATTATTTCATCGTCGCAACGGTTATCGTCAAAAATCATTTTGGAAATGTAACCCTCTCCATTAATAAAGATAAGAATTTCACTTTATCTCCCAATCAATGTAAAGCCATTACCATTTGTGACATCAAAACAATTTCTTTATTTTGCAAAGAAAACAAGCAATATTGCAAGGGAATATTAGAACTACAATTACATTATTGCAAAAAAACATTCCAACATCCTACTCAAATAAAAGAACTTATTGGACAGACTATAACAAACATTCAGATGCTACAGTTTGACATAAAAGAAGTAGACAATCAATGTAGAAAACGAATCAATCATATTTGTACTAGCCATAATACTTTACCTATATCGCAAGTAATTCTTTCTATTTTTGGATTACTCCAGATACCATGTTACACCCATCCATTTTTTCCTTTAATTGATTTTTATAAAACAGAAAAAGTGATGTTATGTATCCCAAAAGGGGCCAAAATAAAAAGTCAATTATGCGATTTAGACTTTTTAATCCTAAATGTTCACAAAAGTGCGTGTCACCTTGATATTGACATCCTCATTGATTTAACCTACAAGATATGTGTTCTCAAGAAAACAAAGATAGTAATTGAAGGTAATCCATGCTCATCAAAAACATCATACTAAGCCCTTTTTCCCCACATTTATCACCTTCCTTCAATAGAAATCATAAAATAAAAAACGAGAGGAGATGTTACCATTTGGCAAGTATAGGGAGTTGTAGGACTGATAAATGCTGTGTCAATGATGCCATTTGTTGTGATTTAACCTTTACCGCGTCCATGTCTTCAACAGTATGGATGAATAGTACAAATTTTTCAATAAACGGTACGATCCTTATTGAAAATACTTCATCAACCAATGACCCATTAGATGTAAGTTTAGTTGTTTCTAATGGTGGTGTCACAACCGTTACAGTAGATGCAGGTGAATGCGAATCTGTTACACTTGCAGAATTAGAAACGATTTCAGTTGATGCTTCTGGCACTGGTACTGATACAGCTACTGCAAGGGTATCGGCAACATTGAACTATTGTTTTTAATAAATCTGTTTATCATTTTGATATTTTTTAAATTTCATACTTTTTAGACTAAACCTAAAATAAATAGATTCAATCCTTATTTTCCCCAAAACCAAAGTTTTGAACACTATTGGGCTTGGGGTAAAATTTTAACCTTGTTAATCCTCTTTGTATATTTTATTTCTCCCATGTTTCCCCTACTAAACGACTCCGCACTAAAGTACGGAGGTTTCTCGTAGGCGGACTGAACCGCCTACGAGTTTTATCGGCTAAAGCCGACTAAAAGAAATGCTACTAAAAGTAGGTGGTTTTATACCACACCTCCTGCTAAGCAGGTGCTTCCGCAAGCTAAAGCTAGGTATAGAAAATAAAAAGAGGTCAGATTAGAACTTATTTTCTTGAAAAGTTTTCAATCACAAGACATGACTATTATTAGTTAAACATCCTATTTAATTAATAATATTTTGATTAAGACACATCGCTCTAAATCTAAACACTCTCAACGACTACAGGGAAAATTTCCTGAACGGAACATAAACAATCACAATCTACTGTAACAAACTGATTTGTTACATTCACCGACAAATTCTGCCCTTTACAAACTTGATTTAGTGGTACACAGCACACACTATTAGGTAAAGTAATAGATCTTTGCCCTAGTGGTCTTAACAATTCAAACACTACACATCCACTCGTTAAGTTCACATTCGATACACGAAAATAAATCGTGATAAAACAAGTAGTTCCCGATTCAAGATCTCCAAACGCATATAACATAGCTCCATCAATCTTTGTTAACAAGACATGATCACCTATTAAATTTTCAAGCGTTGTACATATACATGTCGTCCCCCCATTACTGCTCCCCCCATTACTAGATGAATCACAGCCAATAAACGGCACTGGACTCCCCCCTTTTAACATTTATAGAATACTATATGCATGTACATCATTGAGTGCTTGGGGAAACGCACAATTTAATTGTATAAGTAGTGTGGAATTTTGTATATAAGTGGATATTTAGGAAAAGAAACGAGGAATATATCCTACAATCAAAAACTGCTAATAGTTTAGACGGTAAAATCCCTTTTTAATATACTGTTTTTTCAAAAGTCAACTTAGTTCTCTAAATAAAAGCACCTAACTAGAGAGGTGCTTCGTTTAAATAGGACATTACTTTCTACTCGGCTTTAAATTTTGAGTAATTCGATCTAATATGATCGCTAAAATGACGATGGAAAGTCCCGCTTCAAATCCCGAACCTACTTCAATACGCGTTACCGCACGATAGACTTCTACCCCTAGACCTGGTGCTCCTACTAAAGAAGCAATGACAACCATCGACAATGCCAGCATAATACTTTGATTAATTCCAGCCATTATTGTACCAATCGCAAGTGGCAGTTGCAGCTTAAATAGTTTTTGTCTCGTTGTTGAGCCAAACGCATTGGCGGCTTCAACCAAATCTTCAGGTACTTGACGAATGCCTAAATTGGTCAGACGTATCGTTGGTGGCATAGCAAATATGACTGAAGAAATGATCCCAGGTACAACGCCTATCCCAAAAAATAAGATAGATGGAATAAGATAGACGAAGGCCGGCATGGTTTGCATAAAGTCTAATATTGGGGTAATGATTCTTGAGACACGTGAACTTTGTGAAGCCCATATCCCAAATGGAATTCCAACAATCACAGAAATAATCACAGAAGTTAATACAAGAGCTAGCGTATCAATTGTTTGTTCCATATACCCTAAATTCCAAATGAAGGTTAACCCTATCAATGTAAAAATAGTCAGCCCCCAGTTTCTACTACTATAATAAGCAAGAGCAGCAATGATTAAGATTAAAACTAAGGCAGGAAGAACACTAAGTAATAAAACAATGCTATTGACAAACCCTTCGATCGCATCACTAATAAGGTTGAAAAAAGAAGCAAAGTTTTCCTCAATCCACGTAACAATTACATCTACCCATCTTCCCAAAGGTATCTTCGGAATATTATTCACCTTGATCCTCTCCTTCCTCATTGAGTGTGTGTCCTGCTAGCGCTTCAATCACACTTTCTCTTTTTTACAATACCTTGAATTCGGCCATCATCATCTACTAAAGGCAATGGATAGGGCGAAGCAGCCATTTTATCAAATAAATCCTCTAAGACCGTCTCAGGAAGAACTTTTTCTATATCTTTAATGACAATATCCGATAACTCTTTTTGCTTAGAAATAGCTTCGTTCACATCATCCGCCTTCACAATACCTAAAAATTCTTTTTTCTTATTAACCACATAGAGCGTAGAATAGCCTGTATCCTTCATAAGCTTCAATGCAACTCGAGGTCCTCGATCCATTTGAATCGTTTCAGGACGTGTTTTCACTAGATCTGCCGTAATCACTTTTGCCAAATTTACATCCTCAACAAATCGCTCAACATAATCATTTGCTGGATTAGTCATAATTTCTTCAGGTGTTCCTACTTGTACAATCATCCCATCCTTCATTAATGCAATTCGATCCCCTATTCGAAGAGCCTCATCAAGATCATGTGTAATAAAAATGATTGTCTTATGCATACTCTCTTGAAGCTCCAATAGTTCGTCTTGCATATCTTTGCGAATTAAAGGGTCCAATGCGCTGAACGCTTCATCCATTAACAAAACATCTGGATCGTTTGCAAGCGCTCTTGCTAGCCCTACTCTTTGTTGCATACCTCCACTTAGTTCTCCCGGTAAACTATGTTCATAACCGGCTAATCCAACTAATTGTAAAGATTCGTTCGCTTTTTTCTCCCGCTCTTCTTTATTGACACCTTGTATTTCTAATCCGTATGCGGCATTTTCTATAACGGTACGGTGTGGAAATAACGCGAAACGTTGAAACACCATGCTCATTTTTTTACGCCTTGCTTCACGTAAAGCAGCCTGATCCATTTTGATAAGATCGTTACCATCTATGTATACATGACCATCTGTAGGTTCGATTAAACGATTCAACAAACGTACTAAAGTGGATTTTCCACTCCCCGATAAACCCATGATGACAAAAATCTCTCCAGTTCTTACTTCAAAACTCGCCCGATTGACCCCAACAGTCATCCCCGTCTCACTCAATATATCTTTTTTGCTTTTTCCTTCTTGAAGATGTTTTAAACCTTTTTTAGGCTGTTTCCCAAAGATTTTCGTTACTTTATCTACTCGAATTTTGATTTTTACGCTATCACTCATGTCGTTAACACTCTTTTCTAAATTTTTTAATAGAATAAAATTCAAAAGTTATAAAGTGCTTATCTCCAATTGTTATGCTATCCATAAAATGATCTTCTATCCAAAGTATTAGGAAGAGTTCAGATTTACTAGTTCTTAATCACTATAGGTATAGATCTGCTTCCATATGGAAGACTAACTTAAAGGTTGAAAGTATCTTATTTACCCTAAGTCATATTAGATATAAGGAGGAGACACTTTTGAAAAGATTTGTAATGCTTAGTTTACTTTTTGTTCTTTCCTTTAACGTCATTCTTAGTGGTTGTTCACAAGGAGAAAATGAGGAAGGGGAGAAAGGAAACTTTGTTTTCGGAATCAACAACTGGGCTGAAAATATTGCTGTATCAAACATGTGGAAAATTATTCTCGAAAATGAAGGGTACTCTGTCGAGTTAAAAGAACTGGAAAAAGCAGCCGTCTGGTCTGGGATAGCAAAAAAAAGATTTAGATATTGCCCCTGAAGCTTGGCTACCATTCACCGATGAACCTTTTTATGAGGATTACAAAGACGATATTATAAAAGGGAATGCTTGGTATGAGGGAACTGGGCTTGGAATTGCTGTACCGACTTATATGGAGGAAGTAAATTCCTTAGAAGACTTATCAAAGATAAAAGATGAAATTGACAACCAAATTGTTGGAATTGAAGCAGGAACAAGTTTGATGGATATTACGGATAAAGAAATGCTCTCAGCATATGATTTAGATATTGATTTATTAACATCATCAGAACCTGCAATGATGACTGAGTTAAAAAAAGCATATGAAGAAGAAAGACCGATCGCTGTCACCTTATGGAATCCACATTGGGCTTTTTCTGAATATGACTTAAAATATTTAGAAGACCCGAAAGGTGTTTATGGGGAGCCAGATGATATCTATTTTTTAACGCGTCTAGACTTCGATACTGATTATCCTAATGTGTTCGAAATGTTTCAAAACTGGCAGCTCAATGATCAACAACTCGGTACATTAATGAAATATATTGAAGATAGTTCCCCAGAGGAAGGGGCTCAAAAGTGGATTGATGAAAACCAAGACTTAATTGATAGTTGGAAAGGAGCATAGTTTATAAGAAAAGCGCAAGCGCCCGTTTAGCGACGCACAACAATTGGAACGTCAACTAAGAACAGTCACGACGCGCGAACTAACGTTGACGCTAGCACTTCGTGTGCATCGCCGCATGAGATAAAGGAAACACGAAAAACCCGAAAGCGGAGGATCTACTAAGTTCAGCCACGTCCTGTGGCAACGATGATGCTAGCACCTCCTGTGCGTCGAAAGCGCTACCAGACGCTGGGAGCTGGAGCTAGACAAAAATAAAAGCACCAACCAAATAAGGACAAATTTTTATACGTTTTCACTTTGTTAAAATTCCTTTTTAAAAGCCGAAAATCTATTTATAACATACTTGCCTCCCTCGTCTTTCCCCTTTATACTGAGGAAAAACATGAGGGAGGCGTTTTTTATGAATCGATGCGGTTGGGTGAATGACGATCCCCTTTACATTGATTACCATGATCATGAATGGGGAGTGCCAGTATACGATGATCAAAAGCTATTTGAGTTATTAAATTTAGAAGGCGCTCAATCTGGACTCAGCTGGTACACCGTTTTAAAGAAGCGTGAGAATTATTTGCAAGCCTTTGATTACTTTGACCCTCAGAAAATCATTCAATATGATGATCAAAAAATAGATGAACTGTTAAAGAATGAGGGGATTATCCGTAATCGATTAAAAGTTCAGGCAGTTGTTCGTAATGCCCATGCCTATATTAAAATCGTTGACGAATTTGGTTCATTTAGTCAATACATATGGGCTTTTGTGGATGGAAAACCAATTATTAACCACTTTACATCACTAGAAGAAGTTCCTAGCACTACAGAAATAAGCAAACATATGAGTAAAGATTTAAAGAAAAGAGGCTTTACATTTGTAGGACCGACCATATGCTATGCATTTATGCAAGCTACTGGTATGGTGAATGATCATTTGACCACTTGTTTCTGCTATACAGGAAAAGAGGTTACTTCTTAACTGGTTCAATACAAGTTTTATTGTCATTTTTAGGTGAATTTACAAAAGAGGATACTTGATACATTTCCATCTCTGTAGCAGGATAAGGCTTTAATAATTGCTTAAGCTTTTTTAAGTCCTGCTCATTCCTATCTAACCATGATGATTGTTCCTCCTTCGTCAAAATGACAGGACTGCGGTCATGAACCTTTTTAGTTAAATCATTAGGTTCAGTTGTAATGATCGTGCAATTAAAAATCGTTTCTGAACCGTTCTGCCATTTTTCATATAATCCTGCAAATGCGAATGGACGTTGGTTCTTCATAATAAAACGGTAAGGGGTTTTAACAGACCCTTCCTTTTTCCATTCATAAAATCCATCTGCGAGTATTAAACAACGTTTCGATTGTAATGGTTTTTTAAATGACTTTCTCTCATCAAGCGTTTCCGACCTTGCATTAATCATTTTATAGCCGATTTTTTCATCTTTACTCCAAGGTGGAATTAATCCCCACCTAAGAAACCCTGCTCTATAGCCATCTTGACTATTTATAATAGAAAGAACAGGTTGAGAAGGAGCAATGTTGTACCTAGGGGTCAATGCTTCATTCATTTCGATTTCAAATAATTCATGAAGCAACTCCATGTCTGTTGCTAAAGAAAACCGACCACACATTTCTTCCATCTCCTTTATTTTTATACATTACCTTTCCTCAATAATAAAGATTCACTAAAAAATTTTGTTATAATGGTTGTTCAAAAAGTCATAAAAAATTGCTGTCGAATAACTTTGTTGGTTTGCTTTTCCGCTTCTCATGTACAGAGTTCGTACACTGCGAGTGCTCAAAGCTACACCGCCTCGTTCTTCTCGGCTCTTTTCCCCTACTTTTTGAACACGCACTTATAATAGACCAAATCACTTTTTGAAGGAGTTAATAATGAATAATGAAACATTAAAAATATTTGACGACAATAAAAAGACACTTGGAGTTGCCACACGAGAAGAAGTTCATACAAAAGGGCTATGGCATGAAACCTTTCAATGTTGGATTATTAGTCATGAGGAGAACAAGACGTACATCCACTTACAAGTTAGAAGTCCTTTTAAAAAAGACTGGCCCAATTTATTGGACATTACAGCTGCTGGGCACCTTCTTGAGCATGAGTCTATAAAAGACGGAGTAAGAGAACTTAAAGAAGAAATTGGCCTAGACGTTCCTTTTGAATCGCTTATCCCACTAGAAGTTGTTCGCTATTGCGTGAAGAAAGGTTCGTTTATTGACAATGAATTTGCTCATGTATTTTTATTAGAAAATAATCAACCGTTTGACGACTATCACCTCCAACATGAAGAAGTTTCAGGAATGGTCAAAGTCAAATTTGAAGACTTCAAAGAGTTATTTTTAGGAAACAAAACTAAGATTGAGATTCAAGGGTTTACTTATAACGAAGAAAGTTTAAAAGAAAAAATCCATCATTTCGTAAGCAAAGATCAGTTTGTTCCTCATTCATTCAATTATTACGAGAAAATTATTCAATTAATCGATAACAAGATCAGTTAACGAAAGAAGTTATGATGATACATCATTCAGTGAAAAACGTGTGGAGTTCTTTTTCACAAGAAGCCAATATCCATCATCAAAACTATACATCTTGGCATTTCGGCGATATTGACTTTTTTACAAGTGCGCTTCCTTCATTTAATGAAGATATGCTCGTCGTTTGTGAAGAGATTACGGTTGTTTATTGTTAATACATTAATGAAAAAACGTTGCTTTAACAACGTTTTTTTGCCTTCATATTCTATTGCTTTTTTTATAAAAAACACACCAACAACCAAAGTGCTTCCAAAGATAATCGTCTTCTTTTTCAACATCATTATCGTTTCCCTTTATAAATATTGGTTCATGGACATATGGTTATCTACTGTTTCTATATGTTTTAGCAAGCTTTTTTGTAAATCCTGTTCAGATGTGTTAATGGTCTTCTCCCGTTCACTCGACTCAAAGAAAGCTTCCTCAATGTTTTTCCACCATCTCAATCGAACCACATCCTTAAGGTCATTAACAAATGTATTCGGTATGGATGGGGATATCCCTTTAGAAGAAGATAATTCAGCTAATTTCTCTTCCTAAATATTTTTCAATCTCTACTTTATGCTGTGAAAGAATTTCTTCTAGTGCTTTTAAATGCTCTAATGTATTTAATGAGTTTAATTTTTCGTCTAATTCTCTTGTCTCTTGAATTAATTTTTCTACTTCCTCTTTCATACTCACGCCATCACATCCTTTTCAATCCTACATTATTAATTCCACGTAACACGAAACAATCCTTTGAAATCATTTCAATTAAATCCATATTTTAAACTAAAAACGGTAAAAAAGCACCTAAGTGAAACAGGTGCTTTTTTCTTATAAAGACCTTTAATTCTTTTCAACTCTCATTTGTGCTTGTAGATCGTCTGGGTTTTCAATAATTTTTAATTCCCATTCTCTTTTTTCCAAATCACTATTCACCCAAACGTAATACGTTTCTTGAAAAAGATTCATTCTTAACCCTCCTTCTGTCTCTGTAAAAACACACTGTATAACATATGAAGTGAGGCTCCGATTAGTATAGTGAAAATGAATCATTTTTCTAAAGTTTTAATATTTGTAATATTACAATTATTTTTAGACCTTTAATGGTTTTTACTTATAGTGCGTGTTCAAAAAGTAGGGGATAAAGATCCTAGTTGCTAAGTGTAAAGAAAATAGAATAAACTTGATCGAGGTTGAGAAGTAATTAGAAGGGAACGCACGTTAATTCATGTGTTCTTGTTTTGTTTTATTGTTTGAAGTCTATGAAAAATAAACGATATGAATATATAAATAAGTATGTACATTCGTATGTAGTTTTGGTATACTGAAAGGGGAGTGGAAAAAATGCTTTCAATGATTACTAGCTTGGTTTACTACAAATGATTCAATTTCACAGTTATCCTAACCAACATATCACTGATAATAATCATCCTAAGCGGTTGGCAAACTTACAAGAAGAACCGTAGAGAGAATATCCAAGCTAGTAAATGAAAGAAAAAGTGTTAAGTAAGTGATGAAGAAAGGCGGTTCCATCGCCTTTCTTCATCCTCCTTGTAACATTTTAATCTATGAAAGAAAATGTTAAAAGATATATACAAGAAACTTGAGTTAGGAATACTAACAACTGTTTTACTTACTAGCGTTATCTTTTTTCTTTGTATTTGTTGTTGAATGATTGGATGAAAATCTATCTTCAATATGGTATATTGTTATTTATTGGGTCATGATTTTTATAACGGTTATAGTATTTTATTTCCAATTAAATGTTTGGTGAAGTTGCTGAAAAGAAAGACGTGATAACGAATGAGTAAATTAATATTTAATAATGAAGATGAATTAAGAGTATATATTAAAACTGAAGTACTAACAAGTAACAGCGTTAGGACTCACTTAAATATTGGAAGGGCTAGGCTTCAAAAGATCATTGAACAAGGAACGCTAAAACCATTCATAAAAGAAGGGAACGTACAATTGTTTTATAAGGCAGACGTTTTAGAAGCTGAAAAAAAGTTGAAGAAAAATGAAAAGTATAAGCCGAAAAAGTACCGGGATAATGAAAGTGAGGAATAGGGAACATGGAAGAAACTTTACAATTAATTTTAAAGAAGATTGATTCTATATCTAGTGAATTAAACAATTTTAAAGAATCTACCGAAAAGAAGTTCGATAAGCTAGAAAACAAGGTGGACATATTAGGTGAAAAGGTTGATATAGTGGACACTAAAGTTGATAGCCTTCAGCAAAACCTTATTAACCAAGTCGGAGAATATATAGACCGAACAACAAAGCATATAGACACCAAGACCGATATTTTAAATAAAGACATATACGCTATGAAATACGATATTGAAGTCTTAAAAAGACAATAAAAAGAGTGGAAAACGTAGATCCACCTCCGTTCTGGAGACGTCTCCGCTGACTTATCGTGGAGAAAATGGATCATCATCTACTACAGAGGATTATCAACTAAAAATGGCCACACCCTTTAAGTAAGCAACGTTGATGCTTGCACATCGTGTACTTCGAAAGTAACACCATTCACTGGACGCTGAAGTTAGACAACGGTGAAAGTACTGTCTTATTAAGAACAAAGTTTATGCGCTCGCGCTACATGTTTATGTTTGGTAATGTCTACTCTTATAATTAAGGTTTTTTCTGTCAGTTTTAAAAACTTATCGTTTTTTTATACTTCGTATTAAGTCTTCCTTGGTCTATTTAAGGGATTCTTAGCTGTGCACCTCGTATCATACCAAGATGGCTTTTTTGTTCAATCTTCATTTTTGCTTAAATACAGGAATGCTTTCTGATCTTAAAACAAAAAAACTGCCTATTACTCATACTCTCGAATAATAGACAGCTTTCTTTTTATTCATTTATCGAACTTGTCCGTTCCCTCTCATGGTAAATTTCGTCGTTGTTAGTTCAGGTAGACCCATTGGTCCGCGGGCATGAAGTTTTTGCGTCGATATGCCGATTTCAGCGCCAAATCCTAAGGCTCCTCCATCTGTAAACCTGGTTGACGCATTGTGATAAATAGCAGCTGCATCAATGACATTTAAAAACTTCTCCGCATTTTCTTTGTTTTCTGTTATGATTGCTTCTGAATGCTTCGTTCCATACGTTTCGATATGTTCGATTGCTTCATCCATAGAACGAACAACTTTGATCGCAATCTCTAACCCTAAATATTCATCGGTCCAATCTGTTTCTGTCGCTAATGTAGCATTAGGAATAAGATTTGTGATTGTTTCGTCACCATGTACCGCAATAGAGTGTGCTCACTTAACACCTTCACTAAATCCCTTAAATTAGCATTTAACCAGTTTTCATGAATAATTAAGGTTTCAGCCGCATTACATACAGCTGGGCGATCGGTTTTTGCATTAACCATAATATTCAGCGCCATTTTAGGATCTGCTTGTTCATCAATATAAAGATGACAGTTTCCAACACCCGTTTCTAATACGGGAACGGTCGCATTATTCACAACAGCATCGATTAACGATTTTCCACCACGGGGAATTAATACATCAATATGTTCTTTCATCGTGAAAATTTGCTTCGTGGCTTCACGGTCAGTAGAAGTGATCAGCTGCACTGCATCCTTCGGTATTTTCGTTTTCTCTAACCCTTGATGAATGATCTCTACGATCGCTTTGTTGGAAGAAATCGCTGATGATCCTCCTTTAAGGACAATTGCATTTCCAGATTTTAATGCGATTCCTGTTGCATCCACCGTTACGTTCGGTCTAGCCTCATAAATCATGCCGATAACACCTAGTGGAACGGTCACTTTGGAAACCTCTAGTCCATTTTCTAACGTCCAGTTAGATATTACTTTTCCCGTTGGGTCCTCAAGGTTAACAAGTTCACGTAACCCTTGAACAAAATCTAACACTCTCTCCTTAGATAAAGAAAGACGGTCTATAAAGGCCGATTCATAGCCTTTTTTTTCACCATTTTCCAAGTCAATTTGATTCGCTTTAATGATCGTTTGGACGTTGTTTTCAAGCTCTTCTGCTACTGTCAGTAAGGCCGTATTCTTTTCTTCTTCTGTTAACATCGTTAAGGTCTTTGATGCTTCTTTTGCTTTTATCGCTTGTTTTTCAATACTGTTTTCCGTTGTAATCACAAGGATCACCCTTTTCTAGAGATTAACTTCCATTTATTACCTAACGTTATTCTTCGCTTTATCTATAAATTTGCTGGTACAGATAGGTCGAAATACACAAAATCTTTTCGATCAATGACAGTTGTATTGTCCTCTTCTTCATAATCCTGTTTTAAATCTTTAATCTGATCTGATGAATGATTGACAATTCCTAATCCGAGCTCTTTTCCATCTAAGTCGGTGATTTTGACAACATCTTCAGAGTGGAACTGTCCTTTTACATCGCAAACATCATCCAAATGTAAATTTTTCTTACTTTCAATCATCTCTTCTTTTACATGAGGATCTATTGCTAGCTCACCTTCAGGCTCTGAATGAAAAGCAATCCAGTGCTTTTTCTTATTTAAAAGGATTTTTTTCTTTTTCTGCTCGAAATACGTCCCTATTGCTTTTTTATTGACCGCATCAGAAAGAATATTTACACTATTAGCTTTTCCTAAAAAGACAGGAATTCCTGATGCCATCGCAATTTTTACGGCGTCAAGCTTCGTTTTCATTCCACCTGTGCCAACTGTGCTACTTGAGCTACCAGCAAGTTTTTCTATATCTTTCGTAATTTCATGAACATTTTTTAATAACTTCGCATTCGTATCTTTCCTTGGATCAGAGCTAAATAGCCCATCAATATCAGATAAGATAATCAGTTTATCTGCATCGATTAAGCCCGCCACTTTTGCTGAAAGAACGTCATTATTACCAAACTTCAAGTTTTTCACCGTTAACGAATCATTCTCATTAATAATCGGAATAATTCCACGATCTAATAAAACATTCATCGTATTTCTAACATTGTTATAGCGCGTTCGATCTGAGAAGTCATCCCTTGTTATTAATATTTGTGACGCAACATATCCATGTGATATGAACAAGTCAGAATAAGCTTCCATTAATAAACCTTGTCCGATTGAAGCAGCCGCTTGTTTTTCAGGTAACGTTTGTGGGCGTTCCAAACAACCAAGTTTACGATAGCCTGCTGCTACTGCACCAGATGAAACAACGATGACTTCATGTCCATCATCTTTTAGTTGAACAATTTCATTCACTAATTTTTCTAGCTTTTTACGGCTAATTTCCCCATGCATACTTGTTAATGAACTGCTACCAACTTTAACGACTATTTTTTGAGCATGAGACGAATTCAAAGAATCACTCCTGTAGTTTATATATCAATGCGTGTTTAAAAAGTAAGGAAAAAAGGACGCTGAAGAACGAGGCGGTGTAGCTTTGAGCACTCGCAGTGTACGTACAATGGTTCACGGGCTAAGAACGTCCCCATCCTAGGGACAACACCCGTGCTAGCCAATCCTGGCGTCGGAGTGTCGGAAAAGCAAACCAACAAAGTTATTCATCCGACATTTTTTTAGGACTTTTTAAACAACCTCTATCAGTATAAAATCTAGCGACTAGCGGTCAATACTAATTCAGGCTCCTTGGAACTTAATTCCTTCGATCGTTTAGCTGCTGACTTAATGGCTTGTGAAATTGCATTTCCTGCACCATTTTTCTTTAACGCATGAAGCCCTGCAGCTGTCGTTCCATTTGGAGATGTGACGTTTTCCCGTAATTCAGATGGCGATTCTTCTTGTTCGACCATCATTTGTGATGCACCTAACATCGTTTGTACACCAATCTTTCGAGCCGTTTCACTATCTAACCCACCATCTATTGCAACCTGTTCGATATGTTCCATTAAATAATAGAAGTAGGCAGGACCACTCCCCGCGATTCCAGTAAACAAGTCCATTTTATCTTCATCGATAACGAATACTTCTCCAAAGGTTCCTACTAACTCCTTACATAAAGAGACACTTTCGTTCTGAACAGTTGAACCAAATGACATACCTGAAGTAGACTGACCGATCATACTAGACGTATTCGGCATGACACGTACAACTTGACATTGTTCATTTATACAATCTTCTATATAAGATGTTGTAATTCCAGCCATTACAGAAATAATAATGTGGCTTGAATTTAATTGGTTCTTTATTGAATAAAGTGCCTTTTCTGCGTCCTTAGGCTTCATCGCTAAAACAACCATATCAATTTCATCGAGATTTAGCTCATCTAGCTTTACTCCAGTAATTCCATATTTATTTTCAAGATCATTTCGTCTTTCTTGGTTACTTTTGTTTGTAACAATAATGTGTTCACTTGGAAGCTTTTCAGCTTGGATCATTCCAGAAATAATCGCTTCTGCCATTGATCCTGCTCCTAAAAAGGCTACTTTTTTGTTTTTTAACATCTGTGTTAGACATCTCCTGTTTATTGAATAATTGTTTAATCTAGGATTACCGCAAAACTATAAACCTATTCTACATAACTATTTGATTAAATGAAAATACCATATGACTTGGTACTGCATGTCCTGCTCTCTTCTCTTCTTCTAACGTGATTACATATCTATTACTCTTAAACATACTGACTTATGCTCGTATATGCTCTTACATTGTCTATCCTTGATTATAAATATTATTATTCTGAAAAATCAGATTATATTTCTGCAATATCTTGCCCTAAATCTTAGCAATATAGAAGCAGAATATTGATTTCTTTTTCGATAAAGTGTTCCTTGAGGTGATTAAATTGTATAAACAAATTTGGAAGAATCAAAATATACGTTACTATCTTTTGGGTGGAGGCATATCCAAACTAGGAGATGTTTTATCTGGGATGGCTTTTCTATTTTTAGCTTATGACATAACAGGATCTAAAGCTCATACGACTGGAATCGCGATCGCTGAAACATTACCTTATTTGCTCTTCGGTCTTATCGGCGGAGTCATAACAGATTGGGTTCCAAAAAAGAAGTTACTGATCCTTTTAGATTTATTACGAGTTCCACTCATTTTATCTATTGTTTATTTTTATTTTATCGGTTCTCTTTCTTACTATTATTTGCTCTTTATTAGTTTCCTCATTCAAAGCCTTGGTTGTTTTTTTAACCCCGCGCACAGAACAGTTCTACCAAAAATTACGACAGAAAAAGAAAGAGCGGGTACAAACAGCTTACATGATACCGTCACAAGAGGGATCACCATTTTGAGCCCCTTTCTATCAATCTGGATGCTAAACTCATACGGAGTCATTCACTTTTTTTACGATAGATGCCTTAACCTATTTATTAAGTGCGTACTGTCTTTCAAAAGTTCATTTCAAAGAAACCATAACAATCACAGAAAAATCGATTCAGTCTATCTTTACTTCAATCTTTGAATTTTTCATGTGGGCTAAAAATGAATTAACGATTCGCAAACTATTTCTTTTCACTTTCACAATCGTATTTTTCAATACTTGGGTTTGGCAAGTAGGGCTATTACTCTCCCTTACAGAAGTAAGTTCAAATAGTAAGGAGTTTTATAGTGCCTTGCAAGGGGTGTTTGGTGCCATCGTCATTTTAACGAACTTAGTCTTACCTATCTTCTTTAAGAACTTAACGATGAAATCTTACCTCATCGGGGGGATCGTTTGGGGATTAGGAATCGCCTACCTTGGCTTTTTTAATCAACCTTTGCACTTTTTCATTGGTGTCATAATAGTAGGAATTGGTTTACCGATCTCCGGCTTATCACGTGTTTACTTAATTCAAACCATTGTTCCTGAACAGAAAATGGGACGGGCGTTCAGCTCAAATGCTTTTCTATTATATTTAGCTAACACCCTATCATTAAGTTTATTCGGACTACTCTCACTCATCTTTTCCATTAGGCAGCTCATGATCTTTAGTGGTCTAATTATTATTCTTTCTAGTTTGATTGGCTTGCTTTATACGATGGCTCAACCTAAACTGTCGTGGCGTTTTTCGATAAACCTTTTTAAATAAATGATTATAGGAAGAGACACTTTTAAATCCATGATCAAGGGCAATGTCTAAAATCGTTTGATCGGTATAAATCAGTTTTCCTTGGCTAGAGAAAAGACGATATAATTGCAGCCATGAATAAGGAGAAAGACCCGTTTCTTCCTTGAAAAGGTGGGCAAATTGATACTTACCCATCTGAGCTATCACTGCCATTTGATCAAGACTCCATTCTTCATCATAGTTTTCTTTTAACGCATGGATCACAGATTGAATATTTTCTTTACAATTGATTCTTGGAAAATCGGCTTGATGGGAGCCAATGCCGTATTGTAGCATCAAGATGGCTAGTTGCGTAAGGCTGTTTTCGAGAAAAAGTTGATTCGAGTCTGAATCATTGCTTGCCAGCAAAAAGTTTCGAACAAAAGACGTCCATTGTTCAATTTGTGGCTGTCTGTACGTTATGAAAGAAAACTCCGGCTCTGTCATTCCACCTATTTGTTTTGCTACATCATAAAGCAACGAAGAGTTGATTTCTACAAGAAACTTTTCCTTCGTTGCTTTCAGTTGTCTATGTTGGACGGAAGGATTAAAGATGAGAAACTCCCCTTTATCTAGAGAGATCTCTTCTCCTTCTATCCCATATTTCGTTTCCCCAAAGGAAGAGAAGCTTAGTTTATACGTATCGTCCGTTCTCCAATTCCGTTCACTTAATTGGTCTTGCCTAATCAAAATAAGTCCATTTTTGTTCTCAAGGATCATCCTTCATCACCCTTATGTAAAAATGCATAACTGAGTATTAGACCAATGACAAATAAAAACAAAGCAAAATAAGCAGGTAATAAATGAATAAAGGTTGTATAGCCAATCTTAAAATGAATCCAAATTCCTGTGAAAAAAGCGGGTAGACCACCGACAAATAACGTCCACCACATCCATCGATTCCCTTGTTGAAACCCCCAAAGCGCAAGCATCAAAACTAATAAGCCAACACTTAATAGAGCACTCCCGAACCCTGCTCGATCATGAGCAATAACAGGAATCAACCTTTGATTAAACTCATCTAAAATCTCTGGAGGCATACAAAGGTATAATAGATCTGTTGATACAAACACATTGGTTACGCCAATATAGGATATAACTAGCCCACCAATGACAAAAGAAAAGCCGAGAATGACAAAGAAAAGCTGACCAACCAAACTAAGCTTCCACCATTTATTGTTTCTTAGATTGGTTGAACTAGGCGTATTCGTTAACCCCTTTGTTTTGATAAAACCTAATAAGTAAAAGGGAATTAATAGTAACCAAAAGACTAAATGTAGCCAATCAAAATAACCATAGCCAATAAATGAGAATATGCCTAAAAACCCAACAATTGCAGCTATATCTATTGCTTGCTTAGTCCAAAGTAACCCTTTTCTTACACCATGTCTCGCCAATGACATATACACAATTCCACCTGAAATCATCGTACCAGCTAACGTCATTCGATCATGAGACATAAATAAGAGAATTCTTTTATTGAAAGACCATATTTCATCTTTAGTCGTCTGCAGAAACTGTTCATCGTAGGGCAATAAAACAGATTGTAAACTGATGAACAGGGCTAATATCCCCCCTATGACGATCATTAAACCGAACAACCAATAATATTGCCAGCCATCTATCACTTCATTCTTTGTTGACAGTCGATTAAGAAGCGCTTCATTAATCCTTTTTGTTAAACCAGGACCTGAAAAGACATATTCTTTACTAAGAATGATGAAATCTGCTCCTGCATCTATGATTCCCAAAGCATCTTGCGGCTCTTTCACAGCTCCTACTGTCATAATTGTCTTATCGTACCCGGTTTCTCTTAAATCACTGATGACCTTTACATATCTTTGAGGGTCATACTCGTCCTCAAGAATAATTCCCTCATATTCCTTTATTCCTTCCATAGACGCCTGATCAATATGTATGGCTAAGTAAATCGGTTTCTTCGTATGAAGCCTTTCCACATCCTTATCCTCAACAACAAAAGCGGATGCAAACTCCTCTAATTCTTGAATCATCCATTGCTTTTCTTCACTCGTACCTTTTAGACGAATAAATAACGGCTGTTTAAACTCTATATTTTGCAGCTTTCTCTTTGTCGCTTCTAATCCAATAGATTCGAATTTTTCAAGAAAATCAATCGTTTGTTTTTTGAAATCAATTGCAGTTGCATTTCCTTCTCTTTTCTCGACCGTAACCGGACCAATCTCAATGAAACCGAACCCTAAATTTGTAAAAGCCTTTGTTCCTGTTAGTTGAGGGTCAAGGCTACCTGAAATACCAATTGGATTCGAAAAGACAATCTGATCTTTAGTCTTCTTTAACAAAGGAGAACATTCTTCTCTTCCTAGGAAATTGATGATATGTGATCCTCCAGGGAGAGATGCAACAGTATTCATCCCTCGATGGATAAACTCTCTAGACGTTAAAGATGACATTTTAGAAAGAAATGGTTTAAAAAGAATATGATAGGACCAATCAGGCATACAATATCACTCTCTGTACATTTTTAATAATGATAGTTTAACATATATTGAGACTTACTGAACAATACACGTTAGAGGAAAAAACATAAGGACCGTCCTCTATTCGTGTTTTAAATCTTCTTCTATAAAAGATCGTACTTTTTCTAAGTTTTCTTCTTTTGGGTTTCCTAAAATTTTGTTCATTTGAGCTGTAAATAAACTTGGGTCTGATACGAGATCATTAAATGAAATATCAATAACCTTTTCATTTGACGATAAATAAATATGACGATAGTAATAATGTCTTTTTAAATAAGGAATCAAGATTTCATATGCTATTTGTTCAGTAAATTGGTGCCTTTTCATTAAAGATACCACTGATTCTTGAAAGTCACGATGAACAAAAATATAGTAAATATCATTGCTTCTTTTGAAATAAGATTCCCACAGTTCAAATGTTAATAAAGTTCTCGGATCTTTCAGTCCCCAAACAGCTCTTTGATGATAATCGATAAACTTGGAAATGACCTGTTCCATTTTGGATGATAACGTCAAATTAAAAGGATTTGGTTGCTTAGCCCAATTCGCTCCATTCTCGTACAAAAGCACTTCATTTATGGATACAAAGTCTTTATTTTCAAAATATCCCTTTGAGTTCGTTTCACTAGGTTGCAATAGATTATCCCCCATATGAACGCCTAATTGAGCTAACACTCCAGCTGTTGCACTTGAACCTGAACGGTGAAGACAAAAAATAAGAAACAACTTGTTTTTATCCATTAATATACTCTCCTATTCAGAAACTTCTTTATTAATAAGAAAAAAAATACTAAATTGGTATTTACAAACCTTTCTAAGTATGTTTTAATGTTACTAGAAAATTATTACTAAGGAGGTCGGATAACATGTTTAACCAATCCATTTATTTATCTCTACCAACAAAAACACCATATATTATTCGACCTGTGCCGATATATTCTATCCTTTAAACATGTATATGTTTATGATTGTTTATTGCTACAGGACGAGCAACATTTCCTGTAGTTTTTATATGTTTTTTTCACTCCAGGAGAAGTTCTCTTGGAGTTTTTTTGATTATTTGTAAAGACCTTTATATGACTTAGCTGAATTTAAGAAACAACGAAGGTACTTTTTTAAAGGAGGTGATATAGATGACGATTAACCTTTTCTTTGTTGTCGTTACCGTCAATAGACGTGAAATGACACCACAACAAATCCATCATCAGCAACATGTCGAAGAGTTAATGGAAGAAGTAAAAAGCAAACATAGCCGTATGTTTTTTAACTAATTTTATAATTGATACTAATCAGTAAGGAGGAATAATGATGAGATTGTTTAAAGCTACTTTTCATTTTTATGAGGTGAAAGATACTGTTTAGCTATACAGGCAAACCTTTTAGAGGTTGTTCAAAAAGCCCTAAAAAAATGTCGGTTGAATAACTTTGTTGGTTTGCTTTTCCGCTCCTCATGTACCAAGAACGTACACTGTGAGTGCTTCGACGCCCAGGACGGGCTAGCGCAGGCGTTGCCACAGGACGTGGCTGTACTTAGCCTGTGTTCATTAAGCAGACCGCCTCGTTCTTCAGCGTCCTTTTTTTCCCTACTTTTTGAACACGCACTTTTAGTCGAAAGGTTTGCCTGTTTTTCATTAATAAAACGTTTGTTTAATGGTCCGTTCGAACAATTGTATTTGTCGTATAAATAACGTCATAATGATCTTTATGCTTTTCTATTAGTTCTTTTAAAGTTTTGTAGTACTTTCTATCCAAATCACCAGTAGATTGGTGGGTAAGCTGGTTCAGGAACTACATACGACTTAATTCCATCCTTCCCACAAGAAAGACATAGGTCAACAGCATATAGATGCCAACTATCACATAAACATTCATCAAATTGATACTGAAGAAAGAGATCTCTTTCGGATGCAATAAAACATTCATCTAGCGTTTGAACTAATACAGGTGTGATCAAAGTTTTCGACCCTGCATCTTGATTTTTCCCGTGCTTCATATTGGAATAGGCATGAAAATCTTCACTTCTTCCGGCTAAACCTAATAAACATGGTTTGTGAGATTCAAAATGATCAATAAGCGATTCCAAAAAGGTAGGACTGTCAATCCTTATATCTTGATGTACAAAAACCACATATTCCCCTTTCGCTTTCCTAGCTCCATAATTAAGTGCAGCTGAGGCAGAGGTGAACAAGTGATTATTAGTATTGTCTATTGGAATAAACTCAAATGATATGGTTTGTGTTTCTAAGCTTTTGTATAACATGCCTTGTAAAACATCTTTTTTATTGTAACAACAAATAACAGATACCTTATTGTCACTCATCCGAAAGTTCCCCCATCCAAAAGAAGATAACCTAAAATTAAACAACAACTTGATGCTCTGTCAAAAGATTCATTGCTGAACATCCTATTATTTCACTTACTATCACTATATGTTATTCACACTTTTTCATTCTATGAAAGTATGGAGAACTTGAATAATATAAATGTTTACTGATTTAATTGATGAGCTTTATTGCTCAATATTGTTCTCACATATTTCTCTTTATAATAGGGCTAATAATGTTTAAGGCTTTGATCTATAAAAGAAAATACTTTTTTAAAATTTTTTTCTTCTGGATGTCCTAGTAAATGATTAATATGGGCTGTAAATACTCTGGGGTTAGAGACAAGACTATCAAATGAAACGTCAATAATCTTTTCTTCAGAAGACAAATAAATGTGACGATAATAATGAAGTTTTTTCAAATAGGGGATTAAAACGTCATTTGCTTTCTTTGGGGAAAATCCATTTCGTTTTATTAATGATTGTTTCGATTCTTCAAAATCACGATGAACGAAAATATAATAGATGTCATTGTCTTTTTTTAAAAAAGGCTCCCAAAGTTCGAATGTTAATAATGTCCTAGGGTCTTTTAATCCCCAAACATTCCTTTGCTGACTTTCAACGAATTCAGATATTTTCTTATCCATTCTGGATGATCGTTTTAACTTAAGAGAATTTGGCTGTTCAATCCACGTTGCTCCATTCTCATGCAAAATATTTTCATTTATTGAGACATAGAGCTTATTCTCAAAATAGCCTTTTGGATTATTTTCATTCGGCTCTAAAAGTGTATCACCCATATGAACACCTAATTGAGATAAAACTCCAGCTGTTGCACTTGAACCAGTTCTGTGATTACAAAATACAAGAAAAAGTTTTTTCTTGTCATTCTTCATTTTTCCTCTATTCATAACAATTAACATTTTATCCCACAATCTACTATTCATTTCAGTTCTCCTTTCTTTCAGATTTTTTCTAAGAAATCTCTATCTTTTATATTAATAATATGAAAGAACTGTCTATATTGATTGGACAAGTTTCACAAACCAACTAAAAATGGGCTTACTATCGCCAATAAGAAATAAAAAACAGGTATATTCCCGGTTAATGGGTTACCTGTTTTTCTTAATCAAACGTTTGTTTAAATACGTTTTTTCTCTGCTAAAGGCATACATGATGCCGGGTTTAATTCTTTACTTTCAATGACAATGGCTGTTAATCCAGTATCTGTTCTCGTTTCGTGCCACTCTCCCTTTTCCCAAAAAACGGCATCTCCATTTTTCACATGTACAAACTCTTCCTTTTCTCCTCTTACTTTCCCCTCTCCGTTAACTACCAATAGAAGCTGTGGAACAACTGCTTCATGATAACCAATGATTCCATTCTTTTCTAAATACATACACCCTATGCGAGACGGTTTTTGAGTTTGAATTATATGAGACATTATAAAATCCGAATTAAACTTTTCAACCTTTTTTCCAACCTCTTTATTAAATTGATAAATATCCATGCCTACCTTCCTTCATACATTTTTTTATTTATTTTATCATAGGAAAAATGAAAGATAGATGTTGGCTTCAGTGTTGTCAAACTCCTTTTCATTAACTCTCATTTAAACTTTAAATCTTTTTTCCATAATGAATATTTTTGGCTTCTTCAACAATAAACATCATTTAATCAAACGTTTGTTTAAATGTATTGGAACTAGAGGAACATATAGACTGTGTTGTTTCATTCAATGTTTTTTAGCTAAATAAAACTTTTTTATACAACTCATAATTATATAGGAAGGCGAAAAAACGTTGCTATAGACCCACTCGGCATGGGCTTGATACGATAGAAATGGGTAAGGAAGTGGAGGGATTCTAATGGACCAAGAAAGATATGAACAAATTAAATTAGGTGAACGGGGAGCTATTATTAGTATTATCGCCTATTTATTTTTATCTTCTTTAAAACTAATTGTTGGGTATTGGGCGGGCTCTGAAGCCTTAAGAGCTGACGGTTTGAATAACGCAACAGACATTGTCGCTTCAGTTGCTGTCTTAATTGGGCTAAGGTTTTCACGTAAACCAGCCGATCATGATCATACGTATGGTCATTGGAAAGCGGAAAACATCGGTTCATTAGTTGCATCACTTATTATGATTATTGTTGGTTTTCAAGTCTTATTTAAAGCTGGAGCTTCAGTTTTAGAAGGAAATGCCCAAACACCAGACTTGTTTTCTGCCTATACAGGACTCTTTTGTGCAGCTGTAATGTTCGCTGTTTATCGATATAATAAAAACTTAGCAAAGAAAATTAATAGCCAAGCCGTTTATGCAGCTGGCAAAGGATAATTTATCTGATGCTTTAGTAAGTATTGGAACGGTTGTTGGAATTATTGGTGCCCACCTTTACCTCCCGTGGCTAGATCCATTAGCGGCGTTTTTTGTGGGAGTGTTAATTTGCAAGACAGGGTTGGATATTTTCCGAGATGCGACACATTATTTAACAGATGGCTATGATGAAGAAGATATTGAGTGTTATAAAGAAACGGCATTAGATGTTGACGGAGTAGAAGAAGTGAAAAGTATACAGGCTAGGAGATACGGTAATCAATCGGTTGTGGATTTAATTATTCTTGTAAATAGTCAATTAGATATTTGCGACGCCCATGATATTTCTACCGATGTAGAGCATGCCCTAATGGATAAACATAATGTTTATTATGTTCATATCCATATGGAACCAAACTAATTTCCTTCGTATAAACCTCTCATATATACTTCTATAAGTGGGCAAAATAGAGAGATGGATAGAAAGCAATCATCATGAAACTCTTAAAAAAATCTCTCTTTGAAGGGTGTCTACAAAAATGGATTTTACAGGCGCAAATTTTGATATCTTCTTTTATAGCTTCTTCTTCATTTTTGCCCATGTGTTGTTCGACTTGAAAGTGAACGAAGAACATCCCTTAATCATAACCGTCGTCATAAACTTATCGCTATATTTGTTTATTGTTTTGTTAAGCTGGATTATTCTCTTGTTTATAGAGGTTCAATGGATTGACAGGGTTACAAATATGACTGTCATTTTGACCAGTATTTTTACGATTTGCAAGGTTATCCTTATTAATATTTTAAACCCCTCTTTGAGATCCTTAGACTAAGTTATGTAAAGAGACTGAAGTGACAGTCTCTTTTTTAGCAAGTCAAAACCGCAGCGGAGTTGACTCCTCCACCTACTACAACCACATCTGTTAACTGGTTTATGTTCGCATCGAACACCCCAAGAAACTGCATTCCATTAGTGATATATAACTGATTGGTTTCTTCATTGATGGCTATAAATGAGGGATTTAAAGAAAGAAATGCTGTTAAAATTATCGTGTCGGTATTGGCATCAATGATAGACAGAGTGGCATCATCATTGTTCCCTACATAAACCAATTCTGTCGTCTGATTAACTGCAATAGGAAAAGGTTGCATACCAACCGTTATAGTGTTTATGATTGTATTTGTATTTAAATTCACAACAGAAACATTGTTATCATTACTATTGGTGACATATAATTTAGGTGGTGTGGTTATTTCTGAAACAGCCACTCCAAGCGGAGAGTCACCCACTGTTATCGTACCAATTAAGGTATTTGTCTCCCCATCTACAATGGAAACATTGTTATTATCACTGTTAGGGATATAGACGAGATTCGTTTGTTGATTTGCGGAGGGAACTCTAGGTTCAGATCCAATGGATAATGTCGCTACGATTTGATTTGTTTCAGTATCAATAATTGAAACAGAGGCTATGTCTAATGGTGCAAACAATTTTGTTGGTATTGTATTTGTTGTCAAAGTTAGAAAACCAGGAGATACCCCTATGCTAATAGTGTCAATAATTGTGTTTGTTTCTCCGTTCAGTACAGAAATATCCATAGAAGTAACATTTGAAATATACACCAACTTGGTTGATGGATTGGCTACAACGCTAATAGGGCTTTGTCCTGGTGTCACAGTCTCTATCACACTATTAGTCACTCCATCAACGACAGAAACATTATCGCCAAATGGAGGGGCAAGATTTGCTGTGTAAACGACAAATCCACATAACACACTCATAACAGCAACCGTTTGAACAAATTGGTTACCAACTTGAGCAGACGCTCCAACTACAACATCTGTTGTAAACTTTGAAGAGTCAACGGATATATTCGTGGTAAAACTTCCGCTTAAATTAGTAACTGCAGGATTTGGAGAAAAAGAAACACCTGTCGTACTTGCTGACAGAGTCACGCTAATTCCAGGTTGGGGGGACACCCCCTAAGGTTACATCTCCATTAATGGTTCCATCACATCCGATTGAATCTGGAACAAACAAATTTAATTGTGGTGTTTCAGGATAATCAATCTCTTGTAGTTGCTCAGGGTTTGACACAAGAAAACGTTCAAACTCAACAAAAGTAGCACCAGAAAAAAGGGTGGCAGTTGGCTGCACAGTAGTAGCAGTTACTTCATCGCTACGGTTGGCAAGACTAACTTCAATCTCAATTAAGAAAGATGAGATTCCAACTGGATTAAAAGATAGACTTTCTGTACTTGAAGCGTTGACAAGAAAAGAATTAGAACTAACCAAGGTTTCTGGTGAAGTAGACTCATTAACAAACCGTATGGTTACACTGGCCTGGTTTGCCGAGTCAGTATTTCTTATTCTTACTTCGACAGGATTGATTAATAAACTTGTATTATCAATAGGGCCACTCGTGAACGTTATTGTCATTTTTATCCTCCTCATCATTTAATAATAAGGTCAAAAAATTCAACATAAATATAGACCTTACCTCCAATAGACTATGCACCAATTACCAATATTGATTGTGTATATGCTACATAAATAATACTCTGGATACAGAAAGGGGCGATTAACTTTGAAAGGAATTAACCATTTATTATTTTCCGTTTCGAACCTAGAAGATTCCATCCATTTTTATCAAAATGTTTTTGATGCCAAGCTCCTTGTCAAAGGAAGAACGACAGCCTATTTCGATTTAAATGGACTTTGGTTAGCATTAAATGAGGAGAAAGATATTCCTCGTAATGAAATTGATCAATCCTATACTCACATTGCCTTTTCAATCGAGGAAAAAGAGTTTGATCAAATGTTAGAAAAGTTACAAGAACTGAAAGTCAACATCCAACCAGGTAGAGAACGAGACGTGAAAGATAAAAAATCTATCTACTTCACGGACTTAGATGGGCATAAATTTGAATTTCATACCGGAACGCTACAAGACCGCTTAGATTACTATAAGGAAGAGAAAAAGCATATGCAATTCTTCGATAAAGATAAATAGGTCAATATTTTCATTAAAATTAATGTAATTGACAAAATTTAATTGAACCGCTTTTCTTCATTCATGATAAAATAATGAAAGATTCGCACAAAAGAAAATTTACGATCCTATAAGGAAGGTGGAGTTCATTTGCAAAAAAAATCGCCATTCAAAATTATTGTTATATTAACGCTTGTTGTTGTCGCCCTTTTAGTTGCGATTTTCTTCATTAATAAAATGAGTCAAGAAAACAATCAGACAACATACGAAAATCAACCTTCCGTCGAAGGACAACCTGTCCTTGGAGATGAGGATGCTCCTGTGACAGTTGTTGAATTTGGAGACTTTTTATGCCCTACTTGTAAAGCTTGGGGTGAGCAAGTGTTCCCGCAACTTGAAGAAGAGTATATTGATACAGGGAAAGTAAAGTTTGCTTATGTTAATACCATTTTTCATGGCGAGCCTTCCACCATTGGTTCGTTAGCTGCAGAGGAAGTTTGGGAGCAATCGCCTGAAACATATTGGGAATTCCAAAAAGCTTTATATGATGCTCAGCCAGATGAAGGTCATGATGAAACATGGTTGACGAAAGAAGTAGCATTAGAAGTAGCGCAACAATTCCCTTCCATTAATGTAGAGGAGCTAGAAAAAAGTTTAACAGAACAGGAACATATAAGTAAGATTACAACAGACTCTAGTCTAATTAAGGAATTCAACGTAGAACAAACACCAACAATTTTTGTTAATGGAGTAAAATTAGCTGCTCCAAGCTATGAAGACCTTAAATCTGTAATAGAAGAGGAATTAGAGTAACATGAAAGAAAATAAAAGTAATAATCACCAGCAGTTATACCTCTATATTGCTTGGGTCACTTCTATTATTGCGATGTTAGGGAGTTTATATTTCAGTGAATTTCGCGGTTTTGTTCCATGTGAATTATGTTGGTACCAGCGCATTTTAATGTATCCATTACCACTGATTTTAGGGATTGCCACTTTCTTCAATGACAAAGCAGTGAAAAAATACGTTCTACCGATGTCCATCATTGGATTGTTTATCGCTATTTTCCACTATTTAGAACAGAAAGTACCTGGCTTTGCAAGCCTCAAACCTTGCTCTAATGGAATTCCATGTAGTGGCGAGTACATTAATTGGCTTGGATTTATCACCATTCCTTTTCTATCATTAACCGCATTCACCATCATTACAATTATGATGTTCCTAATAAGAAAGAAATAAGCTAAAAATGAGGAAGAGCTAATCTATAAAGGTAGACTTATAGTTTAGCTCTTTTTTTATCGACAGAATGACCTTCAATCAAAAATCGCCGGTTTATTTCGATCTGTTAAAAACTCAAACAACATGTTTATTTGTGATTGCGTATTTCTTCTTGTAGATAGTGGAGGTAAAAGATTTTGTTCAAAAAATTTCACTTCATTCGTTTCTAAACCCGACTTTGCTTTTCCGCCAGTAATTTCACATTGAATAAATATTTTGTAATAGTCAAAGGGTTGTGGAGGATGAGGATGCTTATTCATGTGTAAAAGCGCCAATAACTTTGTAGGGTTTACATTGAAACCTGATTCTTCTTTAATTTCTTTCACAATATTTTCACTAGCTGACAGGCCAATATCACAAAATCCTCCAGGCAAAGACCACCGATTATCTAGTCTTTCTTTCACCATTAAAATCTTGTCTTCTTTAAATACCACTCCTCTTACATCTAGTTTAGGAGTTTGATAGCCTTTGTCGTTAGCAAAGAAATCTTTGATTTTGTTCAAAGGATAATCTGTGTGTTCTGACATAATTTCGGCACTGAGGTCTCTTAGTTGTTGATAACGTTCTAGATCATATTCGTCTTTTGAAAATGTTAATCCTGCTTGAGCGATTGATTGTAATTTTTTTGCCCATTCTATCCATTGATCACTCATAAATGTCTCTTCATCTCCTTTTAATTATCCATAATTTTCATTATATCAATCCAAATTTAAAAGAAAAACCTCAGATCCAAAGGTCCTGAGGCTGTCTAAAATATTATGAAGTCTTTACTATAGGTGTTTCACTATTAAGAACTCTTTCATTTTGATATAAAACGAACGTTAATATGATTCCAAGGAAGGCTAATAAGCCAAAAAATAAATACACGGCATAAATGGTAAAGTATTCGTATAGGTAACCACCAATGATCGTACAAAACCAGTTACCGAGTCCCGTTCCAACAGCGGCATATATCGTCACTGCCGATGCTTCCACATGATCTGGGGCCACCTTCTTGATATATTGAAGGCCTGCTGGAATAAATAAACCTAAGGAAAATCCTTGCATAATGGTTGAAAGATAAATAATCGACATACTTGGTTCAAAAAAGTACAAGAACCATCTAGCAAGTGATACCGTTCCCGCTAAGATAATGACCATTAAGTAACCGTAGCGATCAATAAAGCTTCCAGACCATCTCATAAAGGGAATTTCCATAAACACCGCCACCATAAAGGCGATCCCAATGGCTGCATAAGTTCCACCACTTTCTTCAACAAACAAGCCAAAGAACGTATTGTTAGCAAGGTTAGGAGCAAAAATGGTGAACGTGACGCCTAGAAAAAGAACATACTCTTTATATGAAAATAGTTGTCTCATCCCTTTTATTATTTCTACTTTTACCGTTTGTCGTTCACTAGGAGCAATCAACGCAAGAATAGAAGCAAGTGTAAGGGTAATGAGTAAAGAATAAAAAATGACACTAGGGCCAATGGATTCAGATAATTTCCCCATCACAAATACAGCGATACCGAATCCTAACGATCCATATAATCGAATATTTCCATATTTATATTTCACTTTTGTTGCATATTTTAAAGAAATACTATCTGAAACAGGAATAATTGCACTTTGGAAAATAGCCACCAGAATTGCTATGACAATAAACAAATGATACGAATCAAATATGGTATAACCCAAGCCAGCGATTCCGGTTAAGAAAGTCGTCAAAGCTAACACTCTTGTTGGCGCTTGCGTATAGTCACTCACCATTCCCCAAATCGGTTGAAAAAACATCATAACGATAGGACCAAGGGACATAATTAACCCAATTTGTGAGCCGTCCAATTTTTCAACTTCTTTTAAATATACACTTAATAAAGGCAGAAAACTTCCCATCCCTAAAAATGCAAATAAATAAAAACCTTGTAAAGTAACTATTTTTGAATCTCTCAACGTATTCACCCCTCATGTTTACATACCTTTCATTTTATGTATTTATCAGTCGTAGTCAAAGACATATGTCCTCACATAAAAAAGATAAGGGGTGGATACTTGAGTTGTTGGAGTTGCTGTCAGCACTATAGTCCATGATTTTTCAAATCTGAAACACATCTTCTAAGTCGTCTCTCATAAAAGGTCTGACTAATAATCTTTCAGTTTTATTTGATGCAAGATCAGTTTCAACACCTCTTCTTGTGACATATCATTAGTCAGCATGACCTCTCCCTCTACTCCAAGGTGATCATTTGGAGTCCACCAAGCATGTAATGATTCTTCTCCGAACTCCATCTTTTTCGAACTACCGTTATGGCGCAAGACTGTCTCCTCAAATGGCAGATCGAAATAATAAATATAGGCCTTCTGATTAAAAAGGTTAATTAAGTTATTCAGCATTTCACCATAACGATTTTTATATAATATTCCCTCAACAATTACATATTCACATCGACCTATTCCGTATTTTGCTATTTGTTCAATCAAATTAATTGAAAGATTTCCTTCTCTATCGTGAACCTTTAGCATTTCACGGCGTACAACATCTTGAGAAACCAATAAGGTTCCATTCCCTAAATGATCTTGAAGGCTTTTCGCAGTCGTTGTTTTTCCGCTTCCAGAGTTTCCTCGTATAATAATTAAACTAGATTCCATATTCTTCTCCTTGCTTTTTACACCTCAAACACCCTGGTATTATATATAGATCTCTAATACCGCCGAATCGAAATCAATAAAAAGATATTCTTCATTTATTTATTCTAATCAAAAAACCGTCCGCATAACTTAAAGGTTTCTTTACTAATAACATTCCACGTACTATTGAAGATACAATTGTAAGATTTTCTTTATAGGTAAATCATTCATATTACTCATATCAACAAAATAAGGTAACTGCCATTTTTGAGTCATTAAGGCTTGTTTACCTGTTGGACTTTCCCAACTTGGATAAACTCTCAATCCCATTTTTCCTTTTGAAGAACGGGTTTTAAGTATGTTTCGTTTCGCAAGAGTTTCCTTTGGTATAATGAATTGACCAAACTGATTTTCTTTAATAGTGGTATTAATAACTAAGATATCCGGCGCATTTTCGTATGAAAAGGCGGTATTTTTGCTATCTTCACCTTTTTCCCAAATAGCAACAAACTCTCCTATTTTATTCGGCGTTCTTTTAGAGACTCTAAAACGAATCGATTTATTTGATAATAAAAAAGTGCCGCCACCATAATTTGAATTTTGTTGTTCTTCTTGGATAGACCTTATCACTAATTGATTAGGTTCATAAATGTGTTCATTTACATATTCTAAAGCACTAAAAAATTTATTCATGTAATAACCCCTGTTTTCCACTATTTATCTATCATTAATGAAATAAAGCTACTCACACTTTTCAGTTGATGGTTTTTCACTCCCTAAAAAGCACACAGCACGATGAAGTCATTGGATATCATTAAAGACAAAACCTGAAAAACAAACGCTTACAATTTGCTTCTTGTAAACAACACAAAACCCGATTCCTTTCTCAAGAAACTGTTCAATAGAGGTCCAATACTCGTTAATTGTATTCCGTAAAAATGGTGTATTGGGGTTCTTGTCAATCAGTTCACTAGTAATTATAACCACTTCATATTCCTCATCAATCATCGGTTCTTCAGATTTAAAGTCATCTCTATTTTTTATCGTATAGACTCGTTGATTACAGCTTCCAATCTCCCGATGATGAAAAACTTTTTCAAATGTTTGATTCCAATTTTCATGATGAACGATTGCTTCAAATCCCTTTAATTGAACTTTCTTTGCTTAGAAACTATAGTTTTATCGATAAACTCATCTAGCTGACAATTAAACGTTTCATTCTTCTCATCACCAATAAATAGGAAGCCATCATTACTCCCTAGCCAAATCAAACCAGATTTCGGTACATCCATATTATCTACAAAAATTCTTCCTGGATTTGTCCCCTCTACTACAGCAAATGCTTCTACTTGTCCAGTTGGATTTAAAAACTCTCTACATTTATGAAACTCATTTTTTTGCAACTCAACAATCATGTAGATTCCCCTCATTTTAATGCTAGTTTCATTGATAATTGAACTTGCTCTTTAAATAAACCTTCACCATTAATAGATAGGAGCGCGTCGGTTACTTCATCTTCAAAAGCTTTCACATGGCTTCCTAGAAATCTCTTAGATCCATAAGAAGTAGAATATAAGTTGCCAATAATAGATTCTACAGTCCATGTGATTTCATAAGGAGGTAATGTGTAGTTTTCAAGATGAAACTTTGATTCGGCCACTATTTCTTCATGACTTGTAGTTGGATGAGAATAGGTTGAATTTCCAGCCCTTCTCTCTTTTCCATACCACATCTCTATCACTTCGTTTAGCTGAAGCTGCCAATCTTCTTGTTTTTTTTGCGGGTCATAGTTATCAATAATCGTCACGCCACCATTTTCTTCTATCATTTCATAAAGGTCATCTAGCACTTTCGGACGATCCATCCAATGAAAGGCTTTAGCGATTGTGACTAAATGAAAGGGTTCATCAAACTGCTCCTTATATTGCTCTGGGGTCCCGTTGAACCAATCAATACTTCCTATTCTTATTTGTTGATGAAGACGCTTTGCTTCTGCAATCATCTCAGGCTCTATATCAATACCCACAATTTTTTGGCACCAATCAGACAATCTTAAAGTTAGATGTCAAGTCCCACATCCTAAATCAAGTAAATTTTGCTCTCCATTTAAGGAGAACTTATCTACTAAAAACCTGATTAAATTGGAAGGATAAATTGGTCGATACTTCGAGTAATATTCTGCTGACCCTTTAAATAAACCTTCACCATATTGAGACACGATAATTAACTCCTTTTCATTTTCCTTCTAACAACTCTTTTTCTTCATCAGGGCTAATCGTCTTAATCTTCTTTATAAAATAATAATGCTTATAGAGACCGAGTACGATCAAAATCACTTTCACTAATAGGATATCGATATAAAAAATAGAGAACACGATAAAAAAATCAGCAATCACGTTTATTCTTATTTTCTCTTTTAACGTCATCCCTCTATTCTCTAATAGCGCTACAACGTATTTTTGATATATAGAGGTGCTTTTAAACCAGTTATCTATTTTCTTAGAGCTTTTTGCAAAACAAAAAGCAGCAAATAAATAAAATGGGCCGCCCGGAAGAACAGGAAAGATTGTCCCTGCAATACCAACTAATAAGGAGATGGATCCAATAATCATAAATAATATACTTTTCAATTTTTTGATTGTAATCACCTTTTTATTTGTACTTACAACTAACTTTACTAAATTGGATATTGAATAACCAGAATAATGGCGAAATAAAATATTTATACGCTAAAAAATCCAAGAATATCGCAACACCCTTGGATTTGTTTTTCCAGGAAATCTATTTCAGTGAAACTTCTTTCGAAACCTTATCAATTTCAGCAAGATGCTTATCAGATAATCGAAAAGTTAGCGCACCTATATTTTCTTCAGCATGATGTTTTTTCGTCGCACCAGGAATGGCAACGATCGTTTCCCCATGGAAATGGATTGTCCAATTTAATGCAATTTGACTTGTTGATATGTCATATTCCTTCGCAAGCCGTTCCAGTAAGTCAATTAGCGGCTGTGTTCTAGTTAAAGAGGACTCTTTAAAGCCAGAGAGATACTTTCTTGGTCCAACAATGTTTTTAATCAACTCACGGTTTTTATGAAATTTGCCCGTTAAAATTCCTTGTTCTAAAGGGGAGTAGGCAATAATAGTGACTCCGAGCTGCTTTGCTGCATCAAGCACTCCGTTTCTTTCAATCCGCCGATCTAGTAAACTAAATTTCATTTGATTTGCAACAAGAGGAAAGCCTTGTTCTTTTAACGCACCATGTGCTTCTCTCAATTTTTTTTCGCTAAAGTTACTAACTCCGACATGATTTATTTTGCCTTCTTGTAATAATTGAGCCATTTGATTCATCTCTTCGTTTGCACTTGAAAAAGAAAATGGTTGATGCACCAAATACAAGTCAATCTTTCTACCTTTTAACGCTTCTAGTCTTTGATCAATCGTTTGATTAATAGATTTAGCTCTTCTAAAGGCAGGCCACCATTTCGTACATATTAACGCCTCTTTTGCCTCATCTCCTAATTCATTCAAAGCATCCGCTAAAACTGCTTCTGATGCCCCTTTCCCATAAATCTCAGCAGTGTCAAACCAATTGATTCCACCTCTTAAGCTAACCTTCACTATTTCTTGAATCAGTTGTTTTTCCAAATCAGGCCAAAATTTTATGCCTGCTAACCTTTTTCCTTTACTAAATTGCCACGTACCTAATCCTAACGGTGAAACCTTCAAATCAGAAGCACCTAAATTTCTTAAAGAAATACTAGAACTTGTCGTCATTCATCATCACCTCATAAATTCATTATATTAAGAAGGAAGACAAATATACATTCGTAAAAATGAATATCAGTTTTCAGCTCCATAACCTCTCAACACATAATAATTTTTGACCGCTAAACTCCATTTTATATAGATCAGGTTTTGATAAACTTCGTAGGAAATCTAAGTTATACTTGCTGTCATAATACGCCATCATTAACGTCATGACTGCTCCATGGGTACCAATGGCAATCTTTTTTCCTTCATAATTGTTAAGCAACTCTTTTAGTACCATGATAGCTCTGTTTTGGCACGCTCGATTAGACTCCCCGTCATTGAATGAGTAGTCTAGGTTAGCAAATGATTCTTCTAATAGAGGCAGTAAATCCTCATCTCTCATTCGATTAGATTGATTAGAAAAAATTCTTTCTTTTAAGTGCGTGTTCAAAAAGTAAGGGAAAAAGGACGCTGAAGAACGAGGCGGTGTAGCTTTGAGCACTCACAGTGTACGTTCTTGGTACATGAGGAGCGGAAAAGCAAACCAACAAAGTTATTCAACCGACATTTTTTTAGGGCTTTTTGAACAACCTCATTAAATCTTCATGTACCTTTACTCCTTGACCGGTCTCATTTGCTAAAGGTTGAATAGTTAAAATCGCTCGTTTGTATGGACTGGAAACGAACACATCTATCCCTTCATCTATTAGTATATCTTTCACTTTGAGAGCATCTCTTTTTCCTTTTTCAGATAGTCCTCTTATCCTTTCATTTCCTTCTTTTGGAGAATCTCCGTGCCTGACTAAGTATAAATATGTATTCATCATGTCTCTCCTAACATATAATCCTTATCACACTTATTAGCTCTTTTCTTTCAAACGTTAGTTTATAAATATCCGGCATCCCAAGTTCTTTCCAAAACGCAAAATCGTACTTCTTATCAAAGTAGTTTATGATGAGAACCATGATATTACCGTGTGTCCCAATCACTACATTTTTGCCATCATACTTCTTTAATACATCATAAGTAGCTTGAACTCCTCTTTCTTGTGCCTCCATATTCGACTCGCCACCATCCCATGAAAAGTGCTCATCTTCCCATACTTTTGTGATCGCATAAGTAAAATCTTCTACAGGTCCTTTTGCTAACCTTCTCTCTTTAAAACCATCAACCACTTCCATTTGCTTGTTGGTGTGATTAGCAATTCCTTGAACCGTTTGGATCGCACGTTGATACGGACTCGAAATGATATGATCAATATCTTCCCTCTTTAAAACTTCAGTTACTCTTTTTGCATCATTTAACCCTCTTTCAGACAAAGGTCTTCCCTTTTCATCTGGCGTATAGGTAGAGTGAGCATGTCTGATGAAATAAAGATTGGTCATAGAATCATCCCCTTTATGTAAAAAAGGCTCCTCCCTAGCCTTATGGGAAAAGCCTACCTGTGTTACCCTTCCACTTCCATCCTCTTTTTCATGGCAGGTTTCTTTCCATATGTTAGCCATCTCCATAGCCACTCCATCGGACCGAATTGGTAGTTTTTTAGCCAAATATAACTAAAAGCAATTTGTAATATGTATAGAATGATACTGAAGATCACGCCTTGTGATAAGGTGATTTGTCCAAACAAGCCAAAACCATAAAAAATAATAAACGTGATCACCGTTTGGGCTAAATAGTTTGTTAACGCCATCTGCCCTACATACCTTAATGGGTTCAACATTTTAGACCAAAATGCTTTTTCTAGAGCTAATGTAATGGTGGTAATATAGAAAGTCGCTAACGTGATTCCACTCAAGGTGATAAATAACAACTGCCAAAGACTGAAGATATATGTCACATCTTCTGTTAAGGCGAACATTTTGTAAATAATGATTGATGTAGGAACACTTAATAATAAACTTGAGATTTGTAACCTTCTAAATCGGTTCTTTAATTCCTTTACTCGATTAAACACCTTTAGCTTTCCGCACAATAAACCGATTAAAAATACAGCAAGGATATCGAAAACAATAAAAAGATTGTTCGAGAAATATTCAACTGCACTATCCGCCCATCTCCACTTTACAAGATCTAAATAAGATAACGACGTGTAGGCTGCAACCTTTTCTTCTCCTTCTTCAATTGAATAGTTGACCATTCCTTCATCAATTTCATAAATACTAGTTCCACTTAGGGAACCCAATAATAATAGTAGCAAATAAAAAGTCATGAGAGAGATAGCCCAAATCAAAATGGTTCGTGGTTTTCTTTTATAAAATAGTATTAAAATAAAGCCAACTAACGCGTAAGTTGTTAAAATGTCACCTTCCCAAAACAAAGCGAAATGAAGAATACCAAAAAGAAGTAAGAAGAACAACCTTCTTGAAAAAAGACGGTTAACAGCAAGTTCCTTTTTCTCTGCCCTCGTCATAAAAATATAAAAGCCTAACCCAAACAAGAAAGAAAAGATGGTATAAAACTTCGTCTGAATAAAGAGATGAAAAAACAATAAAACTTGTTTGTCCATTCCCGATAAGAAAAATAAGTCACTCCCTGAATGTGAGGGCATATTAACAAGTAAAATTCCTAATAATGCAAATCCACGAATGACATCTAACGAGATGATCCGCTCTTTCCCTAACACTGATTGACTATCCAATAAATGATTCCCCTTTACACACTTGAATTCTTTTTATCTCGATAAATATATAAGCCAAAAACGAATCCCATTAAAGCTGTCAGAGTCAACGTATATCCAATATCCAAGGCAATCTCATTCTCTGAAGAAGAAAAGTGCTTAACGAAT
The DNA here is from genome assembly GCF_020524035.2 of Bacillus carboniphilus. Lineage (NCBI taxonomy): Bacteria > Bacillati > Bacillota > Bacilli > Caryophanales > Bacillaceae > Bacillus > Bacillus carboniphilus. Next base: position 2,942,531 of record NZ_CP129013.1, on the reverse strand, counting down.
AAAGGGTTTAGATTTAGCGAAATTGTATAGACAATAAAAGCCGTTAATAACCACGACTTACCAATAAAAGCAAATAGAATGAAAATGACAACACACAAAATAGCGATTGAATAGCTGAAAGAGGTTGACCCTTTATAAACAATTCCATCTCCAAATGGCTCGACGATAAAATGAATGCCAACAAAAACAGCTATTAAAAGCATATTGATAAAAACTGAAACAAACACAAACTTCCAATTTGAAAGATAAAACTTTGGAATTCCTTTGAAATAAAGCCATGCTAATACGGGAATTCCAATAAATAAACCAGCACCGGTAATGGATAAGTTTTTGGCTGTTAAGGTAAACTCACCCTCAATCGCAGAAGAAAAGCAACTTGAAGCCACTAAATAAAGAATGGCCAAAAGAACATATTTAATCGTTTGACGAAGGTTTGTATTCAATTCGTTACTAATAGTCTTGATATATTTCTTTGGGCTGTTTCCAACAATGTGATCAACGCTTTTCCCTTCTGCTTCCGCTTGCATAAGGTGGTCCTCTAATTCTTCAATAACCTCTACGATTTGCTGTTCATCTTTCCCTTTAGACATTAAGTGCAATTTTAACTCCACTAAAAATTGTTCCGACTTTTGTGAGAGCATTCCCTTCTCCCCCTTATGCTAAAATTGACGTCACACCTTCTGATAATCCTTCCCACAATTCTTTAAACCTTGCCAATTCTTCCATCCCTTCTTCTGTAATCGAGTAATACTTTCGTTTTGGCCCACTAGGAGACTTCCTCATTACAGTTGAAACAAGGTTGTTTTTTTGCAGTCTCATTAAAGCAGGATAAATGCTTCCTTCACTTACCACTGCTAGCTGATGAGATTGAAGCTTTTCAATCATTTCATAGCCGTACGTTTCTCCTTTTGCAATGATCGCTAATAAGCAGCCATCTAGTACTCCTTTAAGCATTTGTGTTGATGTAGACAACATGACACTCCCTTTATAAACAAGGTAAACTTTCCCTCTTAAATAACTATATTGTATTACAAAGTAGTAGTCAACAAATAATTATATGGAAATGGGACCTTATTCTGAAATATTCGGTTCTTAGTTCATTGTTAATTTTTATAAAAAAGATTTTTAGTTGTAAAAAAAACTTCATAGGAAATGCTACAAATAGCAAAAACGAAAAGGAGCATTCACCATGATAAAGAAATTAAATTCACCATTATTCAAAATCAGCTTCGTTTTAGCCCTCATTTTCACCCTCTGTATACCAGCTCAAACGAAAGCACAAGAATCACAATTGGATAAAGCATCTATATATTTTGATAATGTGCCTTATACGACGAAGTACATTGTTGTTGATGGACACTTACTTGTTCCTGCCATTCTTTTAAAAAGAACAGGGGCATTCGTTGATTGGAACGAAAAATATCAATCGATTGTTTTTCAAACGGATAAGATAACGTTCTCCTTGCCAATTGGTACAAAGTATTATGACGAATATAATTCAATGACAAAGAAATGGAAAAGAGGAACCTTGACTGCTAAATCAACAGAGGTTGATGGAGAGTACTACGTTCCATTAGTAGATGTTATTAAGAAATTAGGAATGAAAATCAACTACGATTCAAAGTTAAAACGATCCTTTATCACCAGTAATATCACTGTAAAGAAAAATTTAATACAGAAAGTAAACACACAAGATAAACTGGTCACATTAACCTTTGATGATGGACCTGATGGTGATTATACTGCGAAGATTTTAGATATTTTAAAAGAAAAAGGAGTAAAGGCCACCTTTTTTGTTGTAGGGAAACAAGTAGCAACTTATCCAGAAGTTATGAAAAGAATCGTTAAGGAAGGTCATGGAATTGGAAACCATTCTTGGGATCACCCTTATATAACAAAAATTTGGTCTTCTGATGTAAAAAAGCAAATTCAATCCACTCAAACTGAGATAAAACAAGTTACAGGAAGAAAGCCAGATTTATTTAGACCTCCTTATGGATTTACTACAAAAGCAGATATAAAAATCCTTAACGAATTAGGTATGCGCAACGTGAAATGGTCCATTGATACACTGGATTGGAGTGGGACTTCAGCAGATGAAATCATCGAAATTATTAAGCGTGACACAACTCCTGGTGGAATCGTGTTACAACATAACGCCAAGGAAAATTCTCGAGCATTGGATGGAACCGTTGAAGCTTTGCCAACCATCATTGATGAATTGAGAAAAAAAGGATATACATTTGTTACGGTTCAAACGTTATTAGACCATCAAAAATAACCACAAAGCGAGAACTTGTTATTACGTTCTCGCTAAAATATTTTCAAGCGTTTTTTCAATGGTTTCATATTCAAACGTAAATCCTTCATTAAGTAACCTTTCAGGAATGACCCATCTACTCTTTAAAATTAACTCAGTTTCTGTCCGTAAAAAGAAAGCCCCAAACTCAAGCATCCATTTTGTAGCAGGCAGTCCGAATGTTCTTCCTTGTGTTTCTCGAAGTTTTTCCATTAATTTACGATTCGTTATTGGTACTGGAGAAGAACAATTAAAAAGGCCTTCTAAATCTTCTCTTTCTTTCAAGAAGAGCACAATTTGAAAAAGGTCCTCAATATGGATAAAACTAAACATTTGATCTCCTGAGCCTTGCACTCCACCTAATCCAAAACGAACTAGATTTTTGTAAGGAATCATTACTCCACCATTTGGACCTAAAACAATGGCAATTCGTAGAGCTACTTGTCTCGTGTGAGGGAGCTGAAATGAGAAAAAAGAATGCTCCCATTCTTTTGCTACGTCAACAGAAAAGCCTGTCCCAATTTCTCCATTGTCCTCCGTCATTGGGCGATCCTCTGCATGTCTATAAATAGTCGCTGTACTAGAGTTAATCCATATATTCGGCGGATCGACACATTTCTTTATCGCGTTTCCTAGTAGTTCGGTTGTCTTCGTTCTCGATTCGAGAATTTCTTGTTTATTTTTATCATTGTATCGACAGTTTACAGTCTTACCTGCTAAATTAATGAGCATCTCTGCCTCTTCTAACGCTCCAATGATCGCTTCTTGATCATTCCATGTAATAAACGGGGCTTTCCGAGAAATAATGATTACTTCATAGCCTAGTTTTTCGAATTTCTCTTTAAAATATTCTCCAACAAATCCGGTACCTCCAGCAATAACGACCTTTTTGCCCATTATGGTCACCCTTTCTATGTATATTAATTAATCACCTATTATGATTTCACTTATCCCCTTATAAAAACATGGTAACATGCTATCGATACCCATTGAATAAATTCCATAAATTTCAAACTATGAGTATCTAGGGATTTGAAGCAATATAAAGGTCATAACGAATTTGGTAGCGATACTCATCTTACTAATTATTATGTTTAAGGGGACAATACTGAGGCACACCTCCAAAAGCCAACTACTCCAATATTTCACTCATTTCCGCTAAATTAAGAATATCCTGTTACCATATTGAACTGTGCTCTAATCCCACACCTTCATCCAAAATATTAAAGGAGAAACCTTTCGATCGATCTATTCATTCTGTATACTTAATTTGTCTAGTCCATGTTATTTAGACAAAACGATCAAGGTATATTAAAACAAAAAAGAAAAAACACCCTTATTAGGATGCTTTCAGATTACCTTCTTTATATTTGAAACTACCTTCCACAATCATGATAATAAATCCCTCTACTAATCTTTTAACGTAGAAAAGGTGTACACCATTTGAATAGGGATCTTTTAACATACTTATCTAATATACAACAATCCCACTCAAATCCACTTAATTACAACATTCCCCTTCTTATGCCCCTTATCAACATATCGATGAGCATCAGCAATATTATTATAATGGTAACTCCGATCAATGACTGCTTTCAATTTCCCCTCTTCTATAAGATTATTAAGAAAATTGAAGTCCTCAATACTTCCTGTTGCAATACCACTGATTACCTTTCGCTCACCAAAAAGAGACGTCCATAAAATTTGAAAAGCCTCTCGGTAATTCATAACCGCTAATACATAATACCCTTTTGGTTTTAGTAATTTTCTACAATGAGAGAAAGTTGTTTTTCCAACAGTATCAAAAATAATATCATACGTCTGTTTTCTATTAGTGTAGTTTTCCCTTTTATAATCAACTACATCATCCGCACCTAGAGATTTAACCATCTCTACATTTTCTGTACTACAAACTCCAGTCACTTTTGCTCCATAGTACTTGGCTAGTTGAATAGCATACGTGCCGACACTCCCAGATGCACCATAAATCAGAATGTCGTCACCCTTTTTAATTTTGCCTTTTCTCAAGAAGAATAACGCCGATACTGCACCAAAAGGAACGGATGCAGCCTCTTCAAAGGTCATGTTGGAGGGCTTAACTGTCACTGAACTTTCTTCAGAAACCTTGATGTATTCTGCATTACTACCACCCTTTCCTGGGAACCCATAAACATGATCACCTTGCCTTAATCGACTTACGTTCTTCCCTTTAGACACAACCTCTCCTGCAAAATCCATTCCCAGCACAGGATTTTTAGGTTTCCTTAATCCAATAGCCATTTTAGAAATAGGCCAAAGAGGTAATGACTTTCGATTTCCCCTCCTCATTCTTGAATCACCAGATGATACAGTCGTTGCATGTACTCTGACTAATAGCTGATTATCCTCAATCATTGGCTTTTCAACTTCTTTTACTTGAAGAACATCGGGTGGAACGTACTTAGTATAATAAACCGTTTTCATCTACTCCTCCTATAGTGACTTATTTACTAATATACTGTTCATAGCATAGTATGCTGTTTAACAGTTTCCTAGTATGATGAATCTATCTATATAGAACTTCCACCCTCATTTCAATTCCCCTGCAACTCAAAACTTCATCCGCTTAACGACTTCATCGAAAGAAAGATCGTGATTCCTCATCGATAATATAATAGGGTATCCATCTGGGTCTTCTAATTCAAGTTCTACTGCGTTCCAAGGCTGTTCAGTTATTTTTGTTTTAATTCCAAATTGAATCGCTTTCTTTTCGAATTTATGAACGTCTTCTACAGTTAAAATAACCTTCGCTTCATGCGTACTAGCATTTGGTTGGTTCTTTACCAATATAATGTCTTGATATTTCTTACCTCGTAAGTGAGCAAAAACCATTTGCTTATCATCTCCTTTTAATTCAAACACATTGTGAAAATTCAGTACTTCTTGATACCAGTTTACAGAAGACTCCATATCACTAACAGACAGTTTAATTAGCATTGGTATTGGATAAAATTCCATCTCATTCACCCTTTCTATAAGAATATCTTTAGTTTCAAGGGTGACGTAAGGAAAAGGTCAAGAGATTTTCTCAATTCTTTATACAATTAAAAAACTTGTAGAAGATTATCCTCCTCTACAAGTCATAAACTGATTACTTTACATCATACCCTTGATCTTCCACAGCTTCTTTAAGTTGTACTAAAGATGCTTTTGACGATTCAAATTCAACATCAACTGTCCCATCTTGTAAAGAAACCGTGACTTCTTTTACTCCATCGATTGGAGTTAGTGCTCCTTTCACTGCTTTTTCACAATGTCCACATGTCATACCCGCTACTTGTAATGTTGTTTTTTCCATCATTGATTCCTCCTATAAATATGGTTGTTCAAAAACTCTCATTTCGAACACCATTATAATTTCACGCGTTTTAAGCGCAATGAATTCGTCACAACTGATACAGAGCTAAATGCCATCGCAGCTCCTGCTACCCATGGAGCTAACAGACCAATCGCTGCAATTGGAATTCCTGCTGAATTATAGGCGAGTGCCCAAAATAAGTTTTGACGAATATTCTTCATCGTCTTTTTACTAATTTTGATTGCTTTAAAGATGAGCGATAAATCTTCGCCCATAATTGTGATATCAGCTGTATCAATGGCAACATCTGTCCCTGTTCCAATGGCAATTCCCACATCAGCGGTTGCTAAAGCAGGAGCGTCATTAATGCCATCACCGACCATCGCTACTTTCCTTCCTTGTTCTTGAAGCGTTTTAATGTGATTTGCTTTTTCTTCAGGAAGCACTTCAGCAAAAACATGGTTGATTCCTACTTGACCCGCAATCGCTTCTGCTGTTTTTTGATTATCTCCAGTGATCATGTAAACGTCAATTCCATTCTGTTGAAGCTGGTTTATGGCCTTTGTCGCTGTCTCTTTTACTGTATCAGCAACAGCGATAACTCCGACCACTTGACCTTCCAAAGCAATTAACATCGCTGTCTTTCCTTGATTTTCAAAAGTCGAGAGTGATTCTTGATAGGAAGAGTAGTTTATATTATACTTACTCATTAATTTTCTCGTTCCTACTAAGAAAACTTGGTTATTAATTTCTGATTTGATACCATGACCAGGAATGGCTTCAAAATTTGTCTGCTTTACTTTTTGGGCGTTATGTTCTTTTGCATAATCCACAATCGCTTCGGCTAAAGGGTGCTCGGATGCATCTTCGGCTGTATATAAATAAGAAAGAATCTCATCATTTTCTGATTGATAATCGGTTACAACTGGCTTTCCTTTTGTAATGGTACCCGTTTTATCAAACACAATCGCATCCACTTTGTGGGTGTTCTCTAAATGTTCTCCCCCTTTAAAAAGGATGCCATTCTCAGCAGCTAATCCACTTCCAACCATAATCGATGTTGGCGTTGCTAATCCAAGAGCACATGGACAAGCAATCACAAGAACGGCAATTGCAACTTCTAATGATTGAGCAATATCGCCTGGTGTCACGATGACAAACCAAGTAAAAAAGGTAAGAACAGCTATTACGACAACAATTGGAACGAAGTAACCTGAAATAACATCCGATAACCGTTGAATCGGTGCCTTCGATCCTTGAGCTTCTTCGACAACACGAATGATATGGGATAAAGCTGTATCCTCCCCTACATGTGTCGCTTTCATTTTTAGTGTTCCGTTTTTATTAATCGTTGAACCAACGACTTGATCTCCTGCTTCTTTTTTTACCGGAATCGATTCCCCTGTAATCATCGCCTCATCTATAAAAGAATGCCCTTCAAGTACAACACCATCGACAGGTATTTTTTCTCCTGGTTTCACAATAATGATATCTTCTACCATTACTTCTTGAATGGATACTTTTCTTTCCTCTCCATTCTTTAAAACCGTGGCTTCCTTTGCTTGTAAATGTAAAAGCTTCGATAAGGCTTCCGTTGTTCTTCCTTTTGCTAAAGCTTCAAAAAGTTTTCCAACTAAAATAAGTGTAATAAGCACGGCACTCGTTTCAAAATAGAGGTGGGGGGTATATTGCGGATTCCCAATCGTCCGAAGCCCCTCCACTAAACTGTAAAAATAAGCGGCTGATGTTCCTAAGGCAACAAGTACGTCCATGTTCGCACTTTTATTTCGTAACGCTTTATAAGCACCTACATAAAACTGCCCACCAATCCAAAATTGAACAGGAGTAGCAAATAAAAATTGTACCCACGGATTCATTAGGATCTCAGTCATAGGAATATTCAAAAACGGAAAATGGGCGACCATCGTATAGAGTAGAGGTAAAGAAAAAAGAATTGATAAAGATAATTGAACCTTTTGTTTTTTGATTTCTTTTTCTTTATTCGATACTTTCTCTTGTTGATTTTGCTTTATTTTTGCCTTATACCCTAGCTTTTCAATCTTGTTGATAATATCACTTGTTGTGACAACACCTTTTTGAACTGTACAACTAGCTGTTTCCGTCGTTAAGTTAACGGTTGCATTCTCGATCCCTTCCATCTTGTTTAACACTTTCTCAATTCTCGTGGAACAAGATGCGCAAGTCATACCATACACTTCTAACTCTACTTGTTCCGTTTCCACGCCATATCCAAGGTCATTAATTTTCCCGACAATCTCACCTGTCTTTACTTGTGATGGGTACCTTATAGATGCCATTTCAGTTGTTAAATTAACGTTTGCTTCTACTCCATCCATTTTATTTAACACTTTTTCTATTCTATTTGAGCAAGATGCACAGGTCATACCTGTTACATGTATATTGATTTGGTTTTGTTCGTTCACCATGGTTTTCCCTCCAACCATTAAGACTTTGAAAATTGCTTAATAACCTTCATGAGCTCTTCAATCGACTCTTCCCCTGAGCCAGATTTTATCGCATCTGATACACAGTGATGAGTGTGTCTTTCTAAAAGCTGCATTCCGACATTTTTTAAGGCGGAATTTATAGCCGACACTTGAATCAACACATCCACACAGTAGCGATCTTCGTCAATCATTTTTTGAATGCCTCTTACTTGTCCTTCTACTCGCTTTAATCTGTTTAGCAGTTGCGTTTTTTCTTGATCTGACCTTGGCTCTGCTAACATTCTTTCTTCTTCTTGATTATGACAATTATTATCCAATCTGATCACCTCTACTTATATACTATACCCCTGTATGGTATTTTTCAAGTGAAAAGAATTCAAAAGAAAAGTAATTACATATCAACAGCATAATAGTGGATTTTCTTCGTATCGTTTTTCCCCTACCTGTTTTAACATGCACTAATATTTTCGTCCAAACAAGAGTTTTGGCTTTCACATATACTATTATATCCCTTTATCCAAGAAAAAAATAAAGGGTTAGAAAAGGGAACTTTGATAAAGGAGGGTTAGAATATGTCTGAACTAACTTCTGTAGAGAAATTACTAACAATTACAACACCAGGAACTCTCATTAACCATGTCATTATCAATGGTAATCAAGTGGCCACAACTAACTTTATATCTTTTAATCAAGAAGAGCATCTCGCTACCTTTACACCAGGCACAGACCCTGAATATTTAGTTGTAGACTCTAGAACAATTAATGGACTTCAATACTGCCGACCAGAACAAGACCGTGATCACAATTAACCAGAAGAATTGATCTATTTTACTCTTACTCCCATGAAAGAATGATCTTTTATGGGTTTTACTTTTTCTCCCCCATTCTATCTCAACCCTCTTAAACATCTTTTGTTTTGAAATAGTAACTGTATGTATAAAAAATTGTCCCTAATAATGAAGCACCTACTATGTAAATTGCATCCCAATCACTAGGCTTCCCTGAAATGACCCATAACATAAACGGGATAAAAAGAATGAGAAACACTAATTCAAAATCATAAAGCATCATATGTAGAATCATTTTTGCCTCCTTTAAAATCGTCTTACCCCACTTTATTTTCTCTAATAAGACCATTTTATTGATTACATATCGCAATACGACGGTTAACAAGATGACCGTTAACATAAATATACACTCCCCAAATTATTCATATAGTGTAACAATACACTTTTTCTTATTTGGTGTAAATAGGTATCAAAATATGAACAATTCTCAAAAAATTCTAATTTTTATAGACTGTAAATTAATAACAAGTTATGATGATATTATCCAGTAGTAAGGGAGGATTTATACATAAAGCAAAAATCAGGCTCTAAAAAGTCCCACCATTATTTATTACTATTAGGTTTTGGGATCTCGTCATTAGGGGATTTCATTTATCTTGTTGCCATTAATGTCTTTGTCTTCAATTTGACCGGTTCACCTGCTGCAGTTGCTGGTTTGTGGATTATGGGACCTTTAGGTTCTTTGATAACTAGTTTTTGGTCGGGTAGTTTTATTGATCGAATGAATAAACGCACTATTCTCATCTTTGTGGATGTATTACGAGGTGTGTTCGTCTGTTTAATTCCTTTTGTTGAAGTTGTTTGGCTTATTTATGTGATTTTACTAATATTATCAATATGTAAAGCTTTCTTTCATCCAGCTTCATTAACCTACCTGACCATGCTTATCCCTGAGAAGGATCGAAAACGTTACAACTCCTTTCGTAGCCTTATTATGTCTAGTGCTTTTTTAATTGGACCAGCAATTGCAGGAATACTATTAATCAGTACGTCTACTAGTATCGCAATCTGGATTAATGGTGCATCCTTTTTACTTTCAGCCCTTATTTTATCCTTACTTCCTAATGTGGACCTTGACCACCAGCATGAGGAGAAGCAGTCCATTCATTTTCAAGTATTAAAAAAAGACTGGCAGGCAGTCATTCAATTCAGCAAACAACATGTAGCTATTTTATCCATCTATATGTTGAATGTCTTTTTCATGCTTGTTTCATTAGGGATGGACGCGCAGGAAGTTGTATTCACGAGAGACGTGATTTATTTATCAGAAACGGAGTACGGGTTATTGATTAGTATCACCGGAGTTGGTTCCATTGTTGGCGCTTCAGTTGTTTCGGCAATAGCGAATAAGGTATCCATCAAACAATTAATGGGAGTAGGGTATTTTCTTTCTGGTCTTGGTTATTTTATATATGGAATCTCTTTTTCCTTTTGGTCGATTGCCATCGGGTTTGTCATTCTAGGATTTTTCACAACCTTTTATAGCACCGGTTTTTTAACCTTCTACCAAAATAATGTCCCTTCTCAAATGATGGGAAGAATTTCGAGTGTATTTGGGACATTACAAAGCGTTATGCAAATCATTTCAGTCTTATTAATTGGTTTTACGGGAGAACTGATTCCATTAAGAACGAGTATTATAGTAGCATCTGTGTTGGCTGCTTTTCATCAGTTTACTACAAGTCTATCTTATTACCCGAAAGTCATACCAACCTTACTTTATAGAGTAACATTGAGTAAAACCTTTCCTGTATTCTTTCGCTATTCTATTAATTGATGGGCGTCTTTCACTTGATGCAACGGAAACTGCTGGCCTATTTTCATCTTCACATCTCCATTCCCTATATGCTTGAAAACTTGGGTTGCAGTTTCTTAATGCCACTAGAAATCTTTCATAAGTTACGTTCTCATACATAAAATAAATAAACACCCCATCCTCTATAGAAAAAATAGAAAATAATCCCTTATCCACCATCATACCATACATCACAATTGCTTGTTTATTCGCAATATACTAGCTCTCCCATGCTCACATAGAATCTCGGCATCATAACTCCACAACTCTATGCATATACTCACTATCTGACGCTTATACTCATGACATTCTCTTATCCCCTTGAAATGAAATGTATGTATGTTACCATTATTAACATTATTGCTCAAAATAATGACAAGTTAATATTCTTGTCAGAAAGCTATTAGTTGAAAGGAGGTTCTGAAATGGAGAGTTTATCCACCGCATCCTATATTCTAATTTCCATTATGCCACTATTAATCATCTTATCTATAATTACGTACTTTACTGAAAGGAGAAACTCATAAAAATGAATGAAGCAACGTTAATTACGTTTATTGTGTATCTTGTAGGAATGTTAGTCATTGGATTTTTAGCTTATCGTTTAACAAAGAACTTATCAGATTATATTTTAGGAGGAAGAACGTTAGGGGCTGGTGTAACGGCTTTAAGTGCTGGTGCCTCTGATATGAGTAGTTGGCTCCTATTAGGATTACCTGGTGCCGCTTATGTTTCTGGTATGAACTCATTATGGATTATTGTCGGATTATCAATTGGTGCCTATTTAAATTGGCAGTTTGTTGCTGGTCGTCTGAGAACTTACACAGAAGTAGCCAATGATTCTATTACAATCCCCGATTTTTTAGAAAACCGATTTAGAGACAGCTCCAAAATTTTAAGGGTCATGTCTGCGGTTGTCATCCTCATCTTCTTTACACTATATATATCTTCCGGTTTGGTTGGAGGAGCTAAACTATTTGAAAGCTCATTTGGATTCACTTATAATCAAGCTCTTTGGATTGGTGCGATTGTCATCGTTTCCTACACGTTCTTAGGTGGATTTTTAGCCGTAAGTTGGACTGATTTTATTCAAGGTATACTCATGTTCCTCGCGTTAATTCTTGTACCTATCATTGCCATTAATGATATGGGTGGAATGAGCGAAACTGTAGACAGAGTCGCATCTATTGATGCAGGCTATTTAGACGCCCTAACAGACACTACGCTAATCGGAATTATTTCCTTAATGGCTTGGGGACTAGGGTATTTTGGTCAACCCCATATTTTAGCTCGTTTTATGGCCATCAAGTCTGTAAAAGAAGTGCCTAGAGCAAGATTAATTGGGATGACTTGGATGGTGTTGGCTGGTTTAGGAGCCGTCTTTACAGGTTTTGTAGGAATTGCTTACTTTGTAGATAACCCGCTCCAAGATAGTGAAACCGTCTTTATGGAATTAACCCAAATCTTATTTAATCCTTGGGTAGCAGGAGTTTTATTAGCCGCAATCTTAGCAGCAATCATGAGTACGATTGACTCACAGTTATTAGTTTCTTCTAGTGCAGTTGTCGAAGACTTTTATAAAGCTTTCTTTAAAAGAGATGCGTCTGATAAAGAACTCGTTTGGATTGGTCGTTTTTCGGTTCTCGTTATTGCGATCATTGCCATCTTACTTGCCGCAAACCCAGATAGCTCTGTACTTGAACTTGTTAGTTATGCATGGGCAGGATTTGGGGCCGCCTTTGGACCAGTCATTATCCTATCGCTATTCTGGAAGCGTATGACTGGATTAGGAGCAGGTGCAGGATTGCTTGTAGGTGCATTAACCGTAGTTATTTGGAAAAATATCGAAGGTGGGTTGTTTAACCTATATGAGATCGTACCAGGTTTTGTGTTCTCAACGATTGTCATTATTATATTTAGCTTAATAAGCGGGAAACCTTCTCAAGAGATTGAGGAAGAGTTCGAGCAAGCTACGCAAAAATAATGAAAATGAAAGAAAGCTGGTGCACCCTTGGTGTATCAGCTTTTTTTCGTCTACCATTCTAATTCATATTCTCTTTTCACGATCTTCTCAATCATGATACATGTTCCATACCATAAAAAAACGCCCACGAAGCTAACTTCAAATCCGTGCTCCTTGACAATGAATAGTTTAAAAGTATCTATTTCGAATATATATCCTGTCAACATGAAACCTAAAAAAATGACTATTAGTATTATCGTTTGTCTAAAAGTAACCAACCATTTCACCTTTTTCTGAAGAGTCATAATTCTATGATATTTATTGGAAAGCTATTGGGCATACAAGTTTTTACTGTTCAAGAAGTCTTAGGATAACCTAGACGGAGAACTTCTGCAATTAATTTCTCATGAATGAATACTCCATTTTCAGAATACGCCTTGTTTTTAGTATGAATATATCAATACTTACTTTCATGCTTCATGAACACCATTCACGTAAGAGGTTCTCCATTAAAGTGAAGAATTTCGGTTGTTTCTTTTGAGTACCCCTTCCTAATCTCAGCAATGATTTCTTCTCGTCTTTCATTACATTCTTCTTGAGGAAGGATCACCTCAACATCATCAACATCATGCGGGCCAATTCTCCAATGTCCCAGTACCGCTCCTTTAAACTCCCCATCTATTAAAAGATATTGAAGAACCTCTTTTCCTTTAAACATTTGATTTAATTCGTCTAAATAAGCCCTCACTAAAAAATCTGATTTATCTAACATAAATACGGATGGCGTTATGTCCCCATCGCTCAAACTTTCATCTTCCTTTCTCATATACCCTATTCCAATACCTTCAATGTCTAATTTAATAATTTGCTCACTCTCTATTAAAAAATCTAATGCATTATTGAGCGTCTTTAGTTTTAACTGTGACCAGCTTTTCATTTGATTTAAGGTGGCAAAGACAAATGCTTCAAGAAAGCGCAATAAAATTTTCGCAACGTCAGAGGTACTGTTTTGACTTAAGTCGACTTCTGGCCATTCTTCTTTAAAGTCGAACCATCCCGTATTCCAATCTGTATCAATTTGAGATTCATATAGCCAAAACGCTTCTTGCATTCTTTTTAATGCAGCATTAATTTCTGTCGCTTTATAAGGTAATTGTTCTTTCAACAAGTCCTTTGACATCCCACCAGAACGATGCAGAATAGATAATATTTCTTCATGAAGTGAAGTCACTTTTTGAATCGGTTTTTTAAAAATGCTGGCATAAAGACTGAGATCTTCTTCTAAAACATAGCCGATACGTCCCCCTTGAAAACGGCCTTTAACAATCATATGTTGTTGGCGAAGATTCTCCGCCAACAACGTGTCATCAAAGCTGGTCCTATGCACTAGCTTTGGGGGATTTCCAGGACGACTGTTATGAACAGGTGCAACAGGCTGCAATAAACGAAATAATTGTTTATATGCTTCAGCATTATTACTGTTACTTAATGGTGCCAACAACTTTTGCCTTTTTAGGCGTTCACTAATGATTATTTTTTTCTTCACCCTACATCTTCTCCTTCAAGAGGTTGTTCAATAGTTCTTACGATGCTATGATCGTCGTTACCACAGGACGTGGTTGAACTTAGATGATGGACCTAAGGAGTGCTTCAGCTTTACTATTCAACGCCCTTTCCCCCCTACCTTTTGAACACACACTTCAATCGTTTTTCATTCCCTAACAATACAAGTCATACATACTTACATCATAGCCAAGCTGTTTCAAATAATTAAAAAATTGTGCACGATGATGAAAAAAGTGAGAAACTTCTTCAACAAGCCAATGTGCTTGAATTGCCCCTTCCTCCAGGTAGAAGGGCGTTGTTTTTTTAGTCAAAAAATCTTGATCTGACATGGTTATCAAATATGATCTGTAGTTGTCATAGCCTCTTTTCATCGCTTCAATCATAGCTTCTGATGTTTCCAATTCATTATAGAATCCTTCAACGCTTTGGATTGTTTCCTGATCTTTTTCTTGCCAAATATGAAGATCGACCTCAAGTATAGACGAGATGTGTCTCGCTAATTCAATCAGGTTTCTCATATTATGTGCTGGCCGATACTGCCAATCCTCCTCCTTTACCTTTCTCAGCAAACCTTCCATCGAGCGGATCCCTAGTTCTAATTCCTCCAACAATTGATTTCGTAAAATGGTAACAGCATTCATACCTATCATCCTTTCCATAGTAGATTCCTCTTAAAGCTACCATTAAATAGTGACATATTACGTCACATTCAATATCGTTTATAAAATAATTCAAGAATACCTCTCTGTTAACACTTTTAATTTTTGTTTTATGTAAGAAATGGCTTCTGTCGGTTCCTTTATAACAGCTTGATCCCCAAAGTTCCAAATGAGATCTACAAAATAATTCAATTCTGATTTGGGAATTCTCGTATCGATCAAGCCCGTCCCATCTTCTTTTATTTTTACTAACCGTTCTAAATCGATCTCTGACATTGCACGCCGCGCACCTTCTCTCGACAATTCTACAACAAATTTGATCGGATTGGGGCAGCCTTTTTCAGACAACGTTATCCACTCCATAATCGATTTATACGGAAGGTTCTTTTGAACAGACTCTCTTTCTTTCTTCTCTAATTTTTTTATTCGGTCAGCACGAAATAAACGTACACCTTTCCTGAGAAAACAATACGCTGGACAGTACCAAAATCCGTTGTAACTATACAATCCAATCGGTTGAATGTTTCTTTCCATGATACCTCTCTGACTATCATATAGAATATCGAGGACTGATTGATCAATAGCTGCTTCCAATAAGACATCCAAATGATCTGCCGACTGAACTCGGTTCGGATGCCAAAAAACAATTCGATCTTTCATCTCGTGAATACGAGCTTTTGCTTCTGATGATAAATATTGATAAAACTTCTTTAAAACATATTCCGTTTCTGTTTCAAAAGGAAGTGAACCTAAAAACTGGAGAGACTGGAAAGCAAAATATAAAGTCACTGCCTCTGATTCTTTTAAAAAAACGGGAGGTAACATTCGGTCATTCAACACATAATAACCACCGTCTGCCCCCACTTCAGAGTATAGAGGAACACCGAGGGCACTCAATTCATCCAAATCACGTAGAATGGTACGATATGAAACATTAAATTCTTCTGCTAACTCTTTAGCTGTAAATTTTCGCTTCGCATTTACAGTCATCATGATTTCTATTAAACGCTGTGTTTTGGACATCCCTGCTCCTCCACTATCCTTTTTTAAAAGTGCGTGTTCAAAAAGTAGGGAAAAAAGGACGCTGAAGAACGAGGCGGTGTAGCTTTGAGCACTCACAGTGTACGTTCTTGGTACATGAGGAGCGCAAAAGCAAACCAACAAAGTTATTCAACCGACATTTTTTTAGGACTTTTTGAACAACCTCTAAAAGTAAAAACATCCTTCTTTTTCTCTTGCGCCTGTGAAAGCATTCCTCTTTTTCAGCGGACATTCTTTCATGGACTCTCTCGTTCTTCCCTCACATTGCGACTCTTTCCTAACCCGTCTTTCCACAGGAGTCTCTATTCCCCTTAAAATCCTCAAAGAAAAGGAAACTTCATGTATAACAATCATCTATTGGTCCTCTTATTTCTAGCATAACAAAAACCGTCTCCACATTTGTAGAAACGGCCTTATATTTTTCAGCTATTATTGTTGAAGGGCTGCTCTTTCTTCTTTTGATGGTCCGTACATACCAGGAACCATTAAGCCAGCCTCTCGCATCAATACCGTCATTTGTCCTCGATGATGGGCTTGGTGCTGGATTAAAAAGGTTAAAAGCATTCCTTTTGTAAAAGTAGCACCAAAAAAGTCAAGCTCCTCATTCAAATCATCATCTTTCCATTGCTTCTCAACAGCATGAATGAAGGCTTCACTATTCCTTTGATAATGCTCTAATAAAGTTTTCACAGACTGAGAATGTATGACTTCATCAGGTAACTTTAATGATAATCCTGCTTTTGTAGCTAGCATCGGTATCGTGTTGGCAAGATGATCGGCAATTTGACCTAAACAATAGTGATCAGAACGATCTGGTTGCTTTAGAGATTCATCCGTTAAGTTACTCATTAGTTTTTGCGTCATCTTAGACTCGTAACCCCACGTTTTTAAGAACACATCAATTCGTTGAAACATATCAAAAATCCCCCTTTGATTGTCCTACTCACAGTTCATCTATATGGCCTTTTTCAATTAACTATTCTCGTTTTATTACATTTATCCTCTAATAAGAAAAGCGCAAGCGCCCGTTTAGCAACGCAGGGGAAAAGGAACGTCAACTAAGTACAGTCACGTCCTGTGACTAACGTTGACGCTAGAACCTCCTGTTCATCGCCGCATGAGATAAAGGAAACACGAAAAGCCCGAAAGCGGAGGATCTACTAAGTTCAGCCACGTCCTGTGGCGACGTAGATCCACCTCCCTCCTGGAGGCGTCTCCGTTGACTGATCGTAGAGAAATGGAACATCATCTAAAGGCGTCCACGTCCTGTGGGCAACGATGATGCTAGCACGTCGTGTGCTTCGAAAGCATCACCAGTCGCTGGGCGCTGGAGCTAGACAAAAATAAAAGCACCATCCAAATAAGGACCTATTTATATACTTTCTTACTCTAAAAATAAAGAACTAGCCCTAAAAGGAGCTAGTTCTAAAACATGCTTATTTTAAATCTTCAATTGAGTCAATATCCATATAAGCAGGAACAACTAAACCGATCTTCGTTCCTTCTAGGTTGGGACCTAAATCTTCAAAATCACCTTCATACTTTTCATAGTGATCTTGGTGTGTAGATGGTAACCAACCAGCGATGTGAGCGTCTACGCTTCCATCAGCCACTCCTGTCCACATTGGTCCTGCCTCTACTTGAACCATCTTCACTTCAAAACCTTGATCTTGTAGTACTTTAGTAATTACGTTTGTACTTGCAATTTCACTTGCCCATGCAACGTAAGCAATTGAAATCTCTTCGCCATCTACTACTTCAGTACCTTCAGTCCATGTTGAAACTTTATCGGCATTTTCTTCTACCCAAGTTGCAGCTGCATCTTCAGGAGCTTCACCGTTTTCGATCATGACCATCACATTTCCCATATCTTCTGCTGTCCATTGAAATTGATCTAATATTTTATACGCATTTGGCTTTTCGTCTGCTAAACCTTTTCTTGCAATGGTACGAATTTCTTCTGCATCACCATATACACCTTTTGGATCCTCTAAATATTTTAAATCAAACTCAGAAAACTTCCAGTGAGGTGTCCAACCAGTTACGATAATTGGCTCTTCATCTTCATACGCTTTCTTTAAAGCAGCTGTCATTGCTGCCCCAGAACCTTCAACTAACTCCCAATCATCTAATTCATAAGTTTCAAGTGCTGTATTAGTAGATTTCATTAAACCTGCACCAGGATCGATTCCGATGATTTCATAATCTACGCTTTCTCCTACACTAACACTCTCTGAACTTTCACTCGTTTCCTTTTTATCCTCTGAACACGCCGTTAAACCGATTGTTAATGTCAACATAGAAATAGGTAATAGTATTTTTTTTAACATTACGCTGTTCCTCCTTTTTTTTGTTTCCCAACATTTTGAGTTAGACGATCTAAAACGATCGCTAAAACAACAATGGCAATTCCTGCTTCAAATCCAGTTCCTATTTGAAGTTGTGTTACCGCACGATACACTTCTGCACCTAAACCTGGCGCACCGACCATCGACGCAATAACCACCATTGATAAAGCTAGCATGATACTTTGGTTAATACCCGCCATAATCGTTGGCATGGCAAGAGGCAATTGTACCTTTAAGAGACGCTGTTTTGTTGTTGAACCAAACGCATGCGTTGCTTCAATTAAATCGCCTGGAACTTGATGAATACCTAATATCGTTAATCGAATGGCAGGCGGCATGGCAAAAATAACCGACGCCACAATTCCAGGTACAATTCCAATATTGAAGAAAAAGATTGCTGGCAATAAATATACGAAAGCGGGCATTGTTTGCATAAAGTCTAAAATAGGCGTTGTGATACGACGTACAATTTCGCTTTGTGACGCCCATATTCCAATAGGAATACCAATGACTATCGTAATGACAACCGAAACAATAACAAGTGTCAATGTTTCAATCATCTGTTCCCAGTACCCTAAATTATCAATTAAAAATAATCCCAAAAACGTAAAAACGCCTAATTTCCACCGTCCTACATACCAAGCAAGACCAGTGATTAATAAGATTAATAGTATGACCGGGATAAACATTAACCCATCTACCATTAAATCACAAAGTGCTTCAATTCCATCTGCAATAATTTCAAAAAACCCTTCAAAGGTATCGGTTAGCCACTCTATTAAATTATCTACCCATTTATCTAATGGAATCTTTGGAATACCCATGCTTCACCTCCTGATGTTTCAACGCTATGATATGTTGATGTGTTCATCATTTCCTGCAAGTCCTCCAAGCACAGCACCTTTAACTAGTACACCTTTAGTTTTATGATTTTCATCGGTTACAGCCACAGGATAACTTGTGCCAGAAATAATGGTAAAAACATCTGTTAGCATTGTTTCTTTTAAAACGGTTGGAATTTCTTTGATGATCACTTCTTCTAATGTTTTCTTAGATTCAATTGCGTCTACTGCATCATCTGCTGTGACGAGTCCTAACAAACTACTTTTCTTATCGACCACAAAAATGGACGATATGTTTTTATCTTTCATTAATTGAAGGGCCACACGTGGACCTTTATCGATTTGAACAGTTTCAGGGGACATCATCACATGTTCCGCCGTTAACACTTTCGATAGGTCAACGTCTTCAACAAATTTTTCTACATACCTGTTAGCAGGATTCATAAGAATCTCTTCAGGTGTTCCAATTTGTACAATTTGTCCATCTTTCATTAAGGCAATTCGATCACCGATACGTAAAGCCTCATCTAAATCATGGGTAATAAAGATAATGGTTTTATTCATTGAAGTTTGCAAGCTTAATAGTTCATCCTGCATTTCTTTTCTAATTAGAGGATCTAATGCACTGAAGGCTTCATCCATTAGTAGAATGTCTGGATCATTAGCTAAAGCTCTAGCTAAACCTACACGTTGTTGCATTCCTCCACTTAATTGAGAAGGGTATTGATGTTCATAGCCTTTTAGGCCAACTAAAGAAAGAGAAGACATCGCTTTTTGTTCCCTGGTGCTTTTATCCACACCCTGAATCTCCAAGCCATATTCAGTATTTTCCAATACTGTACGATGAGGAAAAAGAGCAAACTTTTGAAAGACCATACTCATTTTTTTTCGGCGTACTTCTAACAATTTAGCTTTGTCCATTCCGATTAAGTTTTCGTTATCAATATGTATTTCTCCACTTGTAGGCTCAATTAACCGGTTTAACATACGTATAAGTGTTGACTTACCACTACCAGACAAGCCCATAATAACAAAAATTTCACCTTTTACTACATCGAAACTCGCCTTATTGACGCCAACGGTGGAACCTGTTTGTTCAAGAATCTCACCTTTTGATTTTCCTTGATTCAGCATTTCAAGGGCTTTTTTATGCTGTTTACCAAAGATTTTCGTTAAATCTTTTACTTTTAACACTACGTCCTCTGTCAATGTCTTGTAGTCACCTCACATCTCTCTTGCATTTAGACAATAAGTGAATTTTATAACAAATGATCTTTTTATACAAAAATCAAAATCAAGCATATTTCACTATTTATATCTGTTTGAAGGTACACCACTTTACATGAATCTACATTCTCCTAGTTACTCTAAAATAGTCCTATATGCTCACAAATTCACTTGTAACACTTTTGTCATAAAAATAAAATGTAAATTAAATGAAGTAGCTATCCAACTATTCTATTAATATGTATTTATTCTTTATACAGCTAAGGAAGCTATTATTATTACACACCTTACGTGTTTGCTTATCCTATTAGTGCGTGTTCAAAAAGTAGGGGAAAAGGGCGCTGAATAGAAAAGCTGGAACCCTTTGTAAGTCCATCATCTAAGTACAGCCGCGTCGCTCGAGCTAACGATGATGCTAGCACGTCGTGTGCTTCGAAATCTCTACCCGCCGCTGGGCGCTGGAGCTAGACAACGGTGAAAGCACTGTCTTATTAAGGACAAAGTCTATGCTTTCTGATCTTATAAAGCAGCTATTCTTATACACAACTTACGTTTTATTTACCCTTTTTAATCTAAACTCTTTTTAAACAAACGTTTATTTGAAACTTCAATGATACATTCTAAAGCGACAATTAAACTGGGAATCACAAACAAATAAAAGAGTCGATTGTCAAAGAACTCGATCACCTTATAGACGAGTTTAAACAAACGTTTGATCAGAAAACAACCTCAATTAACATGAGAAGATGAAACCTCAAACTTTGTTAAGTAAAAATTTGCAGTTTCTACCTTAAAAATCATGACCATTCCTTAGATATTTATTTTTTCACCCAATACCTGGAACAATCTTGACTTCTTTCCATAAATCCATATTCAATAAGATACCTTCTAATTGTCACGAAATCACTATAAATACTTTTGAGTACTTCATTGATTTGTGACTCTGTATACTCTTTCTGCACTTCAAATTGCTTGACGATGTGCTGAAGAATGATAATTTTTCGTTTTTCTTTAC
The DNA here is from genome assembly GCF_020524035.2 of Bacillus carboniphilus. NCBI lineage: Bacteria > Bacillati > Bacillota > Bacilli > Caryophanales > Bacillaceae > Bacillus > Bacillus carboniphilus. The sequence goes on along the minus strand of NZ_CP129013.1, from coordinate 2,921,123 downwards.
TTGGAAAGGACGATATAGGTCCCTCGAGTCCCTTTTTATAATAAGTTTTGAGTATTTTTTCTCTTTCTTCTTCTGTAATTGCATAACGATCATCCACCATTGTCGCCCCCTTATGAATGGAAACAAACTCCTCTGAATTTTTTTCCTTGCCCTCAGCTAATGACATCATCATGGCTAAAAAAACTTTCGCTTGCTTTTCTTTCTCACGTAGTTTGAAACGGTGGTTTCGAATGGTCGAAGTACTCCCTCCTCCTAACTCCTTAACCATTTCTTTGTCCGATAGCCCTTGTTTTAAATACTGAAGGATATCTTTTTGATGCTCGGAGATTCCCGTATACTTCTTATCCATACTTATTAAGTAGTCAAACATGGAGCCGTGGGATTCCTTTATATGAACTAAAATGGCTTTTTTTGCTTCATATAATTTCTCTGACATTTGATATATAACTCCATTTTCAAAGCTTGCTTGACATATAAGACAGTGATATACGTCTCTCTCCTCATCCATAACATACCCTTGTGCAAGCTCGGAAACTGTAGAATTCCAAAAAGTCTCTTTAAACAATAACAAAACCTCCATTTGTTTATTTATATACTAAACATTTTAATATATTGTTTAGTAAAACTCAAACCTATTCAAAGAAAAAACGCCTCTACTTGTGAGTAGAAACGTTAAATTTATTGTGATTATTCTATAACAATAAAAACATATGTTCGTTCCATAAACCTTCAATTCTCATTTATTACGGTTAAAACTCATGCAAAAAAATGGATAGTCAAAATCATCCAATATGAAGGGTTATTCTCTAAGAAAACACATAAAGTGAAACTTCTAAGAAGATGATAGTACTAGATTCTTCGTTATTACTCGGTAAAACCTCAAGCAACTTTCTTAAACCTTTTTTGAATTGATTTGTGATAAACTGAATGCAAGATAAGTTGAATAGAGAAAGGAAGTTATTATTGACATATCTATTATTACTAATAGGGTTTGTTCTACTTATAAAAGGAGCTGACTTTTTCGTTGATGGTTCATCTCACATCGCTCGTGCCCTTCATATTTCACCATTAATTATTGGGTTAACCATCGTTTCCTTAGGCACAAGTTCACCAGAAGCAACCATTAGTATATTAGCAGCTATTGAAGGAAGTGCTGGTGTATCATTAGGAAATATCGTGGGAAGTAATATTTTGAATACGACACTTATTATTGGGCTAACAGCGTTGGTGTTTCCTCTGAAGGTAGAAGATGAAACGATCAAAAAAGAAATTCCATTTACATTACTCGGTAGCGTTGCATTTTTAGTTTTAGTCAGTGACCTTTTTTTTCGCAATTCCAATATAAATATGTTATCCAATAGTGACGGTCTAATCTTGTTACTTTTTCTTCTGATCTTTTTTTCCTATATTTTTGAAGTTGCCAAGAGTAGTCGAAAACAAAGAAAAGAAAAAAACAAACAGGAAAAGACGCCTGCTCGAACATGGGGGAAATATATTGGCATTACGATTATGGGCCTTATTGCTATTATCATCGGCGGAGAATTAGTCGTTCGAAGTGCAACTTCGATAGCGTTTTCTTTCGGTTTAAGCGAAACACTCATAGGATTAACTGTAATTGCCATCGGCTCTTCTCTTCCAGAGTTAGTAACGTCCATTTCAGCTGCCATAAAAAAACAAAGCGAGATTGTTTTAGGTAATATTGTCGGTAGTAATATTTTTAATATTTTATTTGTACTTGGAACGACAGCTGCCATTACCCCTTTACCCGTGGAAAACAAGATCTTTACAGATATTTTTATCATGTTAGCTTTAACCTTACTATTACTTCTTTTTTCAAGAACGAAATACAAAATTGGAAAGGCAGAAGGACTAATTCTCGTTTTAACTTATCTAATCTATATGATCTATATTATTATCAGAAATTGATTTTAAAGCAGTCCAGTAAAAGTTGCTTGTCCTATGATACTGTATATATTAAAAAGGGACCTTTCTTCTATAGAGTCCCTTTTGTTTTATTCGATATGATATAACCTTTACTCATCTGAACTGGTAAATTGATTAAATATCTCGGAGTATTCATTATCAAATCCCCCTACATCTATGTTAATGCTCCACCCCGAAAGCAAGCGCATATTCACACTCTCTGCAAATTCTAATATATCTTGCGCATCTTCTAAATTGAAGTCTTCATCTGGAATATCATTCTCACCGAACAAAGGTGTTGCCCCAATCATTTGCCATATTTCTTCGCTCGTTTTATCAGGGTATAGGTCACTTAATTGTTCAAAAAGGCCAAGAAGTGCCTCAATCGATGCTCCACCCATATCCTCCTCTACGGGTACAAAGTCCATGGTCATAGCATTTACTCCCGTTATATCAACCTCAGCATCTATATAAGTCTGAACAAGTGCACAACCATCAGCCGTAAGTCCAAAAGTAGCAACAGGAAGGGTCAGCCATATTTCAATTTCAATACCCTCTTCAAGAAGCTCAAGTTGCAAGATCCTCAAAGCTTCCGCATTTCTTTCATTTCCCTCTGTATCAGCAACCCAAGCACCTTCAATATCAAAATCAAGTCTTCTAAAGTCATACAGATCCACAATATCTCGATAACATCCAGCTAATGACACAGCATTAGAAGCACACGTCCAAATGGGCGTATTGGCCTGACCACCAAATGAAGGGCTCACATCTCCTCCTCTACTTCTTATTTCTTCAATACCAAGTATTTGTGGTACATTACAAATATCAAAAAAGGTCGCCCAACCAGGAGTACAATCAGTAGCACTATCAGCAACGACAAATCCTAAGATAAAATATAAAACTCCTGTGTTATCTGAAATATCTCTTAAATCAACATAAGGCCAACAAGTGGTTCCTACATAAGGAGCATAAACGTTATCTGGCCATGGAAATTTCCCTGTCCCTACTTCAACAGGCAATGTACAAGTAATTTCTGCGGAAAGCCCTGGTGGATAAGTGTCTGTGATTAGTTCCTTTTGATCTTGAACTAACAATTGACATATTTTCCTTGCTACCCGCTCTGGTCTCTCGATGGCAAACGAACTTGAGGTAATAAATATTCCCGTATTTTCCGTTGTATTTAACCTTCTTAAATTAACAAAATAGGCCATATCTTCATTTAAAACTTGCACAAAGTACTTTCTGTTATTGCGGTTATTAATAATCATAAGATATTGAGCATTTTTGAATAGAAGCGTTTCTAATTCAATGAAGTAAACTTTTTCTAACATAGCTTGAATGTTTTCTGGCAAAGTAAATTTTGTGAAGTTAGTACAACATGATGACACGCAATCAACTCCGTTTATATTTTTTGTGGATGTTCCTCCATAACAACTTATGATAAGCTTGTATGAAATGTGATAGACTCTTGCACCGAGGTAGAGATTAAGCAAAAAATAGACGCTTTTCCTAAAAGAGATTGTTCAAAAAGGAATGTAGCGTCTATTTTTTGTTATTCTTTTCTTTTATTTTTTTAACTTATAGCTTACGATTAAAAACACCTGGATATTGAAGGACTAAACCGTGATCGTCTACAGTAATCACAGTATTATAATCTCTGCATCGGTATTGAAACTTCCTACCTTCTGAAAACTCCCCTAAATAAGTATATTGCTGTTCTATCTTTTCGACTTCAAAAGAAAGAGCATTAATATAGACCATTTCCAATGTTCTTGTTTGATCTTTCACCCATTTCAACCGATTAATAGGTAAGGAATTTGAAAATGGCGTGATGGAGATATCTACATCAATAGCTCCATCCAACTGCTTTAAATGACTGTCACCTTGAAACCAGTTTCCAACTCGATTGGAATGAAGACATATATTTTCATTGTTTTCTTGATCATAAACTTCAACTTTTCTTGTACACCAATCTTTGCCCAGTACTAATAAATAGGATCGTTTATATGAGGCTCCTGTCTTCGCTAAAAGAACAAGACTCTCACTTACTATCGTTGCTTTCTGGTAATCTATCGTTAATAGTTCAGCTCCTATGTCCTCTTTATTTTCCCAAAATACGTTCAATGTTGTATTCCCCCCCCTCGAACTATCATTTCTTATCATGATTAATTAGTTTCTTTGATAATAAAAATTATAAAGAAATGAAGGTTGAGTTGAAATTAATTCTCAATTATCCATTGATAATGATTATCAATATGTGTTATAATCATTTTGTTGTTACTATTTGTTCAGTCAGTTCAACCATATCGCTAAGATGCAGGTGCTCCCCCCTAAAGAGTACCTGTTTTTTGTACAAAAAGATCTATTAAACCTTTTAAATTCCACATCTATAATTGGTTTAAAAACTATATACACTAGCTCTTTTTTATCCCTTCTACATTCTCCTACTCTCATTAAAAAATCATTTACACAGCCAGATTTTTCTTTTCTTTAATCGCTGATCGAAAAGTGATAAAGTACCAGAAAATATTATTCAAAATGAATAGTCCACAAACCAACGCAAGTCCTAATAATGAAGAATTAACAAATTTAGTTATGGAACTAACTATGAGAACAGTAAGTAGGATTGAAAAACTGCAAAGCACCCCTACCCCACAAAAAATAGCCATCACATACTTCATCGCATCTACTCCCATTATATAAATACTTAATGGGATAATATAAAAAGCGAAGATCATAGCAATAGCTATCCACATCCCTAACGAGTTAAACTGGTTAGCGTTTCGTCCCATCTCAGATAAAGGAGATGCAGAGGCTAAAATGATAACTACAAAGAAAAGAAAGGCTGATATAAGAGTTACGATCATCACACTTACCTTTTCACTGTTTTTCAACATATTGACACACCACTTGATCAATTTATAAAGAAACAATCTAAACAGGTTTATATGTTACTAAAAAGGGAGTTACAGCTAATTCTTTCTTTACTCGTTTAGTAATTTCTATTCCCTTTTGATTGATTTTTTCTGCAAGCTTATCATCGAACCACATTTGACTATCACTTTCCCAATCAACTGATTGTTCATATAACGCTACCCAATCATTAATTTCACTTGTTAGTTGATTTGAAAGTGGCAGTTCTTCCATTTCTAAATTATAGCTACACTTATCACACCAGATCGGATCTGCCACATCCACTTCGATTCTTAGTGAGGTTGTTTTTCCATATATACAGCCGCATTCTAAATACTTTTTCATATTCATGATTTGTTTCTCCTGTTGTTATTATTCTATTGAATGATTCGAATAATAAATTTCAATCTTATTCCAAATAGACTGCCAGTTTTTCTTTTTCACTCGTTCTTCATAAATAAAAAACAGCTCTTTATTGATACAATACATAGGAGTAGGCTTCACTTTTAAACGAATGGCATCCTCTATTCCCCAAGGAGCCGTGAGCTTGACTCGATCTTTATCCTCCAATTTAATCCCTAAGGCTGTCGCTGTTTCTGGAAATTTTGATATTCCATCCTCTGATGATGAATAAGGTAGTAGATTACTTATCTTGTGCATTCTTGCTTGGTTTTTAACAGACCACGGGATATTAGGTTGAATCGTTGATAGTTTTTCTTCTAATCTTTTTTTCTGTTTTTTCATCGGTATTACTTTTATCATAGTAAATCACATCTACGTCTGGGAGCTTCGTCCTCTCCGTGAACCCCTGCTGAACATCCCAAATCTTTGAGCGAACAAAACCAGCGCATATCCACCAATCCGGTAATTGCAGTCTCTTTACAGACCTTATGATATCCATCATCCACTGATCTTTTTCAACCAGTTGAATAATATCGTTTTCACTTTTGATAACCAAGTAACCAATCCCTCTCTCTTCAAAGCTCTATAGATAACCGGACCATATCTCGACATTGGATTCCATTTTCATATATAACTTGTGGATAATGCTTAACAAAAAAATCGCTATCTACACTCTTTATTCTAAAACCACACTTTTGATAGAGTGCTAGTTGTTCAATACTCGAATTTCCTGTTCCTACTTCAACTGTTTTAAACCCACATAAAGCAGCCTGTTTAAGAGCATCTAATACTAATTGTTTACCAAACCCTTGTTTTTGATATGTTTCTTTCACTGCAACGTTTACTAGCTCAATCGTGTTTGGCTTTGTCGGAAGCAACACATAAACACCAATAGCCTCACCCTCCTTTTCAGCGATATAGCAGTCCCCTCTTTCTATATATCTTTCCACAATCATATGAGAAGGATCAGCTAATAAAAGCAAATCAATAGGTGGTTTTTCATCTAATTCTAGCTTTCTAATATTCATATATGTCCTCCTTCACCTTTGAAATTATTAATCATTTTACCAATTAACTCTAATTGTGTATAGACTGGGAGAAAGTTTCGCTTCAGTAATTACCCTTCACTCTCTTGATTTAAGTCAATGAAAACAATTGATATCCTTATTAAAATGAATCTAATGAATGACAAAAGGAGATGATTTAATGTCTAACGTTGTAACAGAAACATCTGCTCGGCGAAAAGCTGCTTTAACAGCGGGAACTACACTATTCATCATGGCATTTGCTGCCTTTTTTTCATATGGTTATGTGCTTAGTGAATTAGTTGTTCCTCATGATGCTGCTACCACACTTCATAACATCCAATCATCTAAAATGCTCTTTAAAGCTGGAATTTTCGGATGGGTTTTGATTCTTATTTGTGACGTTTTAGTCGCTTGGGGCTTTTATTTCTTTCTAAAGCCAGTCCATCAACCCCTTTCATTGCTTGGAGCTTGGTTTCGCCTCATTTATTCAGCAATATTAGGAGTAGCTATCCTGTGTTTAATTTTGGTTTTGATGGTTACAGTTCATCCAGAAGTTCTAATTTCTTTTAATATTGAACAAATTCAAGGATATGTATTGCTGTTATTGAATACGTTTGATTATGTTTGGTCAATTGGGTTAATCATCTTTGGAGGACATTTATTGATTATCGGGTATTTAACTTATCAATCAAGAAATATTCCTAAGGTGATAAGTGTCCTACTAATCATTGCTTCAATAGGATACATAACCATTCATTTTGGATACACTTTTCTTTCTGAAGCTAACGATGTCATTACTTTATTTGAGTATATTTTTAGTATCCCAATGATTCTTGGTGAAATAGGATTTGGTCTTTGGTTACTCGCAAAAGGTGGGAAGCATGGCTAACACTACATGACTTTACCATCTGAAACTCTCTTCTTAATTCTGCTTAATGACTCTGGTGTCATTCCTAAATAACTTGCTAACTGATATTGAGGTACACGATTGATTAGTTCGGGTCTTTTTTGTAAGAGAGTCTTAAACCGTTTTTCAGGAGTTGTAGCAATGAATTCAGCAAATTCATCTTGAACTTCACCTAAATTTTTTTCGACCATTTTACGTGTCATCGTTTCGAGCCCAGCGTATTTCTTGTACATTTTCTCTTCTGTATCGAGATCGCCAACAACCAAAATACAGTCTTCTAAACATGTCAAATAATATTCTGATTGTTTCTCTTTCTTATAACGATTAAAATTTGCAATTGCTTGGTCTTCTGTATAGAAATTCGAAGTAAACTCTTTTCCTTCTTCATTAATTGAGTATTGTCTAATACAACCTTTTAACACAAAATAACATTTTCTAGGAACATCTTCTTGTGTAAGGAGAACGGTTCCTTTTTTATACTCTTTTATTTGGATATCTTCCATAATCGCTTGTTGCTGTTCAACACGAAGTGAAGTAAATTCTGTCATATATTTAAACAGTTTGTGCTCCATCATCTTCTCCCCCTTTCCACTATTATACTCAAACGCTAAGGTCATTTTACTTTAATTTCAAAAGTAAAAGAATAAATATTTTGACTATTACCCATTGCAATAATGAATATTATGTTATATATTTATAACACGAAGTTAATTATTTTTAACATAGGAGGGATGAAAATGCAAAACAAATATGTACTTCTCTTTACAGTAGGACTTTCTTTTCTACTTTTATTAGGAATTGGATTTGAAGCCATGAATTTCATTCAAGCTGGTGATACGACATTTGCTTGGCTTTTAGGTGGACTTTCCCTACTCGTGCTTGTTATTGTTGTGCCGATCATTATTCAATTGTGGCGAGAAACAAAACAAGGGATTCCTCGAAGTGATGAACGCTCCAAAAAAATCAAACTATTTGCTGCTGGTTACTCTTATTTCTATTCCTTATTTTTATGGCTAGGGTTGTTCGCTTTTAAAAGCTATCTAGATTTTGACGATCTTCTTATGTTTGGTTTAGGCGGTATGGTCCTTTTATTTTGGGGGCATTTACTCATCATGAGAAAGAGGATTACTGAATGATTACAAAAATGAAGGAGATGAGAGCAAGGCATTCGTTAACACAAGCTGAACTTGCAAAACAAGCAGGAGTCAGAAGAGAGACCATCGTTTTTTTAGAAAAAGGAGAATATAATCCTTCATTAAAATTAGCTGTAAAGATCTCAAGAATTTTGGACACACCTGTAGAAGAACTCTTTCTTTTTGAAGAAGAGGAATTGAAATAGCTTTGGAAAAAGACGGTCTTTCCTATTTGAAATGACCGTCTTTCTTGAGTACAAGTGTCATCTTATGCGGGATAACCTCCAGATGGGGGTGGAAAGAATATGTATACAATTGGCGATTTAGCCAAAGCCTTGAACATTAGTACACATACACTAAGGTATTATGAAAAAGAGGGAATCATCAAACCTAAACGTAATAAAAATGGGGAAAGAGTGTATGGGCAAACACATCTGACATGGATACAGTTTATTCTCAAACTAAAAGAAACCGAAATGCCTAAATCTCAAATAAAAAAATATGCTTGTTTAGTTAGAGAAGGTGAGAACACGACACTCGATCGATTACAGCTTTTAGAGGATCATAAACAGAGCACTCATAATCAAATAGAAAATTTATATACAACAGAAAAGCTATTACAAACAAAAATCGACACATATAAAGAGTTCTTATCTAATCATCATTCAAGTCCTGAAAGACTTTATACAAAGTGGGATGGAGAAAAACAGACACTTTCTCAAGGAGATCTTGGACATATTTCTATAATAAACGTAGTTAAAAAAGAAAGTATTATCACGTTGACCGTGGAAGTTGAAGAAGATAATGCATATGATCAAATTAATAATTTATGGTTGGAAGATGAGAGTGGAATATCATACAGGACAAACGAAGCACCTATTCCAATAAAAAATAAAAATAATCAATATAAGGTATTGATTCATTCGATACCTATTTCGATAAATGAATTGTTTATTGTTACAACGAAACAGCATGACCTAAATTATTTGATAGATCTTAAATTAAAGTTTGACTTAAAGAAAATAGATGAATAGATTGATTCGAAGACCCTGGCTACCGTAATATAGCTGGGGTTCTTCTATTCCAAACACATTATTACATTCCTCTAAAATTGAAGAAACAGTCCATTAATTGATGGGACAACAGTCCAATCGCTGTTTTGAATATAATATAGTAATTCATTCAAAGGGGGGGTGATCACAATTTCTGTTTCAACTTATATTACTCTACCAAGTACCGTAATCGAAAATCGTCAATACGGATATTTATCTTGCTTTCAAGCTACTTCAGATCAAATCCCAAGTGTCGTTACTGTTTTTGCATCATTAGCTAAACCAAATCAAGGAGCAAACATTAAAGCTCAACAATACGACCCAGAAACGGGAGAATTCTTTGATGTTTCCTTCGCAGGTGGGACCATTGTTTTTGATATAGACGTTAATAATGAATTACAATGCGATTTTCTACGTACCACCTTTACAGAACCGGGAACTTACGAATTTGATACGTTAGTCGTAAACAAAGAAACGTTCCAACAAATCTTCTCTACTTCCTATATTGTACAGGTGCTTCCAGCGAGTTAAAATATAACTTCATTTTTTAAAGATAGTAACTCAAAAAGCCAAAAATTTTTATATTAAATATTTTTGGCTTTTTTATCTGGATTAGATCTGAAAATTTGCTTTATACAGCCCCTCTAAATTTTTTAGTCTAACAACCTAAATCATACAGGCTTGCGCCAATCCAAAGGTTAATTGGCATAGTACCTTGAAGTAAACGGTTCTGCTAATTTAGATGGATAGAGCTTAGGCCCAAAACTAAAAAACTCACAAAAGTTCATCATTAACGGTTTCCATTTTTCAGGATCTATATAGTCTTTGCCATTCTCCAATAGTATTTTCTCATCGATATGAGTTGTGACAATTTTCATTTCAAAAGCTTTAATTGCACTAGGTTCATCAAAATCATACTCTTTTTGTACAACAGCCTCTAATTGAATCGGACATTCCTTTACGAGTGGAGGACCAACATTGGTTGCGTGTATAGACGTCAGACCTGCCCTTGAAAATTTATTTTGTTCATATTGATAGCCAATCTCGCGTTTATATTCTGGAACAGGGTTTCTCCCTGTTAACAACGCTAAGCGATCCACTTCTTCTACTAAGTTTGCTGATGGAAGATTTAATGTACACTCTCCTTCCCTTAGTAAGTTTATAACCGTTTGCGATTGACCGCTCATTCCAATCATGCATGATTGGTTCATCCACCAGGCAGATGAGATTGGAGCTAAGTTGATTGTTCGATCTTCGTTTGTTGTACTAATAAGAACCACTGGCGTACCAAAATAAAAGATTTTAGGGTTGATTGTTTTATGCATTTTGTCACTTCCTTCCTTAATAATAAGTTCATTATATAGAAAGGAATGCATAATAGCGTTTCGATTCTTGCTGTATAATTTTCTTGAAACTCTAAACATTTCTTTAACTAAAGATACATCAGTCTCTTTCCTTTGGATTTAAAAAAACTCTTTGTCTTACTGATCTAAGAAGATTTCCTCTAATGAAGGTTCTTCCACTTCGACACGGAGAACATCAACTTTACAATGATTAAAGGCACGAATGATTTCTGCTATCTTCTTTTCATCATCAACTTTAATGGTCATAGTTGTATCTCCCCATTCCAAGTTTTTCCCGATCGTCTGCAACCATTGTTGAATCATTTCTTTTTGTATTTCTGGCACCTTTGCGTGCTTAAGTTTGACAAAGATTGTGGAACGATAATAGGAGCGAAGTTCATCTATTGTTCCTACTTTTACAAGTGCCCCGTCTTTCATAATGGCGATTCGGGTACATATTTTTTCAACCTCATCAAGGTTGTGAGAAGTCATAAAAATCGTCTTCCCCCTTTTTTGTAATTGAATAATTAGCTTCTGAATATGAATGGCAGATTCCGCATCCAAACCTGATGTTGGTTCATCTAAAAAAAATAAGCTCTGGATCATGAATAATGGCTTGTGCAATACCTAGTTTCTTTTTCATTCCAAAGGAGAACTTCTTCACTTTTTTTTGTGCATGAGACTGTAACCCAACGAGTTTTAATACTTCCATGCATGTAATTCTTGATGCTGGAACTCCTGATATAGCGGAGAAGTATTTCAAATGACCCACCGCAGTCAAAGAATCATAAAAAGTCGAGTAATCAGGTAAAACCCCCTATTCTCTTCTTCGTTTTTTCGATGGAGGATTTCTCACCTAAGATTGAAAATATTCCAGAACTCGGAACATTAATACCCGTTAGCATATTAATAAATGTTGATTTACCCGCTCCATTTCGGCCTAACAAACCAAAGATTTCTCCTTTTTCCACCGTCAAGTCTATTCCTTTAATAACAAGGTTTTTTCCATATGCCTTCTTCATCTGATTAATCTGAATAGCACTCATTAGAACTCCCTCCTTTTAAACAACCAATAAGCAAGATAAAGAATGATAGCCGTTAATAAATAGATGACAATAAAAGTATAATCATCTCGATATAAATAATAAAAAGGTGTGATGACATTTATCCAACTCAACCAATGAGAAGATGCAAATGACCATAATGCGAAGACAGGTGTCATTATTCCAATTACAATCGATAAAAACATCGTTAAGCTTGGTTTTGAAATCCATACAGAAAGTAAAATGGTGAAAGCTACTTGATAAGTTAATAAGCTTAAATTTTGAAAAAAGAGGAACACATCAAGGGTTTCTGAAAAAAAACGAATCAGCAGATATGAAACTGTCAAACAAATAAACCAGAACATCCATCCTCCTAAAAATTTCCCTAATAAAATTGAACTCTTTGACGTCTTTGTTACTAAAAATCTCATGGTCCTGTTTTGCAACTCTCGATTGATACTATCGTGTGAGAGAGTCGTCACAAACAAAGGGCCTAACAGTAAAAAGAAGACGCTTACACCAGCATAATGAATACTCTTGGCTTCTTCTGATGTACCCTCAATCTCCATTACCGAAATCCATGAATCAGCGTACTTTCCAGAATAATAGGCTGTTGCGAGCAATAGTACAATGATAATGATTGACTTCACCCCAATTAATAATTGAATGCATTCTCTTTTTGCTATGGCATACATTTATATTCATTCCTTTCATTCAACTATCTCCATTCTAAGCATCTTTCCTTAACAAACTTGAACGTTCACCTTAATTCTTCCTTAATTAAGAGATATCAGGATGGTATATGTTATGATATTTAATATTAAACATATGTTAGGAGATTTTCCATGAAGGACGCTAGACTATTAATAGTCGATGATGAACAGGCTATTCTCCAAATGCTAGAAACCATATTAAGAAAAGAAAACTTTCAATCTATTCATATAGCAAGTACAGCTAAAGAAGCCCTATCATTATGTGAAAGAATGAGGTTTGATCTAATTTTACTCGATGTCATGCTTCCTGATCGCAAGCGGGTTCGAGATTGCCCCCCTTATTAGGGAAATGAGTGATGCTCCTATTTTCTTTCTTACTGCCCGTTCAAGTGATTTAGATAAGCTTTCTGGGTTTGCTCTAGGTGCAGATGATTATATATCAAAGCCTTTTAACCCATTAGAAGTCGTGGCCAGAATAAAAGCTCATTTACGGCGTTATACAGAAAAAGCTACCCCCTCCTCCGCAAACCATCTATCAATACGATGACCTGTCGATCGATACATTCTCAGGAGATGTAAAAGTCAAAGGAAAGAGAGTAGACTTGCCTGCTAAAGGCTATCAACTTCTCCTATTCTTTTGCAAACATCCTAATCAGCTTTTTAGTAAGCATCAACTATATGAACACATTTGGAAGGAACCATTTCTTGGTGAAGATAATACCGTTATGGTTCATATTCGAAAATTACGAGAGAAAATTGAGGAGAACCCAAGTAAGCCTAAATATATTGTAACGGTAAGGGGCATTGGCTATAAATTTATAGGAGAGCAAGCAAAGTGACGATACGTAAACGTTTTATGCTCCAATTTTTTATCCAACTGCTCATTATATTTGTCTCGCTGTTATTATTAGTTGTGATCTTTTTATTGGTCATTGGATTTAATCAATTTAAAAATGAAGCAGGTGGAGATCTCTCTCAAGCTGATGAAATTTACTTTTCGCAAAACATAATAGTGCAAGATAACGAAGTCTTTTTCGATGATGAACTGAAAGAATTAGTCCAACAACAGAAAGGGTACCTTCTTCTTTTAACATTAGAAGGAAAACAAATTGGCTCTTTGAATGCTCCATCAAACGTACAAAAACACTTCTCAAAAAGAGAACTGACTGCATTACTGCTAGGAGATCATTCTTTATCCGAAAGTTATTCTTATTGGAAATTGGATGATGTGTCAAACGAACCAGTCATTGTCTTATACCGAAAACCTAACATTCAATCCACCATCTTACATGAGATTAAAATCTCAATTAATTGGGAAAAAGGGAATCTGAATCTATCAGAATCCCTCGTTCAGAAAATAAAAAATAACAACGGATGGGTGCTTCTCATTGATGCAAATGGAAAGGTTTTGAGTCAGTATGGTGATTTGGAATATTCATGGAGTAAACTCCATGATATATCTGAAAATAATCTTCATGATTTCTACTTTAACAACAAAACAAACCAAACCGTTATTGTAGGGGTACCCAAACAGACAGATGAAGTAGAAGATTTAATTGGTTATAAGTTGTTACTCCTTCTTTTCGTGGTTATTCTGACCTTATTTTTATGTATTTTTTGGTATACTCACAAATTTGCCGTTCCTGTTATAACCATCATGAATTGGATTGAAAACATTGGTAATGGGGTGTATGAACGACCTACTGATTTGCAAAAGAAAGGAAAAATAAAGAGAAAATATCGATTATATCAAGATTTAATTGAAACCCTCTCCTCGTTAATGAAGACCCTGAAACAAACAAAGAAACAAAGGGAAAGGATGAATCAAACAAGAGAAGAATGGATTAGTGGTCTTTCACACGATTTAAAAACGCCACTTTCCTCTATATCTGGTTATGCACAAATGCTAGAATCAAATAAATACACTTGGACAAATAAAGAAGTAAAAGAATTTGCAAAAGTGATTTCAAAAAAGACAAGCTTTATGATGGAGCTATTAGAGGATTTAACATTAACATTTAGACTAAAAAATGACGCCCTACCAATTGTAAAAGAAACATCTGAAATGAATGAACTTCTTCGACAGTCGTTGATTTTCTTTATCAACAATCCTGCTAATAGCCATGTCCAATTCGAATTTCAGCCTTATTATGAAGATATTTATGCATCAATAGATCAGAAATGGTTTCGAAGAGTGATGGATAACTTGATTACAAATGCTATTAAGTACAATCCTATTGGCACAACTATAACCGTTTCCATATCTCGTATCGAGAAACATCTCCTTGTCATTAAAGTAAATGATAACGGCATCGGAATGGATGAAGAAACCGTAAACAATCTCTTTCAGCGATATTACCGAGGGACTCATACAACAGAGATGACGAGTGGAAGTGGACTTGGGATGGCTATTGCAAAACAATTAATTCTCCTCCATAACGGTGCCATTAATGTCAAAAGTGGGCTAACCAAAGGAACGAGCATACGAATTCTAATTCCAATAAATTAATAACCTGGTCAGTAAAAGTTTGTACACTAAAGAAGCACGCAGTCAGTTGCTCTTCAAAAAAAGAGTCTGCATGCTTCTTTTGCTTAATTTCGATGTTGACTTACGCACAATAGAAGGGAGAGGCAACACCATTCTATTGAGGCTGAAGCTATGGAAGAACAAAACTTATTAAAAAAGTTGTTGCCCAATGATGTAGTTTGATTATTTTCAAAAGTATAGAAGAATCGAAATCAGTTTTAAATAAACAAGATATTCAAACAGCCAAATTAAACCCTCTATTAACATAGTTTCAGACCTTCTAAACAGTTTTCATTCAACTCCCTTTAAATGAGGATCATCAATAATGACTGAATCCTTGCTCTGTTAGTCAGAACTAAATACAAACTCCAATAATAAAATTCTCTCTTCACAAACCAATCCATATAATATAAAATCTCTATTATGTATAATTTTTCTTTATCTAACTGACCTAACCAACTACTCTTAGGAGGAGATTAACGTGTGATTATTATTTTTTAAATCCCATATACTCATAATCTTCTTAAGAGGTGTTCTACATGTTTAAAAACAGAAACTTTCTTGTTTTATGGTTAGGTCAGCTTGTTTCGATATTTGGAGGAAGATTTAGCGAACTCGTCATTCCATGGGTTGTTCTTCAAGTCACTCAATCACCCTTGAAAGCAGGCTTTAGTTGCCATTAGTACACAACTTGCTCCTTTATTGCTCTCTTTACCAGCTGGAGTTTGGGTAGAAAAGAGATCAAAGAAAAAAATTGCCTTAACTGCAGAATTAGTCCGAACGATTACAATGACTTTACTTGTATTCGTCATCCTTTTTGATGAATTTAACATCCTAATCATTTGTTCTATTCTTTTTATATCTGGGATGGCTGGGTTGTTTTTTAAGATATCATTGAACTCTATTACTCCTCAAATTGCAGGTAGAGATCGTTTAATAGAAGCTCATAACTATTTAGAAGGGGCAGATGCTGTTAGTACGTTAGTCGGTCCTTTATTAGCTGGTTTGATGCTGTCCACCATCGGTGCGGCAGCAACGTTAGGAATTGATGCTTTGACATTTTTACTATCCTTTTTAAGTATATGTGCACTACGTTTTATTGAAAAAGAACCTATAAATCAAGCAGAACTAAAAGAAAAATCTTCTTTAAAGGAAGGACTAGCTGGCATAAATTTATTATTTTCAACTAAAATTCATAGGTTTATTTCCTTTAATCACACGGTTTTGAATTTCACAACTCATGCCGTTGTCTTGCTTGTTGTAATTACGGCAAAACAGCACTTACAACTGTCTCCCACTCAAACGGGAATTCTTCTTTCTGGAGCAGGGATTTGGAGGAGTATTCATCACGATTGTCGGTGGACAACAAGTGTTATGGATCACGTTATTATTATTTCTTGTCTCCTCCATTATTATGGCTTTTCTCAACGATACCGCCGAGCCTTTATCACAGACTGAGAATCGTAAAAAGCCATTAAAAGTGATAAAAGAGGGTTGGAAGTTAATCTGGGATAACCCGATAATCAAAAGGTTACATGTTTTAATCATATTTGAAGCAATTGCAAGCGTCGTTTGGATTGCAGCCATTTTATATGTTTACGTTTCTGAGGTGTTACAAAAATCAGAATCTTGGTGGGGATATATCAATACGACCTTTTTCTTTGGTTTGCTTGTGGGTGGCTTTATCGTTTCAAAGTTGGTTCATCTTGTTGAAACTCATATGAGAAGCCTGTTAATTGGTTCCTCTTTCTGTGTTGGCTTATTAACACTTTTCTTTGGTTTGAATTCTATAGCTATTTTAGCACTTGTCCTTTCCGTATTAGTAGGTGTGGTAGAACAAGTAAAATCTATCACGATGAACACCTATATACAAAAGGAAGCAGATGCTATCGATTTACCTAAAATCTATGGATTACAAGGAGCCTTATTTTCTTTTCTGTTTGGTTTTTCTTCCTTATTATTTGGATGCATTACAGAGTTTACAAATGTTCAACTATCATTCATTTTAGCAGGTACACTATTGACCGCATCCGCAATTTACTTGTTATTTAATAGAAAAGCTTTTCCAAAGACTTATTAATAGTAACGAGGCTATCCCTATAACGAGGATAGCCTCCCCTTTTCTGGAGGTAACCAATGGATAAACTACAACATTTAATCAATACATTTCACTTGAACGTCTTAACCATTGACGACGTTCCTGAGTCTTATAGCTCAACTGTTTATAAAATAAAGCTAATCGATCATCGATCGGTTTATTTGAAGATCCCTTATTCCAAAATAAAATTCGAACGTGAGTTGGCGGCTTTAAAACGATTCCAGCATGAGTTACCTGTTCCACAAGTAGTAGACTATTTTGAGGGAGACGAAGATTTTACAGGTGCCATTTTATTAGCTGAACTAAATGGAAAACCGTTATCCGAAGCTGTAGATAAATCGTTAGCTTATGATATAGGTGTTTATCATGCCAAACTACACAATATTGTTCCAACTGAAAAGGATCTAAATGGTCCCATACCCACTATTTTTCATCAATGGACTGACTTTCTGCACGACCATTTTTATTCATTTGCGAAAGATGTTATAGAAGTCATCGACCCTGATCTATATGATCAATCAGTTGTTTTTTTTGAGAGTCATTTAAGATCACTCCCACAGCCAGATGGACCTAGCTTCATTCATAATGATTTTAGGCCAGCTAATATTATCATTGGTGAAAACAAAGTGTCAGGTATTATTGATTTTGAAAGTGTGAAAATTGGTTCTACAGAAATAGACTTCACCAAAATGAATCGGGATATCTTTATGAAATATCCTGGGACGAAAGAAGCATATCAACTAGGCTATGAATCTATTCGCCCCATTATCAACTTAGAGGATGTTTTGCCGTTTTATCGCTTTTTAGACGCGTTTAGTTCAATTGGCTGGTGTAAGAAGAGAGGAATCGAAAAGCACCGAAAATTTTCACAAGAAAATTTAAAGATCCTAAGAAGCTTATTACAATAGGAAGTTTTTTAGAAAACCTAGCTAGGGATAGAATGAGCAAATTTACATAAGATTCTATTAAACGGATCGGGTATTTCTGCAAAAATCGAATGACCAATATGATCAAATAATATAATCTTTGAGTTGGGTGCTATTCGATTAATTCCTACAGATGCTTGGAATCTAACTACTCTATCTTCCCTGCTATCTAGAATTAATATAGGAGTCTGTACATTCGACAAGACTTCTTTAGCACTTAATGGTTCGTAAAGAAATAAATTCCCTCTAATTTGAGATGGTACTAAAGATGCATAAGAGATAATTTATTCCGCATTATTTCTAGGAATCTGACAATTAAAGAGTAACGATAAGAATCTACTGATTCTCTTAGAAGTAACCTGAAGACAAGAATTCGTTAATAATGGGATAACCTCTAAAAATTCCTGAGTTAGAAGTGAACTTGCGATCGGAGTATTGAAATCAATGGATGCGGCTACAAGTATAATCCCTTTTAAGTTGTCATCATAAATTTACCCTCGTTACATTCCACAAATGTTCAATATCCACCTCTTGTCCCTGAAAAGTTAATAAATATACATCTGGATTGTCTAGGTTCTCCCACTTTTCAAATCCAATTGAAGGATCATAATTCTTGAGTAACAACGACATGATATTCCCGTGAGTAACGATGATTGTGTTAGTAGCCTCTGAATCTACACATCTTCAATCACATTTACGATTCGATTCATGGCTTCTTGACTTGATTCTCCCCCTGCAAACTTCAACTCCAAATCTTCAAACGTTTCTTTCAATTTCTCATACCAATCTGACAGGTTACTTGAACTAAGAATTCTTTCTGACAAACGCTCATCTGATTCCATATCTAGACTCAACCTCTCACTCAGTGGTTTGATCGACTGCTTTGCACGTAAAAATGGACTAGAGATGATTCGTTCGACCTTTTTGTTCGCAAAAAAGTTGGCTAATTCATATGCCTGTTTTTCCCCTTCTTCCGATAGTTCAGCTTCTCGTTGCTGTCCGTTTGCTTGACAGTGTCGTATGACAAATATTCTTTTCGTCATGCTATTACCCCCTCGTTTTGCTATTTGACTATATTTTCATTATAGAGGTTGTTCAAAAAGTCCTAAAAAAATGTCGGTTGAATAACTTTGTTGGTTTGCTTTTCCGACACTCCGACGCCAGGATTGGCTAGCACGGGTGTTGTCCCTAGGATGGGGACGTTCTTAGCCCGTGAACCATACTGTAGGTACACTGTGAGTGCTCAAAGCTACACCGCCTCGTTCTTCAGCGTCCTTTTTTCCCTACTTTTTAAACACCCACTTATAGTAAAAACACAAACATCTTTTTAGACAGGAGACATATAGATGAATGAGATTAATAAAAAATATAATATTAAAAGAGTCTCCTATGTTATTAGGACCGCTATTCATGAAGATGCACAAAGCTTATCTGAAACAAGGTTACAAATTGATGGAGAAACCGAATTCCTTGACCGAGAAAAAGGAGAGGATTTTATAGATAAAAAGGGTTTTGAACATCTTATTAAAGAGGATACGAAAAACCCTAAAAATTTATTTTTAGTAGCTTTAGTTAATGGAAAAGTGGTTGGTTTTTCAAGGTGTGAAGGAAACCACTTAAAACGGCTTGCCCATAAAGTAGAATTTGGTGTAGGAGTTTTAAAGGGTTATTGGGGTTACAAAATCGGTCAAAACTTATTAAAAGAATCACTTGAATGGGCTGAATTAAACAACATAAAAAAAAGTGACTCTACACGTTCTTGAAACGAACGATAAAGCCATTATTCTCTACAAAAAACTTGGATTTGAAATTGAAGGCATTCTTAAAAAAGATAAGATTCTCTCGGACGGGAATTACAACACAGTTATGATGAGGAGAATGCTGTAAACAGCAAACTGTGTCATGCTGACTACAGTTATCTTTTAAACTATAGTCAGCTATCCCCATTACAACTCCCTTTATTTCATATTCATATACGAGAGATCGATCAAGATTAAATTTTTATGCTACACATATTGAAAATAAAATGAATAAATCATAATAGGCATATTACATTTCTGGAGCAGGGAATTTGGGATTTCTAAGTTCATCTGCTTCTCCATCTATGATTAGAAATACACCTGTATGTTCCACCCTATTATAAAAATATATCTACAAGTGTATAAACAGTAAAGAATACGATCACATATACAATCGCATTTATCCAACTTGCGCCCCCTCGTTTACTAATTTCTTTAAGTCTTTCTTCTCTATTAGGATAAGATTCTCTTAACTTATTGACTGATCTCACTACATGATCTAAATACATTTGATTCGACATCATACCTATAACGACAAAAACTCCTATCAAGCTACCTGAAGGGATTGTTTGGTTAGCAGATAAAAGAAAGAAAATATCTAAGGTTACAAACATAGCTAAAAAAGAATAGGCATATGTATTCATTTTCCTAAACGCCATCCAAAACAATCCTAATAAAAAGCTTGCCCAATTCCATGATACTTTTGATTTCCCTTTTTGAGATAACTTTTCCCATTTCTTTTGATAAGTTTCTTTGTTCTTTCCTACAAACAATAGAACCTCTTCGGTCATTTCTTCATCAAGTTCTGCAAAATCGACCGATGTTCTCTTCTTCAATGATGCCACTTTATTTCCCCCTAATCGTTAAATAAAACTATTACGCTTAAATACACTACATTAATAAGCTTTGAGAAACAAGTGTACTAGACACAATAAGGGGCCGAGAATTCAAAAATCCCACACTAACTTTAGATAAATATTGATAATAAAGGAATGAATCTTTCAATCTCGTAATTACTAAGGAAGAAGTTTTTTGAGAAAGGGTATGAAAAATGTTTATTAAAACAGATCGGTTACTAATACGACCATTTGAAGAAAGTGATTGGAAAGAAGTTCATGAATATACCAGCCAAAAAAGTGTGATGGAGTATATCCCTGAAGGAGTCTTTTCTGAAGAAGAGGCTAAAAGATTTGTTCAGACCAATATGGGTAAAAAAGCTGAAAAATTCCCTGTCATACTCGTTAACCAAAACAGAGTGATTGGTCATATTATTTTCCATCCCTATTTTGGTGAGCATACTTATGAAATAGGATGGGTCTTCAACCCCCAATATCAAAATAAAGGGTATGCATCTGAAGCGGCAATGGCACTACTAAGACATGGCTTTGAGACAATTAATCTCCACCGAATCGTTGATACATGCCAGCCTGAAAACATCCCCTCCTACCGTGTGATGGAGAAAATCGGAATGAGAAGAGAAGGCCATCATAAGAAGTGTATTCCTCATGGAGATGAATGGTGGGATGAGTATTATTACGCAATCCGTGAACTACATACCACCTACGCTAGCGCTTAGAGGTGGATGCTTCCTAGGTACAGAAACCTAATGGTCTCTAATGGACTAGGCGATCCCTCGTGAACCAAGAGTTCTTGTTTCCTTTATGTAAGCTTTCGAATACCTTCGTTTTTGATATTGATTGACGCATTCCAATCACGATCGGACGAGAATCCACAATGACAATGGAACACTCGGTCAGAAAGCGTCAATTCTTCCTTGATTTGACCGCAATTTGAGCACGTTTTTGAAGAAGGAAACCATTTATCGATCTTGATTAGTTTCTTTCCTTGTTCTTTTAACTTGTACTCTAAATAGGATGTGAACCTCCCCCAGGCATTATCAGCTACACTTTTACCAAACTTCAATGCTTGAGACATCCCTTTCATATCGAGGTCTTCAATAATGACGCAATCGTATTGGTTTGCGAGTCTATAAGACTGTTTATGAAGAAAGTCTTTTCTTTGATTGGCGATTTTCTCATGAATTTTCGCTACTTTTAAGCGCTGTTGATGCCAACGAGAAGAGCCTTTTGTTCGTCTAGCTAATATGCGGCTTTCTTTGGCTAGCTTCTCTACCATTTGACGATAAAAACGAGGGTAATTGGCTTTCTTACCTGT
This sequence comes from Bacillus carboniphilus, assembly GCF_020524035.2. Classification (NCBI taxonomy): domain Bacteria; kingdom Bacillati; phylum Bacillota; class Bacilli; order Caryophanales; family Bacillaceae; genus Bacillus; species Bacillus carboniphilus. Next base: position 2,899,141 of record NZ_CP129013.1, on the reverse strand, counting down.
TTCACTATCGACAAATAAGCCATTCATCACAAAGTCTAGACCAATCAATAAATGAGCTGGTTGTTCTACAATTTTCTTTTCATATTCAGTCAAGATGGACACAAAAAACTTCCCTGTTTTAGTCATGGAGATCGTACACGCTTTTATCTTATGTCCATCTGTTATTGGGCGATGCTGTTTGATTTTTATCCATGTCAGTTTTGGTAGTTTAATTAATCCTTCTGTAAGTTCAATATTCCCATTGACCACATTTGTTGTATAGGATTGTCTCGATTTACGACTTTTGAAGGTAGGAAAGTCAGCCTTTTTAGCAAAGAAGTTTTGATACGCTTTTTGAAGATTGATTTGTGCATTCGCTAAAGCGAGTGAATCAACTTCCTTCAACCATTCGAATTCTTTTTTGTACTGGGCAGGTGTCGGGAACTTTTGCATTTTCAAGGTTTCCTTATCATCCTTATATTTCTCATAGGTTTTCTTACGGTCATCTAACATTTTGTTGTACACAAAACGCACACAACCAAAGGTTCTGCGAATAAGAGAAGCTTGTTCACGTGTAGGATAGATACGGAATTTATACGCCTTGTTTAGCTTTGTCACGATTTTCACCTACCTTGACATTCTATAACAATATTATACAAAAAAAGAACCGATTCATCACCCACTTCCTCTTCATTTAGAAGTGGGCGACTTCTCGGCAATTAGGTTAAAGAAGAGTGGGAGAAATGAGCACTAAACAATTTTCGAATAATAAACACCGTGCTAGGATTAAACTCATCCTATGACTCTACTATGGGATTGGGTTTTAATGTTGTCCATATGAATATTAACTGTTTTTTCTGAATATTGATACGGATTGTATCAATCAAACTCCACGGATTGATTTACAAATAAACAAAATTATTATTTAAGTTACAAAAGGCGTCCCTGAAAAATGGAGCATTCTTTATACTACCCCTTGTATTAATAATTACTTTTTCAAAAATAAAATGCATCTCGATAAATGGAGAACCCCCATTTATCGAGATGCATTTTCACAAGCTGTTTTTTTCTTTAATTACTATAACATGTAAATACTAAATTCACACTATTTCACTAACCTACTTCTACTTCTTTACTTACTCAGTTGCTTTATTACTTCATTTGCGGCGCTAATGGTAGATTGAGGATTTTGCCCTGTAATTAAATGGTCATCTACTTGTACATGGTCTGACCAATTATTCTCGACAACGACATTTGCTCCTAACTCACGAAGACGAGTTTCTAATAAGAATGGCATGAAACGGTCTAGTGTTGTCTCGCGCTCCTCAGCATCCGTAAAGGCCGTTACTGTTTTACCTGATACTAAAGGAGTACCATCTGATGATTTTACTCCAACTAAACCTGCTGGTCCATGACAAACTGCCGCTACCGTCTTATTTGCTTCGTATAGGTCTCGGATGATTTCTTGTAACTTTTTATTCTCAGGTAAATCAAACATTGTACCATGTCCACCTGGCAAGAAAATCGCATCAAATAATGTTGTATCTTGAATATCTTCTATCTTCATAGTATCTTGTAAATACTTCTCTGTATCCAAAATCTCTTGAGGGACCTCTCCTTGTAAGCTTTGATCATCAATCGGTGTTTTTCCACCTTTAGGACTCGCTACCGTAATTTCGTATCCTAACTTCGCAAATTCTACATAAGCTTCACCAAATTCAGATAGCCATAAACCTGTTTTGTGACCTTCATTCATCTCGTCTGCTGTAGTAACCACCATTAAAATATGCTTTGTCAATTTTAATCCCTCCATTTAAAATTTGCTTTTGGACTCTTCATTCTCAAATTGCCCAACTGTTTATTGTGCGCAATTTAATCGTAACAAAAAACCTAAGTTCAGCAAAACAATCTGCTTTTCCAATTAAGTCAAATATAGAGGAGGAGAAAGTATTTCATCCTTTTGATGACACTTTTCAATCTTAAATTATTCTTTCCCTAACATCGAACGAGTAACTTCTTTTGTTTGTAATAATCCTGTTGGATCTGTAGACGTTTTATAATTGCATAGTTCTTCAGCCCAAGGAGACGTTCTAACACGTAAAGAAAGTTGATCTTTGTTTAACTGTTCCAAAACAACACCTGCTACTTCTTCTGGTGTTTGGAATACACCGTCATTATTACGCCCTTCTCTTGATCCTAAATAATCATTTAATACTGGTGCATAGTCATCTTTAGGAAGCCCACCTTCACTTTCTACCTTGGACAGAATGTTGGTAGTAAATTCCGATGAAATCCCCCCAGGTTCTACAATCATAAATTCGACACCAAAATATGGCGTAACATAAGTAGCTAAACTTTCATAATATCCTTCTAAAGCAAACTTAGAGGCACAATAAATTTCATTTAACGGTTGGCCAACTAACCCTCCTACCGAAGAAACAGAAACAATTCTCCCTGCCTTTTTCTCCCTCATGAATGGGAGAACCGCCTTCGTACAACGAATTTGCCCGAATGTATTAATATCAAACACATTTTGAACCTCCTCTTCAGTCGCTTGTTCTGTGTTTTTTATAAACCCAATACCTGCATTGTTAATCAGAAGATCAATCTGCCCCTCTTGGTTAATAATTGTATTTACAGCCTCATCAATCGATTGCTGAGATTGAACATCTAACTGAAGTAATTCTATATCAAGTCCTTCATTTTTTAGATTTAAAACATCCGTCCCTTTTTGGACATTTCTCATCGTGGCATAAACTTTCCATCCTTCTTTTGCAAGTTTTTCAGTTAATGCAAACCCAAGACCTGTAGAAGTTCCCGTGATTAATGCGATTTGTTTTTTCATCGTATTTACAGCCACCTTTTCATATTGTGTAGTCCATTATTAATTGTTTTGTGCTTCTAATAAGAAGATAGCATAGGTTTTATACTTTGTAAACTAATATATATATATATAGTTCACTTGGTTTTTTCTAAACTATTAAGTCATAAAAATGACGAACCCTCTAGCACAAAAAAGCTAGAGGGTTCAAAGGAAGAGTACCTACCTTTATTGATTATCCGACTCCACCTTTAAAAGACGTAGAGCATTTAAGATGACTAGTACAGCAGCTCCAGTGTCACTTAGTACGGCTAACCATAGTGTGAGCAAACCTGGAAAGATTAATATTAGTGCAATCAATTTTACAATTATTGAAAACCAAATGTTTTGTTTTATAATCTTCAGTACTTTTTGACTTAACTTTATCGTGTGTGGCAGTTTTTCAAGATTATCCGCCATTAATACGATATCTGCTGTTTCCATTGCTGTATCCGTACCTGCTCCGCCCATGGCGATTCCTAAATCAGCTGAAGCAAGTGCTGGAGCATCGTTAATTCCGTCGCCCACCATTGCTACTTTATGCCCTTCATTCTGCAATTTCTTGATAACGTCGACTTTGTCTTCTGGTAGTAATTCTGCAAAATAACGACTAACTGACGCTTCTTTTGAAATCATTTTAGCTGTTCCTTCATTATCACCTGTTAACATGACAACTTGATGAACTCCGACTTTTTTCAATCCACTTAATGCCTGAACAGTGGAGGGGCGAACGGTATCAGCAACAGAGATAATCCCTAGCATTTCTTGCTGATTACTAATAATTACAACGGTTCTTCCTTTCTGTTGCATCTCTTGAACGATTGTTTGAGCCTCACCTAAAGGTAAGTTCATTTCTTCAAAAAGTCGTGCATTCCCAGCATAGTAAGTTACTCCATCAAGGGTTGCTTGAATGCCTTTACCGACTAGATTTTTAAATAATTCACCCTCTTTAGAGGTTATTCCCTTTTCCGTTGCGTAATTTACAATGGTTTGTGCAATTGGATGAGCGGAATAGCTTTCTAATGTTAAAGCGATTGATAAAAACTCTTCCTCAGGCATATTTAATGCCTTTACCTCAGAAACTTTTGGTTTCCCTTCCGTTAACGTACCTGTTTTATCAAAGGCAATCGCATTAATCGCTCCTGATTTTTCTAAAAATGTACCCCCTTTAATTAAAACGCCATTTTTGGCGGCATTTCCAATGGCCGAAACAATCGCTACTGGTGTAGAAATAACTAGAGCACACGGACAAGCAACGACTAACAGTTCAAGCCCCCTATAAAACCAATCATCCCACGTACCTAGTCCTACTATAGGAGGAAAAACCATCGTGAGTAATGCTAAAATAAAGACAAACGGCGTATAAACATTTGCGAATTTATCTATAAAGTCTTGAGTAGGAGCCCTTTGTTCTTGTGCTTCTTCTACTAAATGAATAATTTTGGCTATGGCTGTATCTTCTACTATTTTAGTAACTCTTACTTCTAGCGAACCATTTTCATTAATGGTACCTGCATAAACCGTATCTCCAACTTCTTTGTCGACTGGAATTGATTCTCCTGTAATCGGAGCTTGATTAATACTAGACTCACCTTTGAGGATTTCCCCATCTAACGGAATTTTATCACCTGGTTTTACGATTATTACTTCCCCTATTGATACATTTTCCACAATCTTTTTCACCAGCTGAGACCCTTCTTTAACCCATGCTTCTGAAGGAGATAGATTCATTAAGTTGCGAATCGAATTCCTCGTTTTCTCTAACGAAATGTTTTGAAGAGTTGTCCCTAGAGCAAATAACCAAACAACCATTGCTCCTTCTACCCATTCGCCAATGAGGGCAGCACCAATAGCCGCCGCTGACATGAGTACATTCATATCTAATGAACGACTCTTAATAGAGTAATAGGCACTTTTCACTGGTTTATATCCACTAATCACCATAGCTGTTGCGTATAATAGAGTTGTCAAATAGAATGATACTTCCGCAAACGCCCCCATCATACCTAAGGCAATTAATAGTCCAGACGTAATAATAATTGTGGTTCCTTCTTTATTCTTAGCGGGCTTAGGAGAAGGACTAGCTTTTGATAGCAAAGACGCTTTAAAACCAATCTTAGATACTTGTAAGATTATTTCATCTACACTATTGTCATGCTCCACTTTCATTTTCCCAGTCGAAAAGTTAACAATGACACTGTTAACCCCTTCAATAGTATTTAAATGATTTTCTATACTTTTCGCACAACTGCCACAATCCATTCCTTCTATTAAGTATTCTTTTACATCTTCAATTTGTTTGAGAGGTTTTATTCGGAAACCAAATTTTTGGACTTCATCCTCGACCCCTATCATATTCGCACCATCTTGCCTAACTAATTGAAGTTTTGCTGTATTATAGTTCACTTTTACATCTTTAATATGTTCTAGTTTGCGTAAGCCTTTTTCTATTGTTAATCCACATGAAGGACAATCCATCCCATATATTCGATATTCAACTACTTCATCTTTAGGAGTAAAATCAATTTCATTATCACTACAGCAAGATTGCTCTAAACTTTGATTACTACTGCAACAACTATTAGTCTTCTCTTTACTTTCTGAGCAACTTGTTGCTTCTTGTACTGCCATTTTTTCTTTTTCTTTCGAACTGCAACATTGATCTGCCACTATACCCACACCTTCTAAACAATATGATTTTTACAACAAGCTACATCGTCTTCCACTTGATCTAGCACAACATCAAACATGGTCAGTAAGTCTTTGACATGCTCATTACTTAATCGATAAAAGATATATTTTCCTTCCTGTCTGCCAACAATCAACCCACACCCCTTCAAGCACGCTAAGTGTTGTGAAATACTCGACTGGTTTCCATTTAGGTCATCAACAATTTGTGATACCGTTTTTTCTTCTTCCTTAATGCATTCAAGAATTTGAATTCTTATTTTATGTGCGAATCCTTGTAGAAATTTTACTTTTGTATCCATATCTACTTTTTGTACCACTTGTTTAAACCTCCATCACATTAGAAATTTCTAATATTTCTTCACTATTATATTAGCAACACCTAATATGTGTGTCAAAAAAATGGAAACTCCCTTATAACGACGACAAGTATGCAGAGCATCAACTTATTACATAGGGTCATTAACTAAATTCAGACACAACGTAGATCCATCTCCATCCAGAATGCGCGTGTTCATCGTAGGACTTTTTATACGAAAATAGCCTTCTTATTTTCGTTTATAGTGGTGGCCACTAGGCCATGTCAGTTTTGAACAACCTCTAAAATTAAAATGAAAAATACGTATTTGTACCAATATCTTTTTATCCTCTGCATAAATATGTACTAGGGGATCCATACAGTACAAGTTATAATCATGTGTAATGATCCTTATCTACCTATTAATCTGTATTAATTATGAATGGATTCAGATCCCTATAATAGAAAGGAGAATAAAAGATGGAAAATAACCAAAAATCGAATCAGGGATGTCCTTTCACTCACCAGAAAAATACAGCTATCCACGGGACAACAAATCAAGATTGGTGGCCAAAGCAGTTGAACTTAGGTGTTCTTCGCCAGCATGATCATAAATCAAATCCAATGGAGGATGACTTTCATTATCAAGAAGCATTCTCTAAGCTGGATTACGATTCGCTAAAAAAGGACCTTCTTGATTTGATGACAGACAGCCAAGATTGGTGGCCAGCTGACTACGGTCATTACGGCCCCTTCTTTATCCGCATGTCATGGCACGCAGCCGGTACATATCGTACATCTGACGGACGCGGGGGTGGTTCTACTGGAGCACAACGTTTTGCACCTCTAAACAGTTGGCCTGATAATGTCAACCTTGATAAAGCCCGTCGTCTTTTATGGCCTATAAAGAAAAAGTACGGAAACAAAATCTCTTGGGCCGACTTACTTTTGTTAACGGGTAACGTCGCACTTGAATCAATGGGATTGAAAACATTTGGCTTTGCTGGTGGGCGTGAAGACATTTGGCATCCGGAAGAAGATGTATATTGGGGATCAGAAAAGGAATGGCTAGAAGACAATCGTTATTCGGGAGATCGCGAATTAGAAGACCCACTAGCTGCTGTGCAAATGGGGCTTATCTACGTAAACCCTGAAGGTCCAAATGGAGAACCTGATCCAGTAGCAAGTGCTCGTGACATTCGGGAAACATTCAAAAGAATGGCCATGAATGATGAAGAAACAGTTGCTCTTGTAGCTGGTGGTCATACGTTTGGTAAAGCCCACGGTGCAGGTGACCCTTCTCATGTAGGTGATGATCCAGAAGCTGCCACACTAGAAACGCAGGGGTTAGGCTGGATTAGTTCACACGGAAAAGGAAAAGGACGAGACACCATTACAAGCGGGATTGATGGTGCCTGGACGACGAATCCTACACAGTGGGATAATGGCTACTTTGACCTTCTATTTGGTTACGAATGGGAACTGACTAAAAGTGCAGCTGGCGCATTTCAGTGGACACCCATTAATATGAAGGAAGAGCATTTAGCTCCCGATGCTGAGGATTCATCCACCCGAGTTAAGACCATGATGACGACAGCTGACATGGCTCTAAGAATGGATCCAGTCTACGAAAAGATCGGCCGTCGCTTTCATGAAAACCCTGAAGAATTTGCCGATACTTTTGCACGTGCATGGTTCAAGCTTCTTCATCGTGATATGGGACCTAAAATCCGATACTTAGGACCTGAAGTACCGGAAGAAGAGTTCATTTGGCAAGATCCGATTCCAGCAGTTGATTACGAACTATCTGCTAATGAAATAGTAGAGATGAAAGAAGTAATCTTAAATACTGAATTAACTATAAGCCAGCTTGTGAAAACGGCTTGGGCATCAGCCAGCACGTACCGCGGATCAGATATGCGCGGGGGAGCAAACGGGGCCCGGATTCGATTGTCTCCTCAAAAAGATTGGGAAGTAAACGAGCCAGAGCAACTTACAAAGGTAATTGATGTTTACGAAAAGATTCAAAGCACACTAACTAAAAAAAGTGAGCCTTGCTGACTTAATTGTTTTAGGAGGTTGTGCAGCCGTCGAAAAGGCCGCCAAGCTGGCTGGTTTTGATGTTACTGTTCCATTTTCTCCTGGCCGCGGTGATGCAACTACCGAACAGACCGATGCAGAAAGCTTCGATGTATTGGAACCTATATCCGATGGATTCCGCAATTACCAGAAAAAAGAATTTTCTACTAAACCCGAAGAAATGCTTGTCGATAAAGCTCAACTATTAGGTTTATCTGCTCCTGAAATGACTGTCCTTATTGGCGGAATGCGTGTTCTTGGTGCCAATTATGGCGATAAAAAACACGGTGTTTTTACTGACACGGTTGGCTCTTTAACAAACCACTTCTTCGTTAACTTACTTGATATGGAGATTGAATGGAAACCTACAGGCTTCAATTTATTTGAAGGGCGCGATCGAAAATCAGGAGAAGTTATACGGACGGCAACCCGTTTTGACCTCGTCTTCGGTTCCAACTCCGTCCTACGTGCCATAGCTGAAGTGTATGCACAGGATGACAACAGAGAGAAATTTGCACGTGATTTTATAGCCGCTTGGGTGAAAGTGATGGATGCCGATCGATTTGATTTAAAATAATTTCTTTCCACACGCCTCACGTCTATTAACATGAGGCGTGTTTTTTAAATTGTTTTTTTCTAGAACGATAGATTGATCGTCATTTTTCACAATAATATCAAACCTTTCACTATAGGGATGCATAAATACCTCATACTGAATCCGTCGTTCTTCATGAGATCTCTTCAAATAAGCAAGATCAGCCCCTCTTTCAACAATGTCCCTGCTACTTCTTCTCCTTAATTCCGTTTCTCCATCTGCATAAAGATAGATTGTCAGATCAAAAAGATCTGGATTAATAAAAGCTACGGTCATTCCTTCTACTATCGTCACTTTGTTTTTTGAAGATATCAATTTACTTTTTAAATAAGAAGTATGAATCGTATTAAAATCTAACTTCTCTCTGACCATCTGAATATCTCTTTCCAGCGCACCAAGATTGTGAGCAGCTGGATGACAAGCCGTCACCTTAAATTGATGACGTTCATTGTGATACGTATACTCAATGATGGCATGTTTTCGAACATTTGAGCTAACAAGGTAAGGGTCTGTATTTATGTAATTTACTCCTTTTTGATTTACCCCATTGACCAAATCTTGTGCAAACGTCGTTTTTCCAGCGGCACCATGCCCTGAAATACCTATAACCATATGTTCATCCGTTTTATTGATCCAGTTGATGATTTGTTGTACTAAATTTTTCATTACGGTCCCCTTCATTCAATTATTTCATGTAAAACGAAAGAATCCATCTTGAAAAAGGTCAAAATGGATTCTAACTTATATCTACTAACTTAATTTCGCTACTGGTCGTATAGGAATTAAACTTCCCACTAAAGCAATAGCCGCACACGCTAAAAATAGCACGTTAAACCCAAACACCGCAATTCCAGCAACACTGCTAAATATGATTAAGTCACAGACTGAATCAATAATCGATAATAACGAAATCGTTGTCGCTCGTACATTGGATGGAATGATATCATTCGCTAATTGAGAATAAACAGGGTAACGTATTGTTCTCACAAACCGGAGAAGAATCATTATGAGTAATAAGATCCAAAGGGTCTCCCGAAAATAAGCAACCAATAGCAAGCCAATTACACTTATCCCCCCTGTAACATGTAACACAATTACTCGAGAGATTCGCGATGTAATCCAACCAATTGAACGGGAAAGGAAGAAACTTAATATAGATAGTCCAGCAAAGACAAATCCGATTAAAAACACCGGTAAACCAGCATCACTCAATAATTTATCACTAAACTGATCGAAAATAGCAGCTGATGGAATAAACACAAGCGTAACATTTAGAAACATCCATAATACTTGTGGAGCCTTTTTGATCGTGAGAATGCCTTCTTTTACTTGCTTAAAAGGATTGTCCCGGTAGTTTCCTTGATTTTTTGGATTTCCAATAAATAACAACAGAACAATTTGAATAGATTGAAAAAGAATACCCAATATTAATAGTAATATAAACTGTTGATCTGTTAAGTCTTTGGCTATCATAGCACCTATGATTAAGACAAAAACCATCACAACAAATTGGCCTGAATGGATAATCCCGACTGCTTTATCCATCTTATTTTCTTCATTAGATTCTTTTAAAGATTCATAGATTAACGCTTCATCTGCCCCACTAAAGAACGTGACAGAAAATCCGCTGACAAAACTGCTAGCGAAAAATACCCAAGGATCATAGGCCCAAATAAGCATTCCATGACTAATGACACTTAAAACGGCCCCAACCATAAAAGAACGCTTGGCACCAAAACGATCAGCAAACACACCTGTAGGAACTTCTCCAATTAATACTCCAGTACTCCAAAATAACATAACCCAGAGGATCGATGTTTCATCCAATCCACGCGCAAAATAAAACAAAGCCAAAACGGGCTGTATAAAACGAACACTCCCAAATAGTTCTGCCCAAAATAAAACACGAATATTTCGTGAAGCTAACGTACCTTTTTTCATTTTTATCCTCCTGCATGATGTTTATTTACGTCATAAACAAGCAGGAGTGAATATGATTATTCTTTACCTACGTAAATCTTTCACCCCTACTTGTTGGTTTGAAAAGAATTTTACGTTTTTTTGCATGTCGAACTCCTCCTATAAAATAATTACTTTTTATTATACATAAGCAAACAAATTTTTAACAGAACGCTAGAGTTGTACCGTATCCAATTAAAGACATTCAATATAAATTGATCTGACCAACTAAGGAAATTATTGTATTGGTTATTCCTAATTTATAATAGTAACTGGAGAGTCAAAAGTTCTCCGATATTTCCCCATACTAGTTGTTTTTTATGTAATGGTAAAGGATTCCCCTCGCTTTCCGCGGACGACCTGTCAAGCCTCCTCGTTCGTGCCTCACATTGCGGGGCCCGAGACTAGCCCGTTTTTCCGCAGGAGTCTCGGGGTCCCTTACATAATGAATTTTTTGTACAATAAATGATAAAATTTCTCTTCCTTTTTCATCAATTCCTAAAAACGTGGGAGCATAACTATACCCTTTGTTTTCTAAATGAGTTAAGAGCTTATGTATTTTAAAACTGTTAGGTTTTAATTCTCGCCTGACAGTATCTCCCGAACGATATACGTTTGAGACATTTCCACCTGTTAGTATTTCTTCTTTTTCGTAGCTTGACAACTCGAAAATCCCTCCATTTAAGGTTGTTTCATTTCATTGATTTCATCTGAATTTCTAAAATGAATCCCAAGTATATATCATTTCGTCAACAGTGCACTTACTAAAAATATAATTAGACGTATCAACCCTTATCATAATGTATATACTATGTATATACAAATGAATTTGGTGGTGATATAATGATTTCCAAGAAAAACTATGAAGAGGATGATTTCATGTCTACTGTCATTGCTCAAAAATGGGGAAACAGTTTAGGGATTCGTATTCCAAAAGAAGCTGCTGATAGAATAGGAATTGATCAAGGTTCGGAAATGGAATTACGTGTGATTGGAAGTGAAAACACACTCACATTAAAACCAAAAAAGAAACGAAAATCATACAAATTGGATGAACTCTTATCACAAATCACTCCTGAAAATAGACACAAAGAAATTGATTTTAATCGCGAGGGGCGTGAATTAATTTAATGTCTGAAATTGTACCTGAGAGAGGCGATTTGATTGTATTAAACTTCAACCCACAAGCGGGTCATGAACAAGCCGGGAGAAGAAATGCTATTGTTTTATCGCCTAAAGAATTTAATGAAGCAACAGGTTTCATAGTCGTGTGTCCTATTACCAATCAAAAGAAGGGGTATCCCTTTGAAGTCAACTTACCCAATGGTGGGATCCCCTTTGAAGAAGGCTTTCCTATAACAGGTGTGATTTTGACTGACCAAATTAAATCATTGGATTGGAGAGTCCGAAATTTAAAAGTGTTAAAGAAGTTTAATCCGGAGAATGAAATAATAGTGGATATCATTGATGAGTGCCTAGCAAAAATAGCAACATACTTAACATGACTCTTTCTAAAAATTCTTTATGGTTGATCTTAAATTGGTCAATGTCTTTAATTATTTCTCAATGATCGTTTTTATAATTGTCATGACACCCTCTTGTATAGGTTCAACATCCTTCTCTAAGGTTAGTAGTTTGGCATTGACCTTAGAATCCACATTACAAATACTGTTTATTAGCCAACCCCTCTAGTATTTCCATTCCTTTCGCTTCTGGCACTCCTTTTACTACGTATGTCTCTATAAATTCCTGAGCTTGAGGATCTTTACTCGTACTTATCACTTTAGCAGCTTCCTCTTTACTGTATGTCGTCCGTCTAAATTCATATCCATCTGGAGTAAGTAAAAGCCAATAAGCACCTGGTTGATCAGCAAAAGGCATCCCTACACTACCAGCGTTAAGAATACTTAATCCATCTACTTCGTGTTCAAATTGTATATGAGTGTGTCCACATACAACATACTTCTGACTAACATTCTGAAAGATGGTAGAAAGACGTTTCATTGTAGTGTTCGGTGTAAAGATTTCCTCATCGCTATTTGGCGTGGCATGACAAAATAAAATCTCACCAAATCCTTCAATATGAAATGGCTCCTGTTCTGGTAATTGAGCAAGAAAATCTCGTTGGAGGGGTGTGATTTGTTCAGCGACCCACTCTTGGTTTTCACGTCCTTTTTCAGACATATGTTGAAGGGATTGACCATCGTAAGCCATAACTACCTCTCGATCTCCATTTCCACGAATGTAACGAACCTTTTCATCAAGCTGAAATATACGCTCTAGCGTTTCAACAGGCATCGGTCCAGAAACAATATCTCCTCCAATTAATATTAGATCCGGCTGTACCTCTTTGAGCTCTTCTAGCACTGCGTTTAGTGCTGGCAGATTTCCATGGATATCATAAAGTGCAGCTACCTTCATCTCTCCTTCTCCTTTCCTTCAAATTTAAAACATCGTTTGTTACGATACTACCGAACTAAAATCTATTATTTCTTTACCGGCAATCACTAAGCCTTTTCCATAACCGTAAAGTAATTTCCTTCATGATCTGCAAAGTTAAATATTCTACCAGATGGCATATTTACAATTTCTCCAACTTTAACATGTTTATTAGATAGCTTGTTATATAATTCATCGAGATTTTTTTAAAAAAACATTTGAGAAGGTTTACCAAGATTTATTTCTGGTTCTAATTTGAAGATAACCTGCTTGTTGTGGAGTATCATACTTGTTTCAACATGATTTACTGGAGCAATTTCAATCCACCTTAAACCTTGACCATCATCATTCTCAGAGATCACACTAAATCCTACTTTTTCAGTCCAAAATGTCACAGCCTCGTCCTGATCATTAACATACAACATTATTTGACCAACGTTAGTAATCATTCGTACTCCTCCTAATTGATTTAACTAATTCAATTCTATAATCACAAAGAAGAAGCCTTTGAAACTTCATTATTGCATCGTATTTTATTTTCTAGTTTTAGGTTTCCTTATTTTTCGAATAATTAAGTAGTATTTTCTAAAAAATTGATTAAACGATCTTATTTATAATGGGCGAAGAAAGATTCATCATGGTATAAGATTCACCAAATTCCATACAGGAATCAATAAATTCTTCTAATGAATCGAATGTTTCTGTTATGATTTTAACCAGGTAACTATATTCTCCAGTTAATCTATGACATTCTATTACGAGGTCATTCTGTCTACAAAATTCTCTGAATGCTTTACATCGATGGGTTTTAATCAGAATAAACGCTTTAACTGACTTTTGTATCTTGTCAGGATCAATACTTGCCCTATACCCTGTAATAATTCCTTGGTCTTCTAACTTCTTCACCCTTTCCGTTACAGCTGGAACTGATAATGAAACTTTTTTTCCTAATTCAGTCATAGATATCCTCCCATCTAGTTGTAAGATATCTATAATCTTGCGGTTAATTGTATCCATCTCTCTTCCCCTTCAATTCTTTATAAATTAAGAATAACATTTTGATTGATTATAAAAGAATCAAACTTGAAGCATTTGAAACTCTCCTTAATAAATAAAACACATTAACGATTTTACCTTTATTTATGAAGGTTACTAATTTGAAGCCCTTAAAAAAAGCATGTGTTATTGAACCTATCTTTATTATAATGATAGTAACTTTAATAGGGAGGTATGTTCAATGGGGTTAAAAATGAAAACGATGTGCGAGAAGTGCGAACAGGAGATAATGGAAGAAGCATATATTTGTGTTCATGAATGTACGTTTTGCGAAACATGTACTCATGAACTGTCAAATACATGCCCAAACTGTACGGGTGAGCTAGTAAGAAGACCAAAAGCACCAGCTAGCTATTGCTCAGTTAAAGGTTAATCAATTGAAGGTTGTAAAAACATCGGTACAAATGGTTTACACGTCTCCTCAACATCCATTACAACCGTTGTTGGAGACTATTTTTTAGTGCTGAATCTACTACTTTCTTTAATTCAACCGGTTGTTGAGTGCCAATGACGACTGTTTCATATTTTAACTTTAAAAGTGCGTGTTCAAAAAGCAGGGGAAAAAGGGCGCTGAAGAACAAGGCGGTGTAGCTTTGAGCACTCGCAGTGTACGTACAGTATGGTTTACGGGCTAAGAACGTCCCCATCCTAGGGACAACACCCGTGCTAGCCAATCCTGGCGTCGGAGTGTCGGAAAAGCAAACCAACAAAGTTATTCAACCGACATTTTTTCAGGACTTTTTGAACAACCTCTAAAAGGATCCCTTTATTGCCACTTATAATATAAGCTTTTTCACCCTTAACATTCATTCGTAATCCCCAACCTCCAAATCGTTTTAGAGGGTTGAAAGAAATACTTTCATGATACCGTATATCTTTAAAGAGGTATGGCTTATATGGAAAAGGAAAAAAAACGTATATAGATCCCTTCTTCACGAACTTCCGTTACTAGCTTTAATACGCGAAACATAAACACAGGAAATGCAATTCCAAAAAACAGCCACAACACCATGGTTACAACATTTGGGGCAGGGTTATTTCCTAAAGACACTCCTAAAATAATTTGCTGAATAAACCAATACCACATGAAAGCAGCAAACAATAAAACTAACACCTACACCCAAGTTTGTCGTAGCCTTTGGATTTCTCGATAGACAACTTTATTTTCTATATCTAGCTTTAGCTTGCGGAAGCACCTGCGTAGCAGGAGGTGTGGTATAAAACCACCTACTTTTAGTAGCATTTCTTTTAGTCGGCTTTAGCCGATAAAACTCGTAGGCGGTTCAGTCCGCCTACGAGAAACCTCCGTACTTTAGTGCGGAGTCGTTTAGTGTTGTCCCTCATTTCATTTCCTCCTTTTTTACTCACGATATGCCCCATTTACAGCCGTCATTCATTCAAGAAATACTTTGTTGGTTGAATCATTTTATTCTATTGAGGTTTTATCTACTTAGAATATATGAAGATTATTGGTAGAGTTGAGAGGAATAGCGTACCATGCTTAAGGTTCATTTGCAGGAATATGTTTGTACCTGAATATGATTCTACCTTTTAATTATTTCATAAAAAATACGCAAGTTAATGTCTAAAAAGATCCTTCCTTTTATAATAGCTCTATATTGAATGTAGTAGTGCATATTATTGAAATGTTGTTTTAACTCTCCCCCATTTTGCATAGAAAACAACTATCGGCGAAGAGGCATACCTATCTACCATTTAGAGAACCGTTTATTCTTTAATCTCAACAACTTTTTTCTCCCTCGCACTCATGAGTGCTGCTTCAATAATTTGAATTACACTTACACCTTCATATGCAGATACAGGTACTTTTCCACCTGTGAAAATTGCCTCTCTCAATTGGTAATAGTAATTCATATACGCCCCATGATCTGTTACTACCTCTTCAGAAGATGTTTCGGTCGACAACTTTCCATATTGATGGGGTTCATCTGCTCCAAAACCTCTTTTCAATGGACTTATCCCCGCACGCAGCTTATTTTCTTGACCATCCAGTCCATATTTTATAAAACTTTTCTTACTCCCATGTACTTGATATCGTGGTCCACTATAAGGAACAATGGAACCAGAATGTAAAATCACTCGTAATCGTCCATAAACTAAACGACTCCGCACTAAAGTACGGAGGTTTCTCGTAGGCGGACTGAACCGCCTACGAGTTTTATCGGCTAAAGCCGACTAAAAGAAATGCTACTAAAAGTAGGTGGTTTTATACCACACCTCCTGCTACGCAGGTGCTTCCGCAAGCTAAAGCTAGATATAGAAAATAAAACAACATGAAAATAATCAACACCTTCAGCTTTTTCACGCTGCGATTGTACATCCGCCATCACTGAATCTGGCATGCCAAACAGCACCAATGCCTGGTCAATTAAGTGTGACCCTAAATCATAAAGGGTTCCCCCCTCCTAGTTGCCCTTTCTCTTTCCAACGGTCTTTCACTTCCGGACGGAAACGATTAAATTGTGATTCAAACACTGAAATATCCCCTAGCGCACCGTCTACAATTAACTTTTGAACCGTCAAAAAATCATTGTCCCAACGTCGGTTATGGTACACACTCAAAATAAGGTTATTATCTTCTGCTAATTTAGCAAGCTCCATCTCTTCTTCAGCTGTAAGAACCATCGGTTTTTCAACTACAACATGTTTGCCTGCAAGAAGAGTTTCTATTTAGATGATGCTCCTTAAATACCAAATGAATAACTTCTTGTTCAGTTCTCCGTTTTACTTTTTCTGAATAGGTATCCAAAATTCCTCTTCAGAATCAATGGCTTCACCTTTATACTTTTCCCCCATTAAAGCAAAATAAGGTCTATGATCCAATTTATACTCAGAATTAGGGAGCCAAGATTCATAAATAAAGCGAATCGTTCCTTCAGCTTCACTAGGTTTTCCTCGATAGTGAAAAACTGCATATTGACCGGTTGGAATAATCAATTTCTCCATACTATCGGGTATTGTATCAAAGTCTCTTACCTCGACTGCTGCCCACTTTATAAATTCTTTCATTGGAGTGAACTACATACCACCTACGCTAGCGCTTAGAGGTGGATGCTTCCTAGGTACAGAAACCTAATGGTCTCTAATGGACTAGGCGATCCCTCGTGAACCAAGAGTTCTTGTTTCCTTTATGTAAGCTTTCGAATACCCTCGTTTTTGATATTGATAGAGGCATTCCAATCTCGATCGGACGAGAATCCACAATGACAATCGAAAACTCGGTCAGAAAGCGTCAATTCTTCCTTAATTTGACCGCAATTTGAGCACGTTTTTGAAGAAGGAAACCATTTATCAATCTTGATTAGTTTCTTTCCTTGTTCTTTTAACTTGTACTCTAAATAGGATGTGAACCTCCCCCAGGCATTATCAGCTACACTTTTACCAAACTTCAATGCTTGAGACATCCCTTTCATATCGAGGTCTTCAATAATGACGCAATCGTATTGGTTTGCGAGTCTATAAGACTGTTTATGAAGAAAGTCTTTTCTTTGATTGGCGATTTTCTCATGAATTTTCGCTACTTTTAAGCGCTGTTGATGCCAACGAGAAGAGCCTTTTGTTCGTCTAGCTAATATGCGGCTTTCTTTGGCTAGCTTCTCTACCATTTGACGATAAAAACGAGGGTAATTGGCTTTCTTACCTGTTTCACTATCGACAAATAAGCCATTCATCACAAAGTCTAGACCAATCAATAAATGAAATTTGGTTGTTCTACAATTTTCTTTTCATATTCAGTCAAGATGGACACAAAAAACTTCCCTGTTTTGGTCATGGAGATCGTACACGCTTTTATCTTATGTCCATCAGGTATTGGGCGATGCTGTTTGATTTTTATCCATTTCAGTTTTGGTAGTTTGATCAATCCATCTATAAGTTCAATATTTCCATTTACAACGTTTGTTGAATAGGATTGTCTCGATTTACGACTTTTGAAAGTAGGAAAGTCAGCCTTTTTAGCAAAGAAGTTTTGATACGCTTTTTGAAGATTGATTTGTGCATTCGCTAAAGCGAGTGAATCAACTTCCTTCAACCATTCGAATTCTTTTTTGTACTGGGCAGGTGTCGGGAACTTTTGCATTTTCAAGGTTTCCTTATCATCCTTATATTTCTCATAGGTTTTCTTACGGTCATCTAACATTTTGTTGTACACAAAACGCACACAACCAAAGGTTCTGCGAATAAGAGAAGCTTGTTCACGTGTAGGATAGATACGGAATTTATACGCCTTGTTTAGCTTTGTCACGAATTTCACCTACCTTGACATTCTATAACAATATTATACAAAAAAAGAACCGATTCATCACCCACTTTCTCTTCATTTAGAAGTGGGCGACTTCTCGGCAATTAGGTTAAAATTCTGAAAAAACGAAGTGTCAGGATAAAGTTCTACAGAATATAAATCAGAATTGACGCTATTTTTTATTTCTTTTCTTCTAGGTGAAAAATCCCGCCAAAGTTCCACTGTTTTGTCATTGGCAACAGACATCCTTATTTTTTCCCTATCAACTTGGTTTCCTTAAAAATTTTAATTTTAGGTTCCATATACAATTCCCTTCCAATCTCTAGTTTGTAAAGTGTACTCAAAACCTTATATGAGGATTATTTTTCTAAGAAACAAAGAATTGAATTTTGGCCTTATGAAAACTGTTTCACCCTTTTGTACCCTGTGAGGATCTTCATTATAAAACCTCAAAACTCGTTTTCATGACTTTTGAAAAATTCATAGTATGTACGAACATTTTCTAGTTCCGTCCACCGTCTCACCTTAACAGGATTTTCATCAAGATTGTAAATTTTCGCCTCCCTCATGGATAAAAGAAATGGAGAATGTGTTGATATGATAAACTGACAGCCAAAAAATCGAGCTGAGTCTTCAATAAATTGCACCAATTCTATTTGACGTTTTGGAGAAAGACTATTTTCCGGCTCATCCAAAATATAAAGTCCATTATCGCTAATTTTTTCAGTGAAATATCTAAATGCACTTTCCCCATTCGAATATTCCCTCACATTGTCCATCAATTCATTCCTCACAAAACGGGACTGTGTTTTACTTCTAGCTGTGTTAACTTTTTTTAACTGCTCGTAATCTTCCATAGATTTCATTTGAAAGTGGGAATGTTTAGCCTCTAAATATTCTTCAAAAAGTTGTTCTCGTTTTTGGTCAATTCCCTCATTGAGATTCCTAATATTCAACATATAGTCAAAGACATCATCACTAGTAATAATTCTACTATTTTCAGGAATGTCCTCTTTAATCTGCACCTCACACAAATTGATGTAATCAGGGTAGAAATTAGATTTATTATAGATAGAATCTCGTTTGATTCTTGTTTTCTCAGCTATCACATTCAGGGCAGTAGATTTTCCTGAACCATTTCCGCCATACAAAATTGTCAATGGATCAAAAACAATATTTCCAAAGCCTTTTCTTGATAAAATTTTAAATGGATAAAACGAATCATAGCACGTTCTTTTTATTTTTAATAAAAAGTCAAATTCTCTGTCCTCATCCGGAAATGAAAAAGCATGTAAATAAACCATAGTTCCCCCTTATCAATTGCATCTATTTTATTTTTTTACTTAATTGTTTGTATTCGGATTTTTCTTTGTCATCACGAACATATGGCGCATCCTACATAATTACTTTTTGCACTTTGTTGCCAAGTCGAAGTGCTGACTCAAGTGCGATCACAGCACCGGAAGAATGGCCATACAAATACGCCTTGCCGCCTGCCACATCAATTATGGCCTCAATATCTTCAACTTCACGTTCTATAGTATAAGGAAGTGTGTTACCACTATCCCCGATCGTAATAGTAAACAGTGAATTCAGTGGCAAATATTTTGGCATCTCGTACGATGGGCTTAAATGAGCGATGGCAGATTGCTCAGGTTATGTAAATGAGCGATCCGTAGACATCATACGCCAAAGTTGCACCTTCTTTTGACTGGGTTGTTTTTATTTATATCACCTTACTCCTCAAAAATAAATGAATATTACCGCCCTATACCTATCCAACATTTCAATCTACTCACTCAAACAAAATACAGTAGATTGAATCAATATCATACCTTCAGCGTTAGTCGAAATTTTTAATAAACGGAATTCTTTCGGTTACTCTGACAATTGAAGCATAAACGATGCGTTTCAAGCAGCTAAATGTATGGGAGAATCGCTCGTACTGCTTGATGGCTACTATTTATCCATTTTTGCTCTTATGAAACGGGCAGAACTGTTAGAGAAATCAGAAACGATGCTTCACCTTTTGACTAAAGCCAAGAAGTCTTGTAGGGCTTATACAAAGCCCGGTGAATATAAAGGGAAAGGTCGTCCTCGTAAAAAAGGAGAGACCATCAAACTTCAAGACCTCTTTACATCAAGGAAGAGTGAATTCGTAGAAGCAACCGTCCGTTTATATGGAAAAGAAGAGACCGTTCGTTACCTTTGCCTTAATTTATTATGGGGGCAAAAGCTTTATCAAGAACTGCGATTCGTCCTTGTCATGTATGGAGAAAAAACAGCCATTCTTGTTACAACGAAGCTCGATTTAGATCCCGTTAACATCATTGAATTGTACAGTTTTAGGTTCAAAATTGAATGTACGTTTCGAGAGCTGAAACAAGTGATGAATGGATTTGGGTATCAATTTTGGTCAAAAGCCATGCCTAAACTGAGACGCTATGCAAAAAAAGGAATGATTCATCCATTAGAAGAAATGGAGGATCAAAAAGAGAAAGAACTCATCTTGTCCGCTTTGAAAGCAATCGAGGGATTTGTCATGTGTAGTTGTATCGCCATGGGAATGCTTCAAATGTTGTCTCTTACTTTTTCAACTAAGATTAATGAGAGTCCTGTTCGATTTCTAAGAACGAAATCGAATCCCATTGTTTCAGAAGCAACGGTTGCTTATTATTTAAGGAAGACGACTTTTTCGCTTTTTAGTAAAACGAGCCGTTAAGCATAAGTCGAATAATGAAAAAGAAGCAATCAGACTCTTTTTTTGACGAGGATCTGAAGGCTTCTTAAAGGTGAAAACTTTTGACTGACAAGAATGGGATTAGAAGAAAATAAAATCACCAATACTTTTCACCTCTTTTTTTAATTTACTTTTATCTTATGTAAGGGTTTGAAAATGGATTGGACGTGTGCGGATTTTTTGAAGAATGAGGTGCCTATTTTAAATATGAAAATATACTATTAGTGGATAATTAATATTTTGTAAAACTTCTGGAATTGATACGGCCCTCTAGCGTGGAGAACTAGAGGGTTCATTTTTTGATGAGTTATTTAAAGTGTAATTCAAGGGAACAAATTCAATAAAGTGAATGGCTATGTTAATGTTCAATCCACGTTTTTCTACTTGTAACTGAGCGAGCAATTGAACTCATTTTAATCTCGTTGACCGACCTATTATCAAAGGCTAATACTCTATCCACTGCTAGTTCCTCGTCCCTCTTTAATCCACTTATCAATTTTAGATGTCCTTTTTCTTTTCGACACAAAAACACCCCTTTAGATAATCATATCCAAAGGGGAAAAGCTTGGCATCTTTTTTATAAACATTGCGACTTTTTTAAAACCTACAAAAAGTCATCCAACAAGAGTAACTCTTACTCAACCGTTACCGATTTAGCTAAGTTTCTTGGTTTGTCAACATCACAGCCACGGTGAAGTGCTGCATAATAAGAAATTAACTGTAAAGGAATGACCGATACAAGTGGTGTTAAGTCCGAATCAACCGCTGGTAAGACAAAACGATCACCTTCATGGTTTAAGCCCGCACTTGAGATGATACATGGATTAGCTCCACGTGCAGCGACTTCCTTCACATTTCCGCGAATACTTAAATTCACATGCTCTTGAGTTGCTAAGGCAATAACAGGTGTACCATTTTCAATTAATGCGATGGTCCCATGTTTTAACTCCCCACCTGCAAATCCTTCTGCCTGTATATAAGAAATTTCTTTTAATTTTAATGCCCCTTCTAGGCCAACATAATAATCAATGGTACGGCCGATAAAGAAACAATTACGAGTCGTAGATAAATATTCTTTTGCTATTTGTTCAAATTCTTCTTTTTTGTCGCAAAGTTCTTCCATCGCATTTGCGACAATTCCAAGTTCCTTGATGAGGTTGGTTGATGCCATAGCACCATTTTGCTCAGCTGTGACGGATGCTAAAATAGCTAATACCGCAATTTGAGCTGTATAGGCTTTAGTTGATGCAACGGCAATTTCAGGGCCTGCATGAAGTAACAACGTATAGTCTGCTTCACGAGATAAAGTAGAGCCAGGAACATTCGTGATTGTTAATGCTCTATGCCCTAGCCTTTTAACTTGTACTAGGACAGCACGACTGTCAGCTGTTTCTCCACTTTGAGAAATAAAGATGAACAATGGATTTTTAGATAACAACGGCATGTTGTATGAAAATTCACTCGCTACATGCACTTCAACTGGTACTTGAGCCCACTTCTCAATAAAATGTTTTCCAACAAGTCCTGCATGATAGCTCGTTCCACATGCAACGATATAAATGCGATCCGCTGTTCCAACAGCATCTGCGATGTTTGAATCAATGATTAAATCGCCTTGGTCATTTTGATACTCTTGAATAATTCTACGTAAAACGACAGGCTGCTCATCAATTTCTTTTAACATGAAATGAGGATAAGTCCCTTTTTCAATGTCACTAGCATCCAACTCAGCCGTATAAGGAGCACGCTCAACAATGATTCCATCTAAATCCATAATCGTTACTTGATGACGGTTTACCACAACCATCTCTTTGTCCATTAACTCAACAAATTGGTCCGTAACTTGTAACATAGCCATTGCGTCCGAGGCTACCACATTAAATCCTTCTCCAAGACCTACAAGTAAGGGACTTTTGTTTTTCGCAACAAAAATGGTTTCTGGTGTTTCGTTATCTAGTAAAGCTATTGCGTAAGAACCTTTTAACAGTTTTAACGTTTGTCTGAAAGCATCTTGAACCGTATAGCCATTGTTAACAAATGATTCTACGATTTGGACAATCACTTCAGTATCAGTATCACTTTTTAATTCTACACCTTGAAGATGTTCTCTGATCAATTGCTCATAATTCTCAATCACACCATTATGAACAAGAGTGAATCTTTCAGTCGTACTTTGGTGAGGATGCGCATTTTTTTTACTTGGTACCCCATGTGTAGCCCAACGTGTATGCCCAATCCCGGTCTTTGCTTTCGTATCAGCATTTACTGCCTCACGAAGGTTGGCAATACGGCCTTTTTCTTTATAGACGTGCACTCCATCTTCGTTTGCAACTGCGATTCCTGCTGAATCATACCCTCTATATTCAAGTTTTTCGAGCCCTTTTAATAATATTTCTTTTGCATCTAGTTCACCTATATATCCGACAATTCCACACATTTGTTGTTTTCTCCTCTCAGAATGAAAGAGGGACAGTATAGTCAACACGGGGACTTATACTGTCCCCTCATCAAGTTATATTTATGATTGTTTGATTATTCAAACCTCTTTTGGACAAAAAGTCACCTTTTTGTTTTAAAAGGTTTGCCTAACGATTGTAATCAATCAACCGGGAGGCATCCGCCGAACAAATTCGATAAACCTCCTCCTCGTCAGCTAAAGATTGACCCTTAGCTCAGGCGCTTTAAAATCATTTAACTAACTATCCTCCTTTTTCCATTAGAATAAGATACAACAGAAATCATACTATATAGTTCCTATTTTCGTCAATAGAAAAATTATAAGTGAATTCTCCTACTATTATATGTTGTAATGAACAGATTGTTTCATAAAATAGGCTAACTTAAGTAAAAGACGACCGAGTCTTCATTCGATCGCCATCATCATTTTTCCTTCGTTTTATTCTTTGATCCCCATTTCATCGTTAACTACTTTTGAAATTCGATCAACATACTCTGTACATTTTTCTTTTGTAGGTGCCTCTGCCATTACTCGTACTAATGACTCTGTTCCTGATGGACGAACTAAAATTCTTCCTTCCCCATTCATCTCTTGTTCTACTTCTTCAATGATCGCTTTCACTTTATCATTGTCCGTAACATGGTACTTATCCTTCACTCGAATATTGACGAGTGTTTGTGGGTATTTAACCATTTCTGAAGCAAGTTCAGATAAAGTTTTACCCGTGATTTTAAGAATGTTTACTAGTTGAAGAGCAGATAATAAACCATCGCCGGTTGTAATATAGTCTAAAAAGATAATATGACCAGATTGCTCACCACCAAGTGAGTACTTCCCTTTTTTCATGGCTTCTACCACATACCGATCTCCTACAGCGGTTTGCACACTTTCAATTCCTTCCCTTTCAAGTGCTTTATAAAATCCTAAGTTGCTCATAACTGTTGATACCACTGTGTTATCTTTGAGACGTCCTTCTTCTTTTAAAAACTTTGCACAAATATACATAATTTGATCACCATCGACGATTTGACCCTTTTCATCAATGGCAATTAAACGATCACCATCTCCATCAAAAGCTAAGCCAATATCAGCCTCTTTTTCTTTCACAAGATCGGCTAACTGCTCAGGGTGAGTGGAACCAACTCCATCATTTATATTTAGACCATTTGGAGATGTCCCCATTGAAGTGACATCTGCATCTAAATCAGCGAATAGATGATTAGCCAACGTTGACGTTGCGCCATGCGCACAGTCAAGAGCAATGTGTAAGCCAGTAAAATCAACATCGGCGGTTTGTTTAAGGAATTGTAAGTATTTTTGTCCACCTTCAAAGTAATCATTCACTTGCCCTAAGTCTCCACCTATAGGTCTTGGGAGTTCGTCTATTTCCTTGTCCATTAGCTCTTCAATTTCAGCTTCTTGTGCATCTGATAGCTTAAACCCATCTGGCCCAAAGAACTTAATTCCATTATCTTGAACAGGATTATGAGAGGCTGAGATCATCACTCCTGCTTCTGCATCTAAAGCTTTCGTTAAATATGCGACTCCTGGCGTGGAAATGACACCTAATCTCATAACCTCTGCACCGATTGATAGTAAGCCTGCTACAAGTGCACCTTCTAGCATGTGACCGGATATACGAGTATCTCTTCCTATTAATACTTTAGGGCGTTCTTGATGTTTTGTTAAAACATATCCCCCATAACGTCCGATTTTAAAAGCTAGCTCTGGTGAGAGCTCGCTATTAGCGATTCCTCGCACACCATCTGTTCCAAAATATTTTCCCATCATCAATCTCTCCTTTTACCAAACAAAGTACATTTATCGTTGAGAAACCTCAGTTTCTTGATATGCTTCTGAAGCTTCCTTACTCGTGATCTTTACTTTGACTTTTTCTTGGGCTAACGTCCATTTAATATCATCTTTTATATCGACTTGGACTTCTACATCATGCTCTCCTTCATTTAAATCAGACAAGTCCAGAACTAACGTTATATCATCCTTATTCATTTGGTTCACAACATTAGACACACCTGTAATGGTTACATCTAGTTGGTCTTCTTCTGGATCTATAAATTGTATGTCAAACGTTTCTTTTATTTCAGTTGTAATTGTAACATCTTCAATGACTTTCGTTTCTTCTTTTTCAAGCGTTACATCAACTTCTACCGTTTCTGAAGAAACTCTTTCTATCCCTTCAGGGACCGTAACTGAAATGGTTTTCCTTCCATCATCTTCAATACTCGATAAGTCTAACAGCGCTTCGACAGACTCTATCTCGTCTAACTTATCTTGTGGTCCGTAAATCTTAATTTCATTAGGTTTAACTGTGCTTTTAGTAATACTTAAACCTTCTGGTAAACTACCCTCTTTTTTTAATGTAACCGGAACAGTTTTACTAGGTATATTAATTGTTCCTTTTACTGTCACTGTAGATGGCTCTACTATTAACTCCGTTATATTTCTACCTTCTTTATCATACACTTTTACTTCGCTTACTTGTTCAAAGCTTCGTGAATTATTGATAGTTGCTAAATTGACGATGGCCTTCACTCGACCAATGCTGTCTATCAACGTTTTTGCTCCGGTGATTTCTACTTCATTTGGTTCGATTGTTAAATCAGTTGCAGAATATCCTTGACCAAGCTCTTTTTCGTTAAACGTTTCCGCACTAACAGTAAAGCTTTTTTCTACCTTCTCATCAATGAAAACGTCCACATATTCGGGCTCAATTTTCACTTGTAGCTTATCAGAAATACCTTCATGTTGAATTTTCACCCTATGAGTTTCTAGAGCTGGTAGTTCTTGAATGTCAACAAATAGCTTGAAATCCTTCTTCTGTTTAGCTGGAGTTAAAATGTTTTTAGGACCACTTAACGTGACCTCTACTGTTTGAGGTATTCCATCATACACTGTATTCTCTTGATCGTAGCGTACTTCAATCTCGACATCTGAGATCGTTACCGTATCTTCAGAAGACGACCCAAAAAAAGAACTCCCATTTTCACCAGTTTCCGATTCAATCGTTATCGACATATAGAGCATCAAGGAAAGTAACAGGGCAACAATACGTAAAAACCAAAGATTATTTATGAATTTATCCATCTTTTTTTACCCTCCATTGAAAGCGAAACGATTGATCATCCTTCATGGATTGATTGTATTTGACCATTAGCATTTCTTTTAGTATGTCTATCGTAATATCTCGGTGAAGGTCGCCATTTTTTGCTACTGATATGCTTCCCGTTTCCTCTGATACAATAATGGTTAAACTATCGGTTACTTCACTAATACCAATGGCAGCCCGATGCCTTGTCCCTAATTCTTTCGAAATAAAAGGACTTTCTGATAAAGGTAAGTAGCAGGCTGCTGCTGCGACCTTATAATCTTGCAAAATAACCGCGCCATCATGCAAAGGAGTATTGGGAATAAAAATATTTATTAGTAACTCAGAGGTAATATTTGCATCGATATTAATTCCTGTTTCAATATAATCATTTAACCCTGTCTTGTCTTCTAAAGAAATTAATGCACCAATTCGACGTTTTGCCATATACTCAACTGCTTTAGCAATTGATTCGACCATATGTACATAATTGTCTTCCTCAGGTGAGTTGTCCTAGATACGAAAAGCCTTCCTCTTCCTAACTGTTCCAGTGCTCTTCTTAACTCAGGTTGAAAAATAATAATAACCGCTAAAAATCCCCAAGTTAATGCCTCATCCATTAACCATTTTAAGGTGTCTAATCCTATCCAATAGCTGAGCATCCTTACGAGAACAATGACAATAATTCCTTTCAACAGCTGCACTGCTTTTGTTCCACGTATAACCATGATCAGTCTATATATAACAAACCAAACTAGGAGTATATCTACGATATCACTGAGGTAAGCTAGAAAAGGATATGCCTCTATTGCACTTGCCATTTTCCATCCTCCATTAGTTCATATTCCTTTAAGTATGTGTTCAAAAAGTAGGGATAAAAGGGCGCTGAATAGAAAAGCTGAAACCCTTTGTAAGTCCATCATCTAAGTACAGCCATGTCGCATGATGCTAGGCCATCCAGACCATCGCAGGACTTTTTGAACAACCTCTTTAATTAAAATCTCCACAATTATATCATATGTTTATTACATCGATAAAATTATAAAAGGGTTACAATAATTAATTCGAGGTTACTTGGAAACTTCGGATCCCTCTTTTATGAGTTTAAATACGAATATTACTATAAATTAAATCTATTTCATTACAGAAAACAAGAACAGAAAGAGATTTCTATGTTTGAGTTATGAAATTAATTCACTAGAGAGAAAAACCGCTAAGGATCCCCCTTAGCGGTTAAATAACTGTTCAACTGTTGATTTGATATGAAACCAAATCCATGAAAAAACTTGATTTATTTCATCAATTTCACCTGTTACTTGTCCTGCAGACGCCATATACTGTTCTCCGTTAATAACGGTTACATCTCCCTCTACCTTACCATCTATTTGAATATTGCCATTTTTGACGGTAATATCACCCTCTATTACTTCTCCTTCAGGCACAATTACTAACTCATCCTCAACTTTTAGGTTAGGGTAATGGGATACTTGAAACTGCTGGTCATCTTGATAGGATGAGAGCACACTTCCTGTCATCAATAACATAAACAAGGATGCGGCAATCAAAAAAGGGTGATTCTTCATCCATCGCTGCATTCCAATAGTTTTTTTTTCGTCAGGTAATCTTTGCATAACCTTATTTGTAAAATCATCAGGTGCTTTTACATGCGACGTACTTTTTACTAGTGCAATGGATTTATCAAGTTCGTGTAAATACTTTAAGCACTCTTCACATTTGTATAGATGCTCTTTTAGCGTTAATTCTTGTTCGACTGTTAAGTCTCCATCTAAATATTCGTGAATTTGTTCAACGACCTGCTTTGAACATTTCATCATTATCACCTCATTACAAATACCTTAACTGTTTTCGTAGTGCTTCTCGCCCTCTATGAATCCGGGTTTTAACGGTTCCAATAGGAATGTCTAGAATTTCACTTATTTCTTGAAGCGACAGCTCTTCAATATACTTTAAAACAATGACTACCCGATATTTTTCTGGAAGTTTCAATATTTCCTTCTGAATCGTATCTTGAAGTTCCATGGATTCCACTTCTTCTTCTGGAAGAGAAATATTAGCCGCAACTTGGGAGTACATTGTTAGCCCATCTGTCCCTGCCACTTCTGCATCTAAATAATAATCTGGCTTCTTCTTACGAATTCGATCAATAGATAGATTTGTAGCAATTCGATACAACCATGTAGAAAACTTCCGTTTCGTATCATAACTGTGAATATTGACGTAGGCACGAATGAAAGCCTCTTGAGCAATATCTTCTGCTTCATGTGAATTCCCTAACATTCTATAGCTAAGCTGGTATACTTTGTCTTTGTATAAATCTACGATCTCAGCAAAAGCATCTTGGTCGCCTTTTTTCACTTGTTTAATTCTTTTCTTTATTAACAATTCCATTTTTCGTTACCTCCGCAGTAGCGGCTACCTACTATACGTTTTATGTTTGCATTTGGTTTCATTTTTTCGCATCTTCTATTCTATCAGAATTTTTCATTGGTGTGGATAAAAGTGTAACTTGAACCCACTGCTTTAGAAAAATAAAAAGCAAAGGAAGAAAATAAGCTCATTTTCTTCCTTTGCTTTCTTTTACAATAATTTTTCGCCGAATAAAGAACCCATCAAAGCTACAGCAACACCAGCTGTTTTATTTTTCTCATCTAAGATTGGATTAACTTCCACAAACTCTGCAGAAGTAACCATCTTAGATTCCTCTAGCATCTCCATTGCTAAATGGCTTTCCCTATAACTAATTCCTCCATTCACAGGTGTACCTACTCCTGGAGCATGAAGAGGATCTAGTCCATCAAGATCTAGTGATAAGTGAACTCCATCTGTTCGATCCTTTAAATAGTCAATAGTTTCTTCGATCACTTTCGTCATTCCAATTCGATCAATTTCATGCATAGTATAAACCTTTATACCTTTTTCCTTAATTAATTCTTTTTCTCCATCGTCCAATGAACGAGCACCGATGATCACGATATTCTCTGGTTTTATTTTTGGAGTAAAACCACCAATATCGGTTAAAGACTCCTCTCCAATGCCTAAACTTACAGCTAAAGGCATCCCATGAATGTTTCCTGTTGGCGTTGTATCAGCCGTGTTTAAATCGCCATGAGCATCATACCAAATGACACCTAAATTTTCATAATGCTTAGCTACACCTGCCAATGTACCAATGGCAATACTATGGTCTCCTCCTAAAACAAGTGGAAACCTTTCATTGCTGATGACTTGATCTACTTGGTTAGCAAGCTTTTCACTTGCTTGACAAACAGCATCTAAATTACGAAGCCCTCTCTTCAAAGAACTTGTTTCTCTCTCAGAGTTATCTATTTCTATATCTCCTAAATCTTCCATGTCATAATCTAAATTTTTTAGGCGCTCTACGACACCAGCATACCGGATCGCACTCGGCCCCATGTCAACGCCTCTTCTCATTTGACCAAGGTCCATTGGTACTCCAATTAGTGAGATTTTTTTATTATTCATGATGTACCTCCTTTTTGACTCTATATCTATTCTATACATTTATCCGCCAGTGACTCAACTGTACACTAGGTTGAATAAATATACATACTCGATAAATGAAAACTTTAGAAAAATATTCAAATTAAGAAGGCATTTTGTTATCAACATGGCAAAAGACAATCAATAATTGAAATAAAGGTTTGTTTCCAACTACGTTTTAGGATAGATAGAGTAGAGATTAAGAAGAAATTAATGCTATAATTGTAATGATGTAGGTAAAACCAGGGATGCTAACATGCTATTTAAATTAAAAGCTCACACTGTTAACAGTATATTTAGGAAGGGATAGATGAAATGAAGGCATTATTCTTTTTGTATGATGGCTATGTAGACTGGGAGATTAGCTTGCTGTCATATATTTTCAGTGAAACGAACATGGAAATACAGACAACTGCTCTTAATACAGAAATAACACATTATGGTAACTTCAGAATAAAAGTAGATCTATCTATTGAAGAATGTAACATTAGTAATTATGATATTTTAATCATACCCGGTGGTGACCCTGAACAGTTAATAAATGAAAGGAAGTTAATAAAGCTTATACAAGAATTTGATCAACGTAATAAATGGATTGCTACAATTTGTGGAGCAGCTACCTTTTTGGGTATGAGTTCAGTCTTAAGAAATCGATATTACTCAACCTCTTTAGAGATATCCGAATTCCCTCTTACTTCGATCCATTATATAAAAGCAAAGCAGACGTTACAGTAAGCGAGAACCTTATAACAGCAGAGGGAAATGCCTATGTTGAATTTGCTGTTGCAGTTGCACTTTGATTTCACTTCATGATTAACCCTCTTTGATTATACTTCGTGAACCGACACCGCAAGATGATTTTTTGATTGTATTGGCTTCAATGCATTTCTCCTAGAAAAATCATCGACATTACCTAAATAATTTGACTACCTAATATATCATCACTACTCGCTAATCAAAATTTATCTTTACTACTTACACAGTATGGTGATACTTATTCAATTACTTTTGAAAACTATCTCATTTTATTATAAACAAAAAAAAGCTAGTCTGAACGACAAACTAACATCGGCTTTCTGTATGAAAATGGCTGGGCTAGCTGGATTCGAACCAGCGCATCACGGAATCAAAATCCGTTGCCTTACCGCTTGGCTATAGCCCATTGATTTAACCTCACGAATATTCT
This sequence comes from Bacillus carboniphilus, assembly GCF_020524035.2. Classification (NCBI taxonomy): domain Bacteria; kingdom Bacillati; phylum Bacillota; class Bacilli; order Caryophanales; family Bacillaceae; genus Bacillus; species Bacillus carboniphilus. Next base: position 2,867,915 of record NZ_CP129013.1, on the reverse strand, counting down.
TCTTCGATTAAGCTTCGTGAATATACATCGCAAGATGATTTTTTGTGATTATACTTCATTGAATTACTTCAAGAAAAATCATCGACATAACTATATAACAAATCAATAGCTCATATAAAAATAATACTACTTAAATAACTTTCGCACAATGATTTTTTATGTATTATCTTCATTGAGTGACTTCAAAGAAAAATCATTGACATAACTAAATAATTACGCTAATCATTGTATCTTCGCTAATCAAAATTTATCTTTACTACTTAACATCGCAAGATGATTTTTTGGGATTATACTTCATTGAATTACTTCAAGAAAAAATCATTGACACAACCTATGTAATCAGATATCTCATAATACCTTTACTACTTAACATTTAGACATTATCTTTACAATTATCATGTCCAATTTTAATTAAAAAACCAAAAAAACTTTTTAAAATGGTGGAGGGGGACGGATTCGAACCGCCGAACCCTGAGGGAGCGGATTTACAGTCCGCCGCGTTTAGCCACTTCGCTACCCCTCCATTTTAATTTTAAGAGTGCCGGCAAGAGGACTTGAACCCCCAACCTACTGATTACAAGTCAGTTGCTCTACCAGTTGAGCTACACCGGCGTATATTACCAGACCTTGCGGTCTTACTCTATCAATCGGAATACCATTTATAAACCTTGGTTTAAATGGTGGAGGATGACGGGATCGAACCGCCGACCCCTTGCTTGTAAGGCAAGTGCTCTCCCAGCTGAGCTAATCCTCCAATTTAAAGTGGTGACCCGTACGGGATTCGAACCCGTGTTACCGCCGTGAAAGGGCGGTGTCTTAACCGCTTGACCAACGGGCCAAATTTTCTCGTTTTTAAGCTTCCAACCGGGCTCGAACCGGTGACCTCTTCCTTACCATGGAAGTGCTCTACCAACTGAGCTATGGAAGCGTGGCTCCGCAGGTAGGATTCGAACCTACGACCGTTCGGTTAACAGCCGAATGCTCTACCACTGAGCTACTGCGGAACATTATTAGCCTGGCAACGTCCTACTCTCACAGGGGGAGACCCCCAACTACCATCGGCGCTAAAGAGCTTAACTTCCGTGTTCGGCATGGGAACGGGTGTGGCCTCTTTGCCCTTATTACCAGGCTATGTTTGAAAGAAAATTCATTCTTTCAAAACTAAATAACGAAGGGTGACAAGAATCGCATGTGTGTGGTTAAGTCCTCGATCGATTAGTATTCGTCAGCTCCATGTGTCACCACACGTCCACCTCGAACCTATCAACCTGATCATCTTTCAGGGATCTTACTCTATTGCTAGATGGGAAATCTCATCTTGAGGGGGGCTTCATGCTTAGATGCTTTCAGCACTTATCCCTTCCGCACATAGCTACCCAGCGATGCCTTTGGCAAGACAACTGGTACACCAGCGGTGCGTCCATCCCGGTCCTCTCGTACTAAGGACAGCTCCTCTCAAATTTCCTGCGCCCACGACGGATAGGGACCGAACTGTCTCACGACGTTCTGAACCCAGCTCGCGTACCGCTTTAATGGGCGAACAGCCCAACCCTTGGGACCGACTACAGCCCCAGGATGCGATGAGCCGACATCGAGGTGCCAAACCTCCCCGTCGATGTGGACTCTTGGGGGAGATAAGCCTGTTATCCCCGGGGTAGCTTTTATCCGTTGAGCGATGGCCCTTCCATGCGGAACCACCGGATCACTAAGCCCGACTTTCGTCCCTGCTCGACTTGTAGGTCTCGCAGTCGCTCCCTTGTGCCTTTACACTCTACGAATGATTTCCAACCATTCTGAGGGAACCTTTGGGCGCCTCCGTTACTTTTTAGGAGGCGACCGCCCCAGTCAAACTGCCCACCTGACACTGTCTCCCACCCGGATGACGGGTGCGGGTTAGAAGGTCAATACAGCCAGGGTAGTATCCCAAAGACGCCTCCACCGAAGCTAGCGCTCCGGCTTCCAAGGCTCCTACCTATTCTGTACAAGCTGTACCAACATTCAATATCAGGCTACAGTAAAGGCTCCACGGGGTCTTTCCGTCCTGTCGCGGGTAACCTGCATCTTCACAGGTACTATAATTTCACCGAGTCTCTCGTTGAGACAGTGCCCAGATCGTTGCGCCTTTCGTGCGGGTCGGAACTTACCCGACAAGGAATTTCGCTACCTTAGGACCGTTATAGTTACGGCCGCCGTTTACTGGGGCTTCGGTTCACACCTTCGCTTACGCTAAGCGCTCCCCTTAACCTTCCAGCACCGGGCAGGCGTCAGCCCCTATACTTCGCCTTACGGCTTCGCAGAGACCTGTGTTTTTGCTAAACAGTCGCCTGGGCCTTTTCACTGCGGCTCTCTCGGGCTTGCACCCTACCAGAGCACCCCTTCTCCCGAAGTTACGGGGTCATTTTGCCGAGTTCCTTAACGAGAGTTCTCTCGATCACCTTAGGATTCTCTCCTCGCCTACCTGTGTCGGTTTGCGGTACGGGCACCTCCCACCTCGTTAGAGGCTTTTCTTGGCAGTGTGGAATCAGGAACTTCGGTACTCTATTTCCCTCGCCATCACAAACAGCCTTCATGATGAGCGGATTTGCCTACTCATCAGCCTACCTGCTTGGACGCGGCGATCCAGTGCCGCGCTTACCCTATCCTCCTGCGTCCCCCCATCACTCAAATGGTGGGGAGGTGGTACAGGAATATCAACCTGTTGTCCATCGCCTACGCCTTTCGGCCTCGGCTTAGGTCCCGACTAACCCTGAGCGGACGAGCCTTCCTCAGGAAACCTTAGGCATTCGGTGGAGGGATTCTCACCCCTCTTTCGCTACTCATACCGGCATTCTCACTTCTAAGCGCTCCACCAGTCCTTCCGGTCTGGCTTCACCGCCCTTAGAACGCTCTCCTACCACTGTTCCATACGGAACAGT
>NZ_CP129013.1:2785000-2862500 GCF_020524035.2 Bacillus carboniphilus | reverse complement strand
GATCCGAAAACCTTCTTCACTCACGCGGCGTTGCTCCGTCAGACTTTCGTCCATTGCGGAAGATTCCCTACTGCGCCTCCGTAGGAGTCTGGGCCGTGTCTCAGTCCCAGTGTGGCCGATCACCCTCTCAGGTCGGCTACGCATCGTCGCCTTGGTGAGCCGTTACCTCACCAACTAGCTAATGCGCCGCGGGCCATCTGTAAGCGATAGCTAAAAGCCACCTTTCAACTTTAGACTAGGTAGTCTTAAGGTTCATCCGGTATTAGCCCCGGTTTCCCGGAGTTATCCCCGTCTTACAGGCAGGTTGCCCACGTGTTACTCACCCGTTCGCCGCTAACTTGATGGAAAGCAAGCTTTCCATCAAGTCCGCTCGACTTGCATGTATTAGGCACGCCGCCAGCGTTCGTCCTGAGCCAGGATCAAACTCTCCGATAAAATGGTGTCAGATTTAATCTGATCATTTTATGAGTTTGCTAACTCATTGTTGTTTCAAAAAAATTGACGCTTTTGGTTTGTTTAGTTTTCAAAGATCATTTTCCTCGTCGCCTTGAAGCGACTTTTTTATATTATCATCTCAGTAACATCCCGTCAATAACTTTTTAAAATAATTTTTATCTTCAAGATGGCTTTTTGAGCGACGAATAATAATATATCATAATTCTAATTTATTCGTCAATATAATCCTACCTTTTTTTTAATATTTTCTATAAATATCATTTTTTCGTACTTCAGTCTACGTAAAATGGGCTTATTTTGTTCCTTTTCTACCTCAAAAGATAACCTACTTGTTTCACGTTCCAAAAGACTTGCAATCTCTTCACATTCTACCTGACTCAAAATAACACCAATCACTTACACACCCCCCTAGTCCGCTTAATATATCCAATTTCATTTATAGGTATGTAAATAAAATTGACGCCTATTTGAACAACCTCTTAAACATCTTTCTATTAAACGTGCATATACATGCAATATAAGAAATTTGGACAAGGAGAGGAACCATGAATTTCTTTTACGTTTTTCACATGAAAAATTTTAAAAATGTGCTTATTTTGATGGTCATTGCTTTTGTTACAGCTAGTTTACTTTACATGCAATCAACATTAAGCATCCCCATCTTCTCAACTGATCAATCGCAATCCCCAAGGGCTATATATCAAGGAGAAGAAAAGTCCAACAATGTCTCTCTTACCTTTAACATTTCCTGGGGAGATGAAAACGCATTGCCCATCTTAGATACTCTCGAAGAAAACCAGATTAAAACAGCTACCTTTTTTCTTTCAGCATCATGGGCAGAAAGACATCCAGAAATCGTCCAAAGAATTAAAGAGGACGGTCATGAAATTGGTTCAATGGGCTATGAATACGAAAATTACAATAAACTCACGATTGAAGAAATAAAAAAAGACTTATCTTTATCCAAAGACGTATTTGATAAATTACAAATAAAGAACATTGAACTATTCAGGCCGCCGAAGGGAGACTTCAACAAGTCTGTCTTACAAGCAGCTGATAGCTTTGGATATACAACTATTCATTATAGCGTTAATTCTCAAGATATCAGGAACCCTGGAGTTAATGGCATTGTTGAATCAGTAACTAAACCTCTAAAGGGAGGCGACATCATTTTATTAAATGCCTCTGATGATGCAAAGCAAACAAACGACGCATTACCTCAGATTATCAGCCTTACTAAACAAAAAGGCCTATCCTTTGTAACCGTAAGCAAACTAATTTCCAACAGCGAAGCACGTTCAAAAGAGGTGAACACCTCGTACTAATGAAACAGTCGATAAAAAGGGCCATCCAATCGTCATATCTGGATCGCCCTTTTTAAAATTAATTAAGCTGATTTTTGGTTTATTTTGTGTAGAACAAGCAGTTGGTAGGCGTTACAAACCAATAGTGGAATTAACATAAAGTAAAGCCAACCCTCTTCATTTACCCTTAGAGCTGGTACCCATTCAACCGTAGTAACTACTACCATAAAGAACACGGCTGGGATGAATGCACCTATATTTGTTTGTATACTTTTAATATAAGCAATAATCAATCCAACAATTAAGATTGCAACCGCAAGAACTAAATATGAAATAAATCCTTCACCTGTCTCAGCGAAAATAGCATAGCGAAAATAAACTAAATCAAATAAGACAAATAATATTAACATAACTTGAATCCAATTCCATAAATTCCTTTTAAATATACCTAAACCAAATCTATGAACCGTTAAGTATGCAAAAAAGCCCATTTGACTTATAAGGCTGAAAATAAACCCCACCCCTACAAACCAAAACAAGGAAAATAAAATTTCAACAAAATCGCCCGTTATAAAGTAAGGTTGATATTCATTCCATTTCACAATAAAACCAACAATACTAGTCACAACGGCACCCAGTAAAAGCGTTGATAAAAATAAACGAACCCAATTTCGACTATTCAATTGTTGCATCCCCCATTTTTATGAACAATCTGTCTTTAGACTGACAGAGCATAATATAAGTATCTGTTCAAAAAGATCTAACCAATCGTCCCGTGATCAGATTATGTACACCACATCTTTAGAAAAAGAGAATAATCTTTTTTTCATAATGTGAGACCCTATACTTTTTGAACAACCTCTATAAAAAGGTGATTCGTATTTGATTGTACCAATCCTAAATACAAATTTCTATAGAAAGAATGTTTAAAGGGTAACAAGCTGCTAAAGAGGACAATAATAACAATCTTTCTTTTTATTTTTAGGAATCATTAATCAACATGCCCTCCACTAACTCTTGAAATGGAACATTTTAACCTGTATACATCCGGCAGTAAAAACCATATTAAGGATAGGGACTAGAATTGAAAGGAGGACAGGTTATGATGAAAAACTGTCTTGTACTCCTCACTCTATTTTTCTTTTTGACTGGTTGTGGAGGTAATGAGCAATCAAGTGGGCAAATGGATTATGAAGAAACTAAAAAAATGGTTGTCGATATACTTAAATCTGATGATGGAAAAGCAGCTTTAGAAGAAATGTTAGCTGATGAAAAAATCAAACAAAACCTAATTATGGATGCTGAAACCGTAAAAGAAACTGTTTCTACTACATTGACATCTGAGGAAGGGAAGGAATTTTGGACAAAAGTATTTGAAGATACCGAGTTTTCAAAGTCCTTTGCTGAAAGCTTGCAAAACGAGCACGAAAATGTCATAAAAAAACTAATGGATGATCCTACTTACCAAGAGAAGATGTTAGAGCTCCTTCAAAATCCAGAAATAGAAAGTGAAATGATAACAACCTTAAAAAGTCAGCAATTTCGCTCCCATATACAAGAAGTTATTACTGAAACACTTTCAAGTCCACTTTATAAATCGACGATTGAAGAAACATTATTAAAAGCGGCAGAAAATATGCAATCACAAGAAGAAGGGGGAGGCCAAAGTAGTGGGCAAGAACAGTCAGGTGGAAGTAGTGAAGGTGGCGGAGAACAATCTGAAAGTCAACAACAATAAGAAAAGCGCAAGAGCCCGTTTTGCGACGACACATGAGCTAAAGTCCGCACTCCTAAAAATAGGAGTGCTTTTTTTAGTTTTTATGAATATAACTCAATATAACACAAGGATAATGGGGTGAATTCATTGAAAGTAATTATAACTGGTGGATTAGGACAACTAGGCACTGCTGTTCATAAAGTATTTTCGGAGAGGGCAATGATTTGTCACCCGTTAGGCAAGAAAGAGCTTAATATTACCTCGATGGATCAAATCATTTATTACTTCAATCACTATGAACCAAATATGGTTGTTCACTGTGGAGCTTTTACGAATGTGGATGGTGCCGAGAGTAAAAAAGACCAAGCCTACTTAATTAATGCGATCGGTACAAAAAACTTAGCCATATGCTGTGAAAATTATCGCATTCCACTCGTCTACATTAGTACAGATTATGTATTTGATGGAACATCAAGTACCCCTTATCACGAATTTGATCAACCTAACCCTATCAATGAATACGGAAAGTCTAAACTCGCTGGAGAAGAGATGGTCAAACAATATTGTTCTTCCTTTTATATTATTCGCACTTCGTGGCTATACAGTTATTCACACCATAACTTCTTACAAACAATGCTACGTTTAGGAAAGCAGCGAGAACCAATCAATGTTGTAAATGATCAAATTGGTTCCCCTACATATACCTATGATTTAGCAGAAAAAATGGTAGATATTTTTAATAAAGAACACTACGGAACTTACCATGTGGCCAATAGCGGGTATTGTTCATGGTATGAGTTTGCAGAGGAAATTTTTCGCATAAAGGGAATGGATATAAGACTAAATGCAGTACCAACAGAAGATTTTCCTAGGGACGCCAAGAGACCTTCTTTCTCTAAACTCGATCAAATGTCCTTGAGACTGTATAAAATCCCTCCAAGTCGTCATTGGAAATCTGCTTTAAAAAGCTGTCTAAATCACTAAATAAATTTACTAAACCATTTATTTGTTAACATTGTATGTTCAAAAAGCCTTACTATCGCTTAAAATTATCGTTAGGGACAGGACATAATTGTAAGATGATGATCGCATTCCTTTAATCAGGTCTCCTATTTCATCCTTTTCTCCTTACTTTTTAACACTAGTTTAATATGAGGTGCACAATGATCATATTTTTATTTATTTTTTTAGAGGTTGTTTAAAAAGTCCTAAAAAAATGTCGGTTGAATAACTTTGTTGGTTTGCTTTTCCGCTCCTCATGTACCAAGAACGTACACTGTGAGTGCTCAAAGCTACACCGCCTCGTTCTTCAGCGTCCTTTTTTCCCTACTTTTTAAACACGCACTTTTATTAATTTTTTCGTATGACTTTACAAAGTTTAGATCTCAGAATAAGGAGATGATTGAACAAAACGAAAGGATTATTACCTTACTTGAAGAAATACGAGATCAAGCCCAAAGCAAGTGACTGCTCTGGGCTTGTTCTTTGTAATACTAAGATTCTTTTATCACGCTGTTGGCGATCTCAGTATAAATTTGTCCGATAGGATGGTCTTCTTCATAAACCGAAGGAGCAAAGTCATCCTCTCTTATATCTGGCTGTTGAAGAGGAATTTGACCTAATAAAGGAATATTTAACTCTTCAGCTAACTTTTCTCCTCCACCTTGACCGAAAACATACTCCTTCTGTCCTGAAACCTTACTTTGGAAATAAGACATATTTTCTACAATTCCTAAAAGCTCGTGATTCGTTTTTAGCGCCATTGCTCCAGCTCTAGCAGCAACAAATGCAGCAGTAGGATGCGGGGTTGAAACAATGATTTCCTTACAGGATGGTAGCATTCCATGAACATCTAATGCCACATCACCTGTACCTGGAGGTAAATCTAATAGTAAATAATCCAAGTCTCCCCACTCTACCTCTTGAAAGAAATTGGTGATCATTTTTCCAAGCATAGGACCTCTCCATACGACGGGGGCATTATCTTCAACAAAAAAGCCCATTGAGATCACTTTGACACCAAAACGGTCAACAGGTATGATTCTTTCACCCCTCACGACAGGTCGTTTCGTGATCCCCATCATATCGGGAACACTAAAGCCATATATATCTGCATCAACTAATCCAACTTTTTTTCCTAAACGAGCAAGGGCCACGGCCAAGTTAACAGAAACGGTTGATTTCCCGACCCCTCCCTTTCCACTAGCAATAGCGATAAAAGTTGGAGCGCTTTCATTTGATAGGATACTGTCTTCAGTTTGTGGTTGATAATATTTTTGAATCATTTCTTCTGGAAGCTCTTCAAAACGTAAGCCTACAGTATCGGCGCCCGCCTCTTTTAAAACCGAAACGATTTTTTGTTGCAGCTCCATTTGTTCTGCTGTTCCTGTTTCAGCAATTGCAACTTTCACACTTACATGGTTTTTTTCTTGTTTCACCTTGATTTCTGAGATTGCACTCAATTCTTTTAAAGACTTATGTAAAAAAGGTTCTTCGATCCCTTCTAGTAGTTCTCTCACCTTTTGTTCATTCATGGAAACACACACCCTTTGCTGTTATCGTTAATCCCTGTCATTTTATGATAATGGAAATAACGAAATTGAGCAATGGATAGGCTTTATTTAGTCTGGTGGAGCATCTTCCGATGTGAAATACCTTAATATCCCTCTATATATAGATGCCGCTACCTTTTCTTGATATTGTTTTTCTCCCAGAAGTTTTGCTTCTTCAGGATTAGAAAGAAATCCAGCTTCAACTAAAGCGCCAGGTTTATTCGTATATTTCATAATAAAAACCCCTTCTATCGGCCTTGCTGTTCGAGTTGTGTTCTCTAAGCTCTTTCTTAGTTCATCTTGAACAAATTTGGCAAGATGAATGTTTTCTTCATATTTACCATGGTAAAATGTTTGTGCCCCGCTCCATTTTTTTGAAGGAAGTGCATTCATGTGAATGCTAACAAATAGTTCTGCCTCAGATTCATTTATCATGTCCACTCTATTTTTCAAGTCTTCAATTTTACGTGAAGAATAGCCACTTGTATTTGAATCGGCTAAGTCTTTATCCTCTTCTCTTGTCATAAGGACTAATGCCCCTTGCTCTTGTAAAAAATCACGTAGCATTTTTGCAATTTGAAGGGTGATATCTTTTTCTATTAAATCTCCTCCGACGGCACCACCATCTGGACCTCCATGTCCAGCATCTATATAGATGATTTTCCCTGAAAGAGGAAGGTTCCAAGACTTCCAAGAAGCATCTTCAGAGAACTGTTGTTTAATAAAAAATAAAACTCCGATGAAAACAACAGCTAAGCCAAGCCATATAAGTTTCTTATTCACAGACCCCCAACCCCTCTGCTCGTCCTAATTCAATATATGGATGAACAAAGAGGGATATGACTTATAATTGACGTAGCTTTCTTTTTTTTCTTCCTAAATCAAAACCGTACAACCATGCATTCTGAATATATTCTTGACAAGCAAATAATAACGATTCCTCAATCCCTTCTATTTCCTTTGCGAGTCCCCACGTTAGTAAAAAATGGTGCAAACTATTGATTAAATTAACTACATCTCTTTTAGATCTCTTTTCCATAACGTCTACAGGGTCTTCAAATAAGGATAATCGACTACATTTTACACCTAAAACAAACGCATCAATTCCCGATTCTACACAGCCATCTTGAACAATCGAAGAATCGATACAGTTATTATGGAAAAACATCGCGAATGAAAGGGAAATATTTTTATGAAGAGTATGAATAGATATAAACTTCAATATTTTTCGTTCTATATATCCTTCATGCTCAAGCCTCTTATCATTGAAATTTATAATGACGTCCATGTACAAGCCTCCTTTCATTGTAGTGTTTATCATTAAAGGAATTGTATTCATTAGGAGAATAGCATGACTGAGATATCGCCTAAAATATATTTTATTCCCAATTACACGAACCTTTTAATTATCCATGAAAATAACAAAAACATAATATAACCTTCTTCTATTGTTTAGGTTGACCAACTTGGTCCTAAAAAAAAGTTAAGGTAGAACAAATACTTGAAATCATCTAATCATATTTTATTGTTAGGCATTATCAAGGAAGAGCCTATGAAATATTTTCAAGCAAAGCGTATATTATTCGTGACAGCAGATTCTTCTGTTGCCTTTCAAATTATTAATAGAGCTATTATACAGAGCTTATAAAAACTTACAAAAGAAGTGAAAGTGATCAATATTCGTAACCATGACGTAGTCAAACATTCTGCAATGATGAAACCTAATTTAGTTTTATTTATTACGGGTAACCAAACAACTGTCGAACATTGCAAACAACTTAAGAAAAATGGGCATTCAATTGCTGTTTGGTATACAGATAACCCCTGCAATTTGAGCAATATTAAGGATACAGCCCCCCTACTTTGATTATGTCTTTACGAATGAAATTGCTTGCCTATCATTCTTTTCACTCATCGGTTGCTCAAATGTTTCGGTGCTATCATTCGCAGCAGATCCAACCGTTTTTCACAATGAAGATAGCATTCAAACGAAACCCATTGATATATGTTTTATAGGAACAGCTTGGGACAGTCGTATAAAATTTATCGATCGACTTTCTAAATATATTGATACAAATAAATTAATGATTATTGGACCCGGTTGGGAAAAATTAAAAAGATATCCTAAATTAAAAGATCAAATTATTAATAAACCTCTATCAATGGAAGAGACAAGGGGATATCTAGTTAAATCCAAAATTGTTTTAAACAAACATCGAAAGCATAATGAAATAACCAAAAACTATAATGATCATTTAAAGTTATTTAATTATTGTCCTCTATCTTTTTACCTCGCAGTAAAAAGATTAATTTTTTAGTTGAAAAACGACAACAACGTCGTTATAATGATACATAAATAAACGACAACAATGTCAATTTAAAAGGAGAAATAATAATGAACTCTAATATAAAGAAAAACAAAAATTATCTCACTTTAATTACTGCACAACTCATTTCCAGTCTCGGAGATTGGTTAAGTATTATAGCTGTTATTACATTAGTAGGATTGAAGTGGGAAGCTACATCTTTACAAATCTCATTCATTATATTGTCTCTGGCACTACCTATGGCAATATTCGGCCCCTTTTCAGGTATAATTGCTGACCGCTTCAACCGTAAAGGCTTAATGATTGTCTCTGACGTATTTAGAGCCGTTTTTATCATTGGATTAGCCTTTGCCAATTCTATCTGGATTGTTTACGCTTGCTTATTTATGACCGGTCTTTTCGCTTCTGTCTTTGTACCAGCTAAAAACGGTAAACTAAAAGAAGTAGTTCCCCTAGAAGATATGAAAAGCGCCATGTCTATTACTTCAATGATTGATTCAGGTACAAAAGTTTTAGGCCCCTTGTTAAGTGGGTTGCTTGTTTCTCTATTTGGTACACAGTTTGTATTTTATATTGATTCTGTTACCTTTATTGTTTCTGCTGCACTCATCTCCCTCTTACCAGCTTCAGTTAATGAAATGACGCAAACCCCTTTAGAAAAACGTTCTTTCAAGGAAGACCTTGTAGAGGGTATGAGCTTTATAAAGAGCAACTCATTCTTATATGTTGGATTAATATTTTTAGGAACGAGCTTGTTAATCCTACAGCTCTCAGACTCCCAAGCCATTGTCTTAATGAGACAAATACCAAGCTTTTCAGCTAATCAATTTGGCTTGTTCGTTGCAACGGTTGGAATAGGTACATTTATTTGTGGGTCGATTCTGGCAAAAAAGACAGACTATCACGCTTTTAAGCTGATGCTTTCAGGGGTTTGTTTAATCGGTTGTGGTTTTAGTATACTAGCTATATTGACTGTTTTAAATTTACCTTTATTTATCGTGTGGGGATCTATATTGGGACTAATGGTTGGGTTTGCAGCAGGTTTAGTCTTTATTCCTTTTCAAGCCTCTGTTCAAATCAAAACACCAACAAATTTAACTGGGCGTGTGTTTGGCGTCATTAATAGCGTTTCAACAACGGCTACTATTGTTGGTCCATTACTAGGAGGAATCCTCGTCACAGTGATTGGAATCATCCCGACGTTTATTCTTACGGGTTCACTATTGATTTTTTCATTTGCGATCGGATTATTTTTTAGAAGTAACATAGAAAGAGGGAAGTTAGATGTCTCCAAAAGTTAGCCAAGAACATAAAGAGCGGCGTCGAGCGAAAATTTTAGACGCTGCCAGAAACGTATTTATAAAGTATGGATTTGAAAAAGCAACAATGAAACATATTATGGAAGAATCTAGCGTAAGTAGAGGTGGACTTTACCAATACTTTTCTAATAAAGAAGACGTCATGAAGGTGGTCTTGGAAGAAGAGCTAGACGTATTTTCAGAAAAGATTAACGCAACATTAAGTAATCAACCATCTTCTTATTGGAAAACACTCCAAGAATTATTGTTAACCTCACATGACGATAATAATGAGGTTCTTACTGATCCTTTGACCCCAGCAAAAATTGAGTTCCACCTTACGAGTAAAAACGATGAACAACGATTAATCTTTGCCAAAAAACGTTACAAACATTTCTTAAATATTTATGCTCGTATTATTAAAGAAGGACAACAAAAAGGAGAGTTTTCCAGCAAATACGAAGCAGAAGTAATTGCGGGATCGATTATCTCCTTCACCGATGGCGTATATATCGGTTACGATGTATTATCAAAAGAAGTCGAACTAAAAAAACAAATGAACTTATTTGTAGATAGCTTAAAATTTACACTCGGGGTAGAACATTAAGTCTACCCTTTTTTTTGAGAAATAAAATACATCCCCACCCAAAAAGCAGTAAGAATGGTACTCTTGAAGTCCAGTACAAATTCTAATAAGAAAAGCGCAAGAGCCCGTATAGCGACGCAGGTGCAAAGGTACGTCAACTAAGTACAATCACGTCCTGTGACTAACGTTGACGCTAGCACTTCCTGTGCATCGCCGCATGAGATAAAGGAAACACGAAAAGCCCGAAAGCGGAGGATCTACTAAGTTCAGCCACGTCCTGTGGCAACGTAGATCCACCTCCCTCCTGGAGGCGTCTCCGTTGACTTATCGTAGAGACATGGAACATCAACTAAAGACGGGCAACATTGATGCTAGCACTTCCTGTGCGTCGAAAGCGCTACCCGTCGCTGGGAGCTGGAGCTAGACAAAAATAAAAGCACCATCCAAATAAGGACAGATTTTTATACTTTCTTACTCTGTAATAAAAAGACCCTTTCCACCATAAGTGAAAAGAGCCTTGAAACGTAATATAGATTAACGTTTTGAGAACTGAGGTGCACGACGAGCGCCTTTAAGACCGTATTTCTTACGCTCTTTCGCACGTGCATCACGAGTTAATAAGCCTGCACGCTTTAATGATGGTCTATACTCAGGATCTACTTCTAAAAGTGCACGAGAGATACCATGACGAATTGCACCAGCTTGACCTGCAATTCCACCACCATTAACGTTTACTAAAACATCATAGCTTCCTGCAGTTTCAGTTAAGTTTAAGGGTTGTTTAATATCTTCAATTAATGCTTCTGACGGGATGTAATCTGTTACATCACGCTTGTTGATCACGATACGTCCTTCACCTGGAACTAAACGTACACGTGCAACAGAACTTTTACGACGACCTGTACCGTAGTATTGTAACTGTGCCAAATTAATAACCTCCTTTTATGTTATCCACGAAGTTCGTAAGCTTCTGGTTTTTGAGCTGCATGAGGGTGTTCCGCACCTTTGTAAACATGTAGCTTCTTAAACATTTGACGACCAAGAGAACCTTTAGGAAGCATTCCTTTAATTGAAAGCTCTAACATTTTCTCTGGGTAATTTGTACGCATTTCTAATGCCGTACGAGTTTTTAATCCACCTGGATACATGCTGTGACGGTAATAAATTTTATCAGTTAATTTTTTACCTGTTAATTCAATTTTCTCAGCATTGATAATAATGACGTGATCACCAGTATCAACATGTGGTGTGTAAGTTGGTTTATGTTTTCCACGTAAGATAGATGCTACTTCAGATGAAAGACGACCAAGCGTTTTTCCAGCTGCATCAACTACGTACCATTTGCGCTCAATTTCAGATGCCTTAGCCATGTAAGTTGTACGCATTTGTTTCCCTCCTAATACTTTTCATTTTTCCATTGACCAAACGTTATCTATTATTTCAAACACGATTAATTTCCGGGGCTAATCGTGGGGTTGAAATACATACCATATGATATCTTATAACGTTTAGAAGCAAATGTCAAGAGGATGTTACGCCTGGTTTAGTTGTCATAGGAAAAGCGGAAGTGCCCGTTAAGCGACGCAGGTGCTTATAGACCCCCGCATGAGATAAAGGAAACACGAAAAGCCGCAGGCTTCGATGTTGACTTATCGTAGAGAGGAGGGCGAAGCAACACCAGTCGCTGGGCGCTGGAGCTAGACAGTAATGAAAACACACATTAATCTATTTTCATGAATTAAGCCTAAATGGATCCTCCACCCTAAAATATTACCCTTATTTTACCTTTAATATCTTATATTTCACACATAACTTATTCAGAATAAATCCTAATAAAACACTTCCCACAAATATAAGCCGTGACCTGGAGCTGTCTTCCCAGCTTTTCTACGATCACATGCCTCTAGTATCTCTTTCACTTCCTCTGGTTTAAGTCTCTCCTGGCCGACCTCTAGTAAAGTGCCTACGATAATTCTCACCATATTATATAAAAATCCGTTTCCTCGAAAAGTAAAAACGAGTTCATCTTGATCTTCGCACAAAGAAATCGTGTCAATCGTTCGAACCTTATTTATAACGTCTGTATTCGATGCACAAAAACTAGAAAAGTCGTGAGTGCCAATTAAAGTTGATGCTGCTTGGTTCATTAACTCTATATTTAAAGAGTATGGGAAGAATAAAGCATACTTTCGTTTAAATAGGTCTCGTTCACCTAGATGTTGAATACGATATCGATATTCTTTCCCTACAGTATCATAACGAGCGTGGAATGACTCTTCAACTTGTTTAGAGTCCCTTATGAAAACATCATTTGGAAGTAGGGCGTTGAGCGCTTTTGACCATTTTTCTTCGGGAATGGATAGACTAGTATCAAAATGAATCACTTGTCCATACGCATGAACATTTGTATCGGTTCTTCCTGAGGCATGGATAGTGACCACCTTCCCTTTATGAATCGTTTGCAGTACACGTTCAATTTCCCCTTGAACCGTTCTTTTGTTAGGTTGCTTCTGATATCCACTAAAGTCTGTGCCATCATACGACAGGGTACATTTAATTCTTTTCATAAAACACTCCTACGTTCGAAAAATAAACAAAATGATACTCAAACCTGCTAAAGAAAGAATGAGAAGTGTATCGTTTGTTTTCCATCTCAATTGTCTTAGTTTTGTTCTTCCTTCGCTTCCTCTATATCCTCTTGACTCCATAGCCGTTGCTAAATCATCTGCTCTTTTAAATGCACTAATAAAAAGAGGGACGAGCAAAGGAATTAACGCTTTAACCCTTTCTTTTATTGGCCCACTCGTGAAGTCTGCTCCTCTCGCTTTTTGAGCCTTTATAATCTTATCTGTTTCCTCCATTAATGTGGGAATAAATCGCAAAGAAATAGACATCATGAGTGCAAGCTCATGAATAGGCAGCTTGACTTTTTTTAATGGGTGCAGTCCCATTTCAATCCCATCTGTTATTTCAATTGGGGTCGTCGTCAACGTCAAAACTGTCGTAATCATAATTAATAGTACAAAGCGGCAAGAGATAAATATGGCTTGTCTTAACCCTTCTTCATAAACTTGAACAAAGGCTAGGTCGACTAATACAGGTCCTCCTTTTGTAAAAAAGATGTGTAAGACAAAGGTGAAGATTACGAGCCATATAACAGGTTTCATTCCATTCCATATAAATGAGACCGGTATCTTTGTAAGCATAACAATCGTTGCCACAAAAAAGATAAGGAAGGAATAAGTAAGTGTGTTATTAGCGATAAAGACGATAAAGACAAACAAAAACACCATGGCTAACTTAGATCGAGGATCCAATCGGTGAATAAGTGACTGACCAGGTACATATTTCCCTATAATAAATGAATTCATCTTTCACGGTCCTCTTTCATCATTATCTGAATGAGAGCAACCGTTTCTTCTAAAGTGAAAGGCATGTCTGTAATGGTACAGTCAAATCTATTCTCAAGCTGATCCACTAACTTTATAGATTCTGGTAAGTCTAAACCTAGCTCTTTAATCTGGTCTCTCATTTGAAAGATTTGCTTTGGGGTTCCTTTTACCTTTATTGTTCCTTTATGCATAATCGCAATCTCATCTGCATATTTCGCCGCATCCTCCATACTATGGGTAACAAGTATGGTCGTCCTATTTTTTCTTTTATGTAATTCGTAAAACATATCCATCATTTCAACTCTGCCAATCGGATCTAACCCAGCTGTAGGTTCATCTAAGACTAATACTTCTGGCTCCATTGCAAGCACGCCCGCAATGGCTACTCTTCTCATTTGCCCTCCACTTAATTCAAAAGGAGATCGACTGAGTAGGTTTTCTGAAATTCCTACCTCTTCAATCGCTTTATACACCTTTTCTCTTGCTTCTTGATCAGATAAACCATTATTTTTTGGTCCAAAAGCAATATCTTTTTCTACTGTTTCTTCAAAGAGTTGATGTTCGGGAAATTGAAATAAAATTCCTACTTTTCTTCTAATTTCTTTGATCTGCTTATTTTTTTTACCGGCTTCAAGTCTTTGATCACCAATCTCAACCGTCCCTGTTGTTGGCAAGAGAAGTCCATTTAAATGTTGAAGTAAGGTTGATTTACCTGACCCTGTATGACCAATAATTGCTAAATAGGTGCCATGCTTGATTGTCAAATTCACATCATAAAGGGCTCGATATTCAAAAGGAGTCTTTTTTTGATAATAATGCTCTAAGTTTGAGATTTTAATGTCCATAGTTCCTCCACTAAACCATCTGTTGTTAAATGTACGTCCTTTATATCTACACCATTTCGCTTCAAGAGATTACTAATTTTTAAAGAGTACGGGATATCAAGCCCTACATCTTTTAACATGTCATTATGTTGAAAAACATACTGTGGTGAACCTTCCATTATGATTTCACCTTGGTTTAATACAATGATTCGATCTGCCATGCTTGCTTCCTCCAAATCATGAGTGATGGAAATGACAGATGCTAAGCCTTGGTTTTTAAGGTTCTGTACGGTTGTCATAACATCCCCCCTACTAGAAGGGTCCAGCATGGAAGTAGCTTCATCGAATATGATAAGGTCTGGTTTCAGCGCAATAATACCGGCAATGGCTAAGCGCTGTTTTTGCCCCCCCGATAGTTGGTGTGGATCCTGATTTAAATAGTCAGATAGCTTAACTTGATTAACAGCCCAACCAATCCTATTCACCATCGTTTCACGATCGAATCCTCTATTTTCTAATCCAAATGCAATATCATCTTGTACCGTTGTCCCAACAAACTGATTATCTGGATTTTGAAAAACTAACCCTACATGTTTACGAACGTCCCATATTTGGTCCTCCGTCATTGTTTTTCCACAAATTTTTATCGTTCCTTGATCTGTCGTTAATAATCCATTCATCAATCGAGCAAGAGTTGATTTTCCAGAGCCATTATGACCAACAATGGCAATCCATTCTCCCTTTTGTACACTTAAAGAAATGTTTGATAAAACATATTTCTCTTGATTATGGTAGGAAAAGCAAACCTTATTCATTTCCACAACCAATTGTTCTTTCAATTTTATCACCTCTGATCCATTACATACTGACTAAATGACATAATTAATTATAAGTCTTTTTGAAGAATTTAAAAATGTATGAGTTGTTTATGGGGGAATTGTATGAAGGAAAATATAACAAAAGAAAAAGGGCTTAGATCTAGTTAAAAACAGACCCGCCCTTATATTCAGCAAAATTATACAAGCTCGATAACAACCATTTCCGCTCCGTCTCCACGACGTGGTCCAAGTTTCATGATGCGAGTATATCCACCTTGACGCTCTTCATAACGAGGAGCGATTTCAGCGAATAGCTTTTGCAATGCATCTTGCTCTTCATTTGCTTCTTTTTTGTATATGAAAGAAGCTGCTTGACGACGAGCGTGAAGATCCCCACGCTTACCAAGAGTGATCATTTTTTCAACAACAGAACGAAGCTCTTTCGCACGGCTTTCTGTTGTTTCAATACGTTCACTGATGATAAGGTCTGTTGCTAATCCGCGAAGCATCGCTTTACGTTGATCACTTGTACGACCTAATTTTCTGTTAGACATAAGATGTCCCTCCTTTACCTGTCCAGATATATACAAAGAAAAACCTAGTTAACTACATTAACTAGTCATCTTTTCGAAGACCTAATCCTAGCTCCTCTAACTTCCCTTTAACTTCTTCTAGAGACTTGCGACCTAAGTTACGAACCTTCATCATGTCTTCTTCTGTTTTGTTGGCTAACTCTTGAACTGTATTTATTCCAGCACGTTTTAAGCAGTTATATGAACGAACAGAAAGATCTAGTTCTTCTATAGTCATTTCAAGCACTTTTTCTTTTTGATCCTCTTCCTTCTCAACCATGATTTCTGCATTTTGCGCTTCATCTGTCAAACTAACAAAGATGTTTAAGTGTTCAGTGAAGATTTTTGAACCCAATGCAATGGCTTCTTTCGGACCGATACTTCCATCTGTCCAAACATCAAGAACCAATTTATCATAGTTAGAGATTTGACCTACTCTAGTATTTTCAACTTGATATGAAACACGAGAGACAGGAGTGAAGATTGAATCAATAGGAATAACTCCTATCGGCTGATCTTCATGCTTATTAGAATCGGCAGGTGTGTACCCACGTCCACGTTCAGCAGTCATTCTCATACGAAGATGTGAATTCTCAGCCAAAGTAGCGATATGGAGGTCCGGATTTAAAATTTCTACATCACTATCATGTGTAATATCAGCAGCAGTGATAGGACCTTCACCTTGTATATCAATTTCTAGCGTCTTTTCTTCTTCAGAATAGATCTTTAAAGCTAGTTTCTTTAAGTTCAATATGATGGTAGTAACATCCTCTACAACACCCTCGACGGTGGAGAACTCATGCAATACTCCATCGATTTGAATGGTAGTTATAGCAGCACCAGGGAGTGAGGATATGAGTATACGACGTAAGGAGTTACCCAATGTTGTACCATATCCACGCTCAAGTGGTTCGACGACGAATTTACCATACTTGGCATCATCGCTGATTTCAACGGTTTCAATTTTTGGTTTTTCAATCTCGATCATCTAAAATAAACCCTCCTTCAAAACGTCGAAACCCCGGCTAGTGGAACAACAGAATCAACTAACCGAAATTCCCCATTCATTAGTTCCCGAATGTGCAAAATTATTCCTGATGAATAAGTTTAAATACCGTATCATACCCCATTATAGACAAGGATATAATTTTTATACAGTAAAATTACACTCGACGACGTTTAGGTGGACGGCATCCATTATGAGGTACTGGCGTTACATCACGAATAGATGTTACTTCCAATCCAGCAGCTTGTAATGCACGAATCGCTGCTTCACGTCCTGCTCCAGGTCCTTTTACAGTGACTTCTAGAGTTTTAAGTCCGTGTTCCATAGATGTTTTAGCCGCTGTTTCTGCAGCCATTTGCGCAGCAAACGGTGTAGATTTACGAGATCCCTTGAATCCTAATGCTCCAGCACTAGACCATGAAATCACATTTCCATGAACATCTGTAATTGTGACAATTGTATTGTTGAAAGTTGAACGAATATGAGCAATACCAGACTCAATATTCTTTTTCACACGACGCTTACGTGTATTAGTTTTACGAGCCATTATTATTTAACCTCCTTTACTTACAACCTACTTTTTCTTATTCGCTACTGTACGGCGAGGACCTTTTCTTGTACGAGCATTGTTTTTAGAGTTTTGACCTCTAACTGGTAAACTACGACGATGACGAATTCCACGATAAGAACCGATCTCGATAAGACGTTTAATGTTTAAAGAAACTTCACGACGAAGATCTCCTTCAACTTTAAGCTTATCGATTACTTCACGAATTTTCGTTAATTCATCTTCTGTTAGATCTCTAACACGAGTATCTTCAGAAACTCCCGCCTCAGCTAGTACCTTTTGTGCTGTTGTTTTCCCAATTCCATAGATATATGTTAAAGATATTACTACACGTTTTTCACGAGGGATATCTATACCTGCGATACGAGCCATTATTCAATCGCACCTCCTTTTTGATTATCCTTGTTTTTGTTTATGCTTTGGATTTTCGCATATAACCATTACTTTCCCTTTTCTGCGAATGACTTTACATTTTTCACAGATAGGTTTTACTGATGGTCTCACCTTCACGCTTTTCAACCTCCTTAGTAATACGGAGTGCTAATTATTTATATCGATACGTAATACGTCCACGAGTTAGATCGTACGGGGACAACTCTACTGTAACTTTATCTCCTGGTAAAATACGAATAAAGTGCATACGGATCTTACCAGATACATGAGCCAAAACAGTATGACCGTTTTCAAGCTCAACTTTAAACATCGCGTTTGGTAAGGTTTCGATTACCTTACCTTCGACTTCAATCACATCGTCTTTAGCCATTCAATGGTTCTCCCTTCTTCAAATCAGCAACTTGCTCATTGACAAACTTCGTTAATGCATATCGTAACTTCCCGTTTGTCACACGACCAGTTTCTTTAATACTGTTCTGAACTTCTGGAGATACGAGGTCAAGAAATTCAAGATGTTGAATATTCTTCTTCTTTGGAGTATTAAACTTTCGTTTTTCTCCATCTGCAATTAAAACAAATCGTTCATCAAGGACTTTTACGACAATGGCAAATTGCCCTGTTTCTCTTCCTTGTTTTATTAACACGAACTGACCAACTATTGGACTCGAGTCAGGATCGATCAACTATAATCACCTTCACTTAGGGTTTTGTTAAGATTTCATAACCATCTTCTGTTATAGCAATTGTATGCTCATAGTGTGCACATAATTGACCATCAACTGTAACAACCGTCCAATTATCTGACAAGGTTTTTACATACCTTGACCCTGCGTTAACCATGGGTTCAACAGCTAAAACCATCCCTGGCTTTAAGCGAGGCCCTTTATTAGGTGGTCCATAATGAGGGATTTGTGGATCCTCATGTAAGTCCTGCCCTACTCCATGACCAACATATTCTCTAACGATTGAGAAGTTATTAGTCTCAACATAAGATTGAATCGCATGGGATATGTTTGACAACCTTTCATTAGGTTTAGCTTCGTTCAAACCTGCAAACAGAGATTTTTCAGTAACATCCAGTAACTTCTGTACATCATCTGAAATTTCCCCAACAGCATAAGTCCAAGCGGAATCTCCATGATAACCAGCATATTTCGCACCTATATCAATAGAAATAATATCTCCTTGTTGGAGTTTACGATTGCCAGGTATTCCGTGAACGAGCTCCTCATTAACTGAGGTACATATACTCCCGCGAAAACCATTATACCCTTTAAATGAAGGAATTGCATCATGTTCTCTTATAAACTTATCTGCAATTGCATCCAACTCTTTTGTTGATATACCAGGTTTAATTGTTTGTTTCAACTTTTGATGAGTTAAAGCAACAATTCGTCCAGCCTCACGCATGATTTCAATCTCACGTGGAGTTTTACATATGATCATTTATCATTGCCTCCAACAAGTTGACAAATTGAGTCGAATACATGATCAATATGTTGCTGACCGTCTATATGCTTAAGATAACCTTTTGACTTATAGAAGTTCAATAATGGTTCAGTTTGCTTAACATAAACATTCAAACGATTTTCAACCGTTTCTTCATTATCATCATTCCGTTGATAAAGCTCTCCGCCACACTTATCACATATTCCTTCCTTAGTAGGAGGATTGAATAATGTATGATAGGTAGCACCACAACTTTTACAAATTCTTCTACCTGTCAAACGTTCAAGAAGAATAGAATGGTCGACTTTAATATTTATTACATAGTCGATGGATTTATTTAAACTATTTAAGATGTTTTCTAATGCTTCAGCTTGCGCGACTGTTCTTGGAAAACCGTCTAATAGAAAACCTTTCTTACAGTCATCTTTACCTAATCTTTCGCGAACAATACCAATAGTCACTTCGTCTGGGACTAGAGCTCCTTGATCGATAAAAGATTTAGCTTTAAGACCAAGTTCTGTCTCTTCCTTGATGGCAGCTCTAAACATATCTCCTGTTGAGATATGAGGGATGTTATACTTTTCAACAATTTTCTCTGCCTGAGTCCCTTTACCAGCACCTGGTGGGCCCATTACTAACAAATTCATTTGCTTACCTCCCCCCAAACTCTAGTAGAGGGAATGGGACATGCCCCATAACCTCAACCTTTCATAAAGCCTTTATAATGACGTTTCACAAGTTGACTTTCAAGTTGTTTCATCGTCTCTAAAGCAACACCGACGACAATCAGTAAACTCGTTCCACCGATCTGTGCACTTTGTGGGAGACCCGCAAAGTTAATGAAAAACACAGGAAGAATAGAAATCACTGCAAGGAAGATTGCTCCTACAAATGTAAGACGATACAAGACTTTCGTTACAAACTCTTGTGTATTTTTCCCTGGTCTGATACCTGGAATATATCCACCTTGTTTCTTTAAATTATCAGCCATTTGCTCAGGGTTAACTTGAACAAACGTGTAAAAATACGTAAAAGCAATAATTAAAGCAACATAGATGATCATTCCAATCGGTTGTGTATAATCAAATGTATTTCTAATAAAGTCTGTAACATCATTTGAACCGAAGAATGAAGCAATCGTTTGAGGTGTGATAATAAAGGATACCGCAAAGATTACCGGAATAACTCCTGCTGCATTCACTTTTAAAGGTAAGTGAGTAGAATGGTTTCCTACTTGTGCATTTCCACCTGCTCGTTTTGAATATTGAATTGGAATTTTTCTAAGTGCTTGTTGCACAAAGATGACTGCGACAGTTACTGCAATGATTGCTAATACGATGAGTAGTACAGTAACAATTCGTATGAACAATTGATCACCAGCATCAACAAATTGCTGACTAAAATACTGGTTTACTGTAGTAGGAATAGCAGACACGATTCCTGCAAAGATGATAATAGAGATTCCATTCCCTACACCTTTGGAAGTGATTTGTTCACCTAACCACATTAAGAACGCCGTACCAGCCGTAAGAACTAGAGCAATAATCAAGTAGGTAGTAATACCAGGATCTTCGATCAGCATCCCACCTACCATTGTATTAAAACCGTAGGACATTCCTAACGCTTGGATAAAACCTAGTATGATCGTACCGTAACGAGTTAACTGAGCGATCTTACGTCTTCCTACTTCTCCCTGTTTTGACCATTCAGTGAGCTTAGGTACTACATCCATTTGCAACAATTGAATAATAATTGAAGCGGTAATGTAAGGCATAATTCCCATAGCAAACAATGAAAAGTTTTGAAGAGCTCCTCCACCAAAAGTATTCAGAACTCCAAAAACACTCACATCATCTTGCATTTTCAAAACATCGGCATTTACGTGCGGTACAGGAATAAATGTACCAATACGAAACACGACTAACATTAAAAGGGTGAATATGATTTTATTTCGTATATCACCCACGCGCATAAAATTGGAGATTGTTTTAAACATTAAATCACCTCTGTTGTGCCGCCAGCACTTTCTATAGCTTCTTTAGCAGAAGCTGAAAACTTATTGGCTTTGACAGAAAGTTTCTTTTCAAGCTTACCGTTACCAAGAACCTTTATCCCAGCATTTAGTTTGCTAACTAAACCTACTTCTAAAAGAAGCTCTGGAGTAATTTCATCTCCATCATTGAAACGATTTAATGTTTCGATATTGACGATGGCATACTCTTTTCTGTTAATGTTTGTAAAACCACGTTTTGGTAAACGTTTGAATAGAGGAAGCTGACCACCTTCAAAACCTGGGCGAACGCCTCCACCCGAACGAGCTTTTTGACCCTTATGACCTCTTCCAGATGTTTTACCATTACCAGACCCAGTACCACGACCGACACGATTACGTTCTTTACGTGAACCCTCTGTTGGTTTTAGTTCATGAAGTTTCATTTATGAGACACCTCCTTAAGAATTGTTACGGTCTTACTGTTCTTCAACCTTCACTAAGTGTGATACCTTATTGACCATACCACGAATTGCAGCATTATCTTCATGTATAACAGTTTGGTTCAGTTTGTTAAGACCAAGTGTTTTAACAGTCACACGTTGATTTTCTGGACGACCAATGACACTGCGAGTGAGGGTAATTGCTATTTTTTTTGCCATGTTAAATCCCTCCTTATCCTAACAGTTCTTCTACAGTTTTACCACGAAGTTTTGCAACATCTTCAGCTTTTTTCAAATGCTTAAGACCTTCGATTGTAGCACGAATCATATTTATAGGTGTATTTGAGCCTAATGACTTAGAAAGAATATCATGAACTCCAGCAAGTTCTAGTACCGCACGTACTGGACCACCAGCGATAACTCCGGTACCGGCAGAAGCAGGTTTTAATAAGATATTCCCTGCACCATATACTCCAATAATCTCATGAGGAATTGTTGTATTTACCATTGGTACAGTAACTAAGTTTTTCTTAGCATCTTCGATAGCTTTACGAATCGCTTCTGGTACTTCTTGTGCTTTACCAGTACCAAAACCTTACATGACCGTTTTTATCACCTACTACGACTAAAGCAGCAAAACGGAAACGACGACCACCTTTTACTACTTTCGCAACACGGTTGACGGTAACTACTCGTTCTTCAAGTTCTAGTTTACTCGGATCTATGCGTTTCAAGTTAGTTTCCCTCCTTTTAATTAGAATTTCAATCCAGCTTCACGAGCTGCATCCGCTAATGCTTTTACACGTCCATGATAAAGATATCCACCACGATCAAAGATAACCGTTTCGACTCCTTTATCAAGAGCACGTTTAGCAACAAGCTCGCCAACTTTAACAGCAGCATCAATGTTCCCTTTAGAATCCAATGCTAAATCTTTATCAAGTGTTGAAGCGCTAGCAAGTGTTACTTGATTCATATCATCAATCACTTGTGCGTATATGTGTTTATTTGAACGAAAAACATTTAAACGAGGACGCGTTGCTGTTCCTGATAGGTTAGAACGAACACGTGCATGTCTTTTTTTACGAACAACATTTTTACTTGCCTTAGTAATCATCTACGTCACTCCTTTCCTACCGTTTAACGATATTACTTAGCAGTTTTACCTTCTTTGCGACGAACATACTCGCCTTCGTAACGAATCCCTTTACCTTTATAAGGCTCTGGAGGACGTACCGCACGAATGTTAGAAGCGATCGCTCCTACACGTTCTTTATCTGTACCTTTTACAACAACCTTTGTTTGCGAAGGAACGTCAATTTCAATTCCTTCTTCAGGTACGATTTCAACTGGATGTGAATAACCAACATTTAAAACAAGATTTTTACCTGATTTAGATGCGCGGTATCCAACCCCGATTAATTCAAGACTTTTTTCAAACCCTTTAGAAACACCATCAACCATGTTTCCAATAATACTACGAGTTGTTCCATGAAGAGCACGATGTTCTTTATGGTCACTTGGACGGCTGACCGTTAATACGTTATCTTCAATCTTGATTTCCATATCTGGACTAAACTTACGAGATAATTCACCTTTTGGTCCTTTTACTGTTACTGCATTTTCAGCACTAATTGTAATGGTTACGCCAGAAGGAATCTCTAGTAACTTTTTACCTATACGAGACATTCATTACACCTCCATTCATGTCAACTTATTACCAAACGTACGCTAATACTTCTCCACCAGCTTGTTTTGCACGAGCTTCTTTATCAGTTAAAACACCTTGAGATGTAGAAACAATAGCAATACCTAATCCGTTTAAAACGCGAGGAACTTCGTCAGCTTTTGCATAAACGCGAAGACCTGGTTTACTAATACGTTTAATACCTGTAATTACACGTTCATTATTTGCACCGTATTTTAAGAAGATACGAAGCATACCTTGTTTGTTATCCTCAATAAATTCTACATCACGGATAAAACCTTCACGCTTTAAGATTTGAGCAATTTCATGCTTAATTTTTGAAGCAGGAAGTTCTAACTTCTCATGACGTACCATGTTCGCATTACGGATGCGAGTTAGTAAATCAGCAATTGGATCTGTCATAACCATAACTTTTGACCTCCTTCCTTTTTATAAGCCTTTACCAGCTAGCTTTCTTAACGCCTGGTATTTGACCTTTATATGCTAGTTCACGGAAACAAATACGGCAAAGCTTAAACTTACGAATAACTGAATGTGGACGACCACAACGCTCACAACGTGTATACTCGCGCACTTTAAACTTTTGCTCGCGCTTTTGTTTCGCTATCATTGATTTTTTAGCCACAATGTCGCCTCCCTTAGCGATTATTTTTGAAACGGCATGCCGAATTGAGTTAGCAATTCACGAGCTTCTTCGTCTGAATTTGCAGTAGTTACAATTACAATATCCATACCGCGTACTTTCGTTACTTTATCGTAATCAATTTCAGGGAAGATCAATTGTTCTTTAACACCTAATGTGTAGTTACCACGACCGTCAAAAGATTTCTTAGAAATCCCTCTAAAGTCACGTACACGAGGTAAAGCAACAGCAATTAGTTTGTCAAAGAATTCATACATACGCTCTCCACGAAGCGTTACTTTTGCACCAATTGGCATCCCTTCACGCAAGCGGAAACCTGCAATTGACTTTTTCGCTTTAGTAATCAATGGTTTTTGACCAGCTATTAGCGTTAGTTCTTCCACTGCGCTATCAAGAGCTTTTGAGTTTTGCACAGCATCACCAACACCCATATTGATTACAATCTTTTCGATTTTCGGAACTTGCATCACTGATTTATATTCAAACTTGCTCATTAGAGCAGGTGTAATGTCTTTTTGATACTTATCTTTAAGGCGGTTCAAAATGTAGACCTCCCTTCCTATTTATCTAATTTTTCACCAGATTTTTTAGCAACACGCACTTTTTTGCCACCCTCGACTTTATATCCAACGCGAGTAACCTCGCCTGATTTAGGATCTAACGGCATGACATTTGATACATGAATTGGTGATTCTTGAGTTAAAATTCCACCCTGTGGATTTGCTTGAGATGGTTTTGAATGTTTCTTGACGATATTCACACCTTCAACAAGCACGCGATCCTTTTTAGGATAAGCTTCAAGGATTCGACCTTGTTTTCCTTTATCCTTACCAGAGATCACCATTACTTTATCTCCTTTTTTCACATGCATCCTAGTTGCACCTCCTTAGTAAAGGTTTAGTTATATTAAAGTACTTCTGGAGCAAGTGATACAATCTTCATGAAGTTGTTTTCACGAAGTTCACGAGCAACTGGTCCAAAGATACGAGTACCTCGTGGACTCTTATCATCACGAATAACGACGCAAGCATTTTCGTCAAATTTAATGTAAGAACCGTCTGTACGACGCGCTCCACTCTTAGTACGTACAATAACTGCTTTTACGACGTCACCCTTTTTAACAACGCCTCCTGGTGTTGCTTGTTTCACCGTACCAACAATAACATCTCCGATGTTTGCTGTTTTACGACCAGAGCCACCAAGGACTTTAATCGTTAAAATTTCACGAGCACCAGAGTTATCCGCAACTTTCAAACGTGATTCTTGTTGAATCATGTCCCATTACCTCCTTTCGGACTTACTACCCGAACTATTTATTAGATAATAACAGCCTCTTCAATAACTTCTACTAAACGAAATCGCTTAGTGGCTGAAAGTGGACGTGTTTCCATGATGCGAACAACATCTCCAATTTTCGCTTGGTTGTTTTCATCATGAGCTTTAAATTTCTTAGAGTACTTTACGCGCTTGCCATATAATGGGTGTTTTTTATACGTTTCTACTAGTACCGTGATGGTTTTATCCATTTTGTCAGAGACAACACGTCCAGTATAAACTTTACGCTGATTGCGTTCACTCATGAGGCAAACCTCCTCTCAATATCATATTATTTTGCAGCCATTTCGCGTTGATGAATAATCGTTTTCATTCGAGCAATCGATTTACGAACTTCACGAATGCGAGCTGTATTTTCTAGCTGACCTGTAGCAAGTTGGAATCTTAGGTTAAATAATTCCTCTTTAAGAGTTTTTACATTTTGTTCAATTTCGGCAGTGGTTAGATCTCGGATCTCATTAGCCTTCATTTGATTCACCACCAATTTCTTCACGTTTTACGAACTTAGTTTTTACAGGTAATTTATGTGATGCAAGACGTAACGCTTCTCTTGCAACTTCTTCTGATACACCTGATATTTCAAAAAGAATTTTCCCAGGTTTAACGACAGCTACCCAACCTTCAGGAGCTCCTTTACCAGAACCCATTCGAACTTCTAATGGTTTCGCAGTGTAAGGTTTAGATGGGAAAATTTTAATCCATACTTTACCGCCACGTTTCATGTAACGAGTCATTGCAATACGAGCCGCTTCAATTTGACGGTTTGTAATCCATGATGCTTCAAGTGATTGAAGGCCATATTCACCGAAATGAACTTCTGTTCCACCTTTAGCACGACCACGCATTTTACCACGATGTTCACGACGGTATTTTACACGTTTAGGTAATAACATTATTATTTTCCTCCTTCCTTAGTTTCCTTCTTAGTAGGAAGAACCTCACCACGATAGATCCATACTTTGATTCCTAATTTACCGTAAGTTGTATCAGCTTCTGCTGTTCCGTAATCGATGTCAGCACGAAGAGTGTGTAATGGTACTGTTCCTTCACTATAGTACTCAGCACGAGCAATATCAGCTCCACCAAGACGACCAGATACCATCGTTTTGATTCCTTTAGCACCAGAACGCATAGCACGTTGGATTGCTTGCTTTTGTACACGACGGAAAGAAGCACGATTCTCAAGTTGACGAGCAATGTTCTCTGCTACTAGTTTAGCATCCATATCCGCTTTCTTAACTTCAAGAATGTTGATATGAACTCTTTTTCCGGTTAATTTATTTAAAGCTTTACGAAGAGCTTCAACTTCTGTACCGCCTTTACCAATAACCATTCCTGGTTTAGCAGTATGAATTGAGATGTTTACGCGGTTAGCCGCACGCTCGATCTCAACGCGAGATACTGA
This sequence comes from Bacillus carboniphilus, assembly GCF_020524035.2. NCBI lineage: Bacteria > Bacillati > Bacillota > Bacilli > Caryophanales > Bacillaceae > Bacillus > Bacillus carboniphilus. Next base: position 2,835,714 of record NZ_CP129013.1, on the reverse strand, counting down.
AGCGTCATGTAAACGTTTATTGATATATTCACGAATTTTGATGTCTTCATGGAGAAGATCTGCATAGTCTTTTCCAGCATACCATCTAGAATCCCAATCACGAATGACACCTATACGAAGACCGACTGGATTAACTTTTTGACCCACGTATTATCCCTCCTTCTTTTCAGATACCACGATTGTAATGTGGCTAGTACGTTTGTTTATTTGGCTAGCTCTACCCATTGCACGAGGACGGAAACGTTTTAGTGTTGGTCCTTCATCAACAAAAGCTTCATTAATCACTAATGTGTTTACGTCCATTTCGTAATTATGTTCAGCATTTGCAATAGCAGAATTTAAAACTTTTTCAATAATTGGAGAAGCTGCTTTTGGAGTATGACGCAAAATAGCGATAGCTTCACCTACTTGCTTACCTCGAATCAAATCAATTACAATACGAGCTTTACGAGGAGCAATTCTTACTGTTCTTGCGACAGCTTTAGCTTGCATGTATATGCCTCCTCTCATTAACGTCTAGTTTTTTTATCGTCATTTGCATGACCTTTATACGTACGGCTAGGTGCAAATTCACCTAACTTGTGTCCTACCATATCTTCTGTAATATAAACCGGTACATGTTTACGTCCATCATATACAGCAACAGTATGACCGATAAAATTTGGGAAGATTGTTGAACGACGAGACCAAGTTTTCACTACTTGTTTTTTATCTGTTTCGTTTAGTTTTTCAATCTTATTCATAAGATGATCATCTACGAATGGTCCTTTTTTTAGGCTACGACCCATGTTTGTACCTCCCTTCGTGATTGCGCTACGGCCCTTTTGAACCGTAGAACAACACGGTTATTTTTTACGACGACGTACGATGAACTTATCTGATCCTTTGCTCTTCTTACGTGTCTTATATCCAAGTGTTGGTTTACCCCATGGAGACATTGGTGATTTACGTCCGATTGGCGCACGTCCTTCACCACCACCGTGTGGGTGATCGTTAGGGTTCATAACAGAACCACGAACAGTTGGGCGCTTGCCTAACCAACGAGAACGTCCAGCTTTACCTATATTAATAAGTTCATGCTGTTCGTTACCAACTTGACCGATAGTAGCACGGCATGTTGCAAGAATCATACGAACTTCACCTGAGTTCAAACGTACAAGAACATATTTACCTTCTTTACCTAGTACTTGTGCAGATGTTCCAGCTGAACGTACAAGCTGTCCGCCTTTTCCTGGTTTTAACTCAATGTTGTGAATAACTGTTCCGACCGGGATATTCGCAAGCGGTAATGCATTACCCACTTTAATATCTGATTCAACACCAGACATAATTTCCGTTCCAACAGTTATGTTTTTTGGAGCTAAAATATAGCGTTTCTCCCCATCAGCATAATGAACTAATGCAATGTTTGCTGAGCGGTTTGGATCGTATTCGATTGTAGCAACGCGGCCTGGTATACCATCTTTATCACGCTTGAAATCGATGATACGATATTGGCGTTTATGTCCGCCACCTTGATGACGTACAGTAATTTTTCCTTGGTTGTTACGACCTGCTTTTTTATAAAGCGGTGAAAGTAACGATTTTTCTGGTTTGTCGGTAGTGATTTCAGCAAAGTCTGAAACCGTCATTCCACGACGACCATTTGAGGTTGGTTTATACTTTTTAATCGCCATCCTTTTTCCCTCCTTTTTTAATTATTAAACTTCAAATAATTCTAGTTCTTTGCTATCTTCAGTAAGCTTAACAATCGCTTTTTTACGTTTGTTAGTAAAACCTGTATAGCGTCCTACTCTTTTAGCCTTACCTTTATAGTTCATGATGTTTACTCTCTCAACTTTTACACCAAAGATGGATTCAATCGCATCTTTAACTTCAGTTTTGTTCGCTTTAACATCCACTTCAAAAGTATAAGATCTATCAGCCATTAGATCACTTGAACGTTCTGTAATAACGGGGCGCTTAATGATATCACGTAAGTCCTTCATTATGAAAGCACCTCCCCTACTTTTTCAACAGCAGCTTTAGTCATTAGTAATTTGTCATGATTAATGACATCTAAAACATTAATACCCTCTGTCGTTACAACCGTAACACCAGGAATATTACGTGCAGATAATGAAACAGCCTCATTGAAGTCTGCAGTCACAATAAGTGCTTTCTTTTCTACTGAAAGGCTGTTAAGGACTGTTTTCATTTCTTTCGTCTTAGGTGCAGCAAAAGTTAAATCTTCAAGAACTACTAGGCTATTTTCATTTACCTTTGTAGAAAGTGCAGATTTAATTGCTAGACGACGAACTTTCTTAGGAAGCTTATATGAATATGAACGAGGAGTTGGACCAAATACAGTACCACCACCACGCCATTGTGGGGATCTAATAGAACCTTGACGAGCACGTCCTGTACCCTTTTGACGCCATGGCTTACGACCTCCACCTTTCACTTCTGAACGGTTTTTAACTTTATGTGTTCCTTGTCGTAGAGAAGCTCTTTGCATAATGATCGCTTCGTACAATACCGATTCATTTGGTTCCACACCAAATACTGAATCATTTAATTCAACTTCACCGATTTCAGAACCGCTTTGGTTATATAATGCAACTTTTAGCATTATTGTTTTCCTCCTTTCCTATGAAATTAGTTAGCTTTAGTTGCAGATCTCACTTCAACTAAAGATTTTTTAGGCCCTGGAACGTTTCCTTTAATTAATAGAAGATTACGTTCTGCATCCACTTTAACGATCTCAAGGTTTTGAATAGAGACTCTTTCTCCACCCATACGTCCTGGGAGTGCTTTAGATTTAAATACACGGTTTGGTGCAGTCGGACCCATTGATCCTGGGCGACGGTGATAACGGGAACCGTGTGACATAGGTCCTCTAGATTGATTATGACGCTTGATCGCACCTTGGAACCCTTTACCTTTAGAAACACCTGTTACATCTACAATTTCTCCATCTGAGAAAATATCAACTTTGACTTCTTGACCAAGTTCAAACTCACCAGTAGCTTCACGGATCTCACGAATGAAGCGCTTAGGTGCAGTATTTGCTTTTGCAACGTGGCCTTGTTCAGGTTTGTTTGATAGCTTTTCACGTTTATCTTCAAAACCTAATTGAACAGCATCGTAGCCATCTGTATCAGTATTCTTCTTTTGAAGAACGACGTTTGGAGTAGCTTCAATTACCGTCACAGGGATTAAGTCGCCGTTTTCAGCAAATACTTGAGTCATTCCTATTTTTCTACCTAAGATTCCTTTGGTCATGAGTCACACCTCCTAAATATTCTTTCATATTAATAATTATAATTTGATTTCAATGTCCACACCTGATGGTAAGTCAAGACGCATTAATGCATCAACCGTCTGTGGTGTTGGATTAACAATATCTATTAGACGTTTATGTGTACGCATTTCAAACTGTTCGCGAGAATCTTTATATTTGTGCACCGCACGTAGGATTGTGTAAACAGATTTTTCAGTTGGTAACGGGATTGGCCCTGATACGCTTGCACCTGAACGTTTTGCTGTTTCAACAATCTTTTCTGCAGATTGATCAAGGATTCTGTGATCATATGCTTTTAAACGAATACGAATCTTTTGTTTTGCCATTATTTTCCCTCCTTTACGCCTATTTATGATAGACAATTCTCAGTGAGAATTTCCTGAACCTCCGCCATGGCAAAGCGGCCGGGTGTATCAGCAACCTCTCACGTCATCGCAGTCTAAGACCAACATTAAATATTATACATAAATTTATTCGTTGGTGCAAGAAAATCTTAAATCTTTTCATAATGATGACGGAACCTAGTATATTATGACTTCGTGATAATTTCAACCACTATACAAGAATCTTATTTTTCCAATTTATAATGAGGCAACATTTCTTCACTTGTGTAAATATTAATGATAAGAAAAACGCAAGCGTCCGTTTAGCAACGAAGGGGGAAAGGAACGTCAACTAAGTACAGTCACGACGCGCGAACTAACGTTGACGCTAGCCCGTCCTGGGCATCGCCGTATCAGATAAAGGAAACACGAAAAGCCCGAAAGCGGAGGATCTACTAAGTTCAGCCACGTCGTGTAGGCAACGATGATGCTTGCACATCGTGTGCTTCGAAAGCGCTACCCTTCGCTGGCGCTGGAGCTAGACAAAAATAATAGCACCCTCCGAATAAGGACAGATTTTTTATACTTTCTTACTCTGTAAAAAAGCCATAAAAAAACGTACCCTTTTCAAAGAGTACGTTTTTTTTAATGCATATATTATTCAGTAATAGTTGCTACTACTCCAGCACCTACTGTACGTCCACCTTCACGAATAGAGAACTTAGTTCCTTCTTCGATCGCGATTGGAGAGATAAGGTCGATTGACATTTCAACGTTATCTCCAGGCATAACCATTTCTACACCTTCAGGAAGGTTTACGATTCCAGTTACGTCAGTTGTACGGAAGTAGAACTGTGGGCGGTAGTTTGTGAAGAATGGAGTATGACGGCCACCTTCTTCTTTAGAAAGAACATAAACTTCCGCTTTGAACTTCGTGTGTGGAGTGATTGTACCTGGTTTAGCAAGTACTTGTCCACGGTTGATATCTTCACGAGAAACACCACGTAATAAAGCACCGATGTTGTCTCCAGCTTCAGCATAATCAAGAAGCTTACGGAACATTTCTACACCTGTTACAGTTGTTTTTGAAGGCTCTTCTGCAAGTCCGATGATTTCAATTTCATCTCCAACTTTTACTTGACCGCGTTCAACACGACCAGTCGCAACTGTACCACGACCTGTAATAGAGAATACGTCCTCAACAGGCATCATGAATGGTTTTTCAGTATCACGTTCTGGAGTTGGGATGTAGTCATCTACAGCATCCATAAGTTCAAAGATTTTCGCTTCCCAATCAGCATCTCCTTCAAGAGCTTTAAGAGCTGAACCTTTGATTACTGGTACATCGTCACCAGGGAAATCATACTCAGAAAGTAGATCACGAACTTCCATTTCTACTAATTCAAGAAGCTCTTCGTCATCAACCATATCACATTTGTTTAAGAATACAACGATGTATGGTACACCTACTTGACGAGATAAAAGAATGTGTTCACGAGTTTGTGGCATTGGGCCATCAGCTGCAGATACAACTAGGATAGCTCCGTCCATTTGAGCAGCACCAGTGATCATGTTTTTAACGTAGTCAGCATGTCCTGGGCAGTCAACGTGTGCATAGTGACGAGAGTCAGTTTCATACTCAACGTGAGCTGTAGAAATTGTAATTCCACGCTCGCGCTCTTCTGGAGCACCATCAATTTGGTCATAAGCCATTGCTGTACCTGAACCTGATTTCTTATGAAGTACTGTAGTGATTGCTGCAGTTAATGTAGTTTTACCATGGTCAACGTGTCCAATTGTACCGATATTGGCATGTGTTTTGGAACGATCGAATTTTTCTTTAGCCATTCTAAAAATCCTCCTTAAATGATCATAATTTATAGGGTAATAGAAAGGAAAAGCAAGCTCTTTCTTTCTATTTACTCAATAGTAGTTATACTTGAATAAAAGGATGAAATCAATTATTCACCTTTATTTTTTTTAATAATTTCTTCAGAAACACTCTTTGGCACTTCTTCATAGTGGTCAAAGAACATTGTGAATACACCACGACCTTGAGTGTTAGAACGTAATGCAGTTGCGTATCCAAACATTTCAGCAAGAGGTACCATTGCACGAACTACCTGCGCATTTCCTCTAGCTTCCATACCTTCTACACGACCACGTCTTGATGTCACATCACCCATAATGTCACCCATATATTCCTCTGGAATAACAACTTCAACCTTCATGATAGGCTCAAGTAATACAGGTTTACACTTAGATACAGCATTTTTCAACGCCATGGATGCCGCAATCTTAAACGCCATTTCGTTAGAGTCTACATCATGGTAAGACCCATCATATAGTTTAGCTTTAATATCAATTAAAGGATATCCAGCAAGAACTCCATTATCTAATGCATCTTCAAGACCCGCTTGAACTGCTGGGATGTATTCTCGAGGTACAACCCCTCCAACAATTGCATTTTCAAATTCGAAGCCTTCACCTTCATCGTTTGGAGAGAACTCAATCCAAACGTGACCAAACTGTCCACGTCCACCAGATTGACGAACAAACTTTCCTTCAACTTGTGCTGACTGGCGGAAAGTCTCACGGTAAGCAACTTGAGGAGCGCCTACATTAGCCTCAACTTTAAATTCACGTTTCATACGGTCAACGATGATATCTAAATGAAGCTCACCCATACCAGCAATAATGGTTTGACCTGTTTCATGGTCAGTGTGCGTACGGAATGTTGGATCTTCCTCAGCTAACTTTCCTAAGGCGATACCCATTTTGTCTTGGTCTGCTTTTGATTTTGGTTCAATCGCAACGTGAATAACAGGTTCTGGGAATTCCATTGATTCAAGGATAACTAGGTTTTTCTCATCACATAAAGTGTCACCTGTCGTTGTCTCTTTCAAACCAACTGCTGCAGCTATATCACCAGAGTAAACAACTGGAATCTCTTCTCTTGAATTCGCATGCATTTGAAGAATACGTCCAACGCGTTCACGCTTTCCTTTAGTTGAGTTGACTACATAGGATCCAGAACTTAATGTACCAGAGTATACTCTGAAGAAAGTAAGTTTTCCTACATACGGATCTGTCATTACTTTAAAAGCTAATGCAGAAAACGGTGCATCATCCGATGAAGGACGAGTCACTTCTTCGTCTGTATCAGGAATTGTTCCTTTAATATCTTTTACATCAATTGGAGAAGGAAGGTAGTCAATAACTGTATCGATCATCAATTGTACACCTTTGTTTTTGAAAGCAGAACCACAAATTACTGGATAGAATTCCACATCACAAGTACCTTTACGGATACCAGCTTTCAATTCATCAACTGTGATTTCTTCTCCTTCAAGATATTTCATCATTAACTCTTCATCAAGTTCAGCAACTGCTTCAATAAGCTTGCCGTGATACTCTTCAGCTAACTCTTTGTAATCTTCAGGAATGTCACGAGCATCAGCACGTGTTCCTAGGTCATCCTCATAGAAATAAGCTTTCATTTCTACTAGGTCGATAATACCTTCAAATTGGTCCTCAGCGCCGATTGGTAATTGAATAGGGTGTGCATTAGCTTGTAAGCGGTCTTTCAATGTACCTGTTGAATAAAGGAAGTCAGCACCGATTTTATCCATTTTATTAATAAAAACTACACGTGGAACGCCATATGTAGTAGCCTGACGCCAAACGGTTTCAGTTTGAGGTTCAACTCCGGATTGTGCATCTAAAACAGCAACTGCGCCATCTAATACACGAAGGGAACGTTCTACCTCCACTGTAAAGTCTACGTGTCCAGGCGTATCAATGATATTAATACGGTGGCCCTTCCATTGAGCAGTTGTTGCAGCTGATGTGATTGTAATCCCACGCTCCTGCTCTTGTGCCATCCAGTCCATTTGTGAAGCCCCTTCATGAGTTTCACCAATTTTATGGATACGACCAGTGTAAAATAATACTCGTTCTGTTGTTGTTGTTTTACCAGCATCAATATGAGCCATGATACCGATATTTCGAGTCTTTTCTAAGGAGAACTCTCTTGCCATAGGATGTATTTCTCCTTTCTATAAGGTTTTTTTAATAAAGTGTTCAAAAAGATCAATTCTAAACATGACCAATAATCATGTAACGGTGATTGAGCTTTTTGAACACGAAGTTGTTATTACCAGCGATAGTGAGCAAATGCTTTGTTTGCTTCAGCCATCTTATGCGTATCTTCACGTTTCTTAACAGATGCACCAGTGTTGTTAGCAACATCCATAATTTCATTTGCTAGTCTTTCTTCCATCGTTTTTTCACCACGAAGGCGAGAGTAGTTTACTAACCAACGAAGACCTAAAGTTGTACGACGCTCCGGACGGACTTCTACAGGTACTTGATAGTTAGATCCACCTACACGACGAGCTTTAACTTCAAGAACAGGCATGATGTTTTTAAGTGCTTGTTCAAACACTTCCATCGGATCATTTCCTGTACGTTCTTTAACAAGCTCTAGTGCATTATAAAGGATGGTCTGTGCTTTACCGCGCTTTCCATCGATCATAATTTTGTTAATTAAACGAGTTACTAATTTTGAGTTGTAAATCGGATCTGGTAATACATCTCTTTTTGCAACTGGACCTTTACGAGGCATAATAGTTTCCTCCTTTCTTTTAATCTAATCTATTACTTGCTTTTTTTCGGTCTCTTCGTACCATATTTTGAACGACCTTGCATACGTCCATCAACGCCCGCAGTATCTAACGCACCACGAACAATATGATAACGTACCCCTGGTAAGTCTTTTACTCGTCCTCCACGAATAAGAACAACACTATGCTCTTGTAGGTTATGGCCGATTCCAGGAATATATGCAGTCACTTCAATTCCGTTTGTTAAACGAACACGAGCATATTTACGTAACGCTGAGTTTGGCTTTTTCGGAGTCATTGTTCCTACACGAGTACAAACGCCACGTTTTTGCGGTGATGAAAGATTCGTTTGAGCTTTTTTGAAGCTGTTATAACCTTTGTTTAACGCAGGAGAGTCAGATTTTTTAAGTTTAGTTACACGACCCTTACGTACTAATTGATTAATAGTAGGCATTAAAAAGATCCTCCCTTCTTGTTGTTTAGTCCCACACATCCAGGTGGTTCATAATTAAGCAAAAACAAAGTTTTTGTAGTTTAATCTACAAAAACAGATTTTACTTTAATATTGCCACAGTAGAAGCACCCACTTCAATTCCACAAGCTTTACCAAGCTTTTTCATTGAAGAAACCTTTGATATAGGGATGTTATGCTGCTTCGCTAGTTCGACTACTTTCACAGTAATCCTTGGATCTGCATCGCTTGCAATAACTAACTCTATTACATGGTTATTTTTTAAGGCTTTTACTGTTTGCTTTGTACCAATAATTATTCTTTTTGCCTGTGATACTTTTTCATAAGACACAGCATATCCTCCAAAGTAACAGGTGTTACATTGAGCACCTTGAATATAATATCACCCATAGAGATGGATGTCAACAAGTTATGGTACTTTCTATTGATAACATGTAAACAATCCATCTCTTTTTAGGGCCACTGTTAGTCGACGGTAACAGTATCTTCAGTTTCAATATCCGTTTTTACTGGCATTGCTTTACGATAGCGTTGCATCCCTGTACCAGCGGGTACAAGTTTACCAATAATTACATTTTCTTTTAATCCTAATAATTCATCACGTTTACCCTTAATCGCAGCGTCTGTTAGTACACGTGTTGTTTCTTGGAATGAAGCAGCTGATAAGAATGATTCTGTTTCAAGCGATGCTTTTGTGATTCCTAACAATACAGGTTTTCCTGTCGCAGGCTGTTCGCCTTTTAGAAGGACTTTTCTATTCGCATCGGTAAATTGATGGATATCTAAAAGAGTACCTGGAAGTACATCTGTATCACCCGGATCAATTACTCTCACTTTTTTCAGCATTTGTCTGACCATTACCTCTACGTGTTTATCACCAATTTCAACACCTTGCATACGGTAAACCTTTTGAACTTCTCTCAAGAGGTATTCCTGAACAGCGGTAATATCTGTTACCTTTAATAGTTCTTTAGGATCAACAGAACCTTCTGTAATCTCTTGCCCACGCTTTACTTCATCACCTTTAGTTAGCTTTAAACGAGCATTAAAAGGAGCGGTGTACGATCTAGTTTCTACTGCATTTTGAATAACAATTTCTTGTTGCTTATCTCGAACTTCATTGATATCAGCTATAACACCATCAATTTCAGAGATAACCGCTTGCCCTTTCGGATTACGGGCTTCAAACAATTCTTGAATACGAGGTAAACCTTGGGTGATATCATCCCCAGCAACTCCACCTGTATGGAACGTACGCATCGTCAACTGTGTACCTGGTTCACCAATTGATTGAGCAGCTATAATTCCTACAGCTTCTCCTACTTCAACTTCCGTTCCAGTTGCTAAGTTACGCCCGTAGCATTTTTTACATACTCCATGACGCGTATTACAAGTAAACGCAGAACGAATCCAGACTTCTTCAATACCTAAGTCAATGATTTGTGTAGTTAGATCTTCAGTAATAAGATCGTTTTCCTCTGCAACGACTTCTCCCGTTTCTGGATGATAGATTGTTCTTCTAGCATGTCTACCAACAATTCTTTCTTCAAGCTTTTCAATGATTTCATTGCCTTCTTTTATTGATTTAGCTAGAAGACCTCGATCTGTTCCACAGTCTTCTTCGCGGATAATTACATCTTGAGCAACATCAACAAGACGTCTTGTTAAATAACCCGAATCCGCTGTTTTTAAAGCTGTATCTGCAAGACCTTTACGAGCACCATGAGTTGAGATAAAGTACTCCAACACTGTTAAGCCTTCTCGGAAGCTTGATTTAATTGGTAACTCAATGATTCGTCCAGCCCGGGTTGGCCATCAATCCGCGCATACCCGCGAGCTGTGTGAAGTTAGATGCGTTACCACGAGCACCTGAATCACTCATCATAAAGATTGGATTTGTACGATCTAACGATTTCATCAGCTTGCTTTGGATTCTATCTTTAGCAGAACTCCAAATCGAGATGACTCGGTCATATCTTTCATCTTCCGTGATCAAACCTCTTTTAAACTGTTTATGGATATTATCAACTTTTTTCTGAGTTCATCAATAATTTCTTGTTTTTCTGCAAGAACAATAATATCTGAAACCCCTACTGTAATACCTGCTTTTGTTGAATATTTAAATCCTAAGTCTTTTAAGCGATCTAACATTTTAGATGTTTCGGTAATATGGAACTGCTTAAATACTTGAGCAATAATCTTACCTAAAATACCTTTTTTAAATGGTAAAACCGTCTCTTGTTCAGCAATAAATTCCTTCACATTTGTTGTCGGATCAACAAAATATTTCTCTGGCGTCTTTTCAGCAATATTCCCCGTCGTCGGTTCATTCATGTAAGGGAACGATTCAGGAAGAATTTCATTGAAAATAAGCTTTCCGACAGTTGTTACAAGCAACTGTTTGTTTTGCTCTTCTGTAAATGTTTGATTTTGTAAAGATGAAGCAGCAATTGCAATTCGAGAATGTAAGTGAACATACCCATTTTGGTATGCAATAAGGGCTTCATCACTGTTTTTAAAAACCATTCCTTCACCAATCGCTCCAGCACGTTCAAGTGTTAAGTAGTAGTTACCTAATACCATATCTTGAGACGGTGTAACAACAGGTTTTCCATCTTTTGGGTTCAAGATGTTTTGAGCTGCAAGCATCAAAATTCGAGCCTCTGCTTGTGCTTCTGCAGCTAATGGTACGTGAACCGCCATTTGGTCACCATCAAAGTCAGCATTATAAGCGGTACATACAAGTGGGTGTAGGCGAATCGCTCTTCCTTCTACTAATGTAGGTTCAAACGCCTGTATCCCTAATCTATGAAGCGTAGGTGCACGGTTTAGCAACACAGGATGTTCTTTAATGACTTCTTCTAAGACATCCCATACTTCTGAATGTAATCGTTCTATTTTACGCTTTGCACTTTTAATGTTATGAGCTAGCTGTTTTGATACTAGTTCTCTCATTACAAATGGTTTAAACAATTCTAACGCCATTTCTTTCGGTAAACCACATTGATACATCTTAAGGTTAGGACCTACAACAATAACTGAACGCCCTGAATAATCAACACGTTTCCCTAAAAGATTTTGACGGAAACGACCTTGTTTACCCTTTAACATATGTGAAAGAGATTTTAATGGTCGGTTACCCGGTCCTGTCACAGGTCTTCCACGACGACCGTTATCTATTAAGGCATCTACAGCTTCTTGAAGCATCCTCTTCTCATTTTGAACAATGATGCTTGGAGCACCCAAATCTAACAATCGTTTTAGACGATTATTTCGGTTAATTACCCTTCGATATAGATCATTTAAGTCAGAAGTCGCAAATCTACCTCCATCTAATTGCACCATAGGACGGAGCTCTGGTGGTATAACTGGCAATACATCCAATATCATCCAGTCAGGGTCATTGCTCGAGCCACGAAACGACTCAATAACTTCTAATCTTTTAATTGCTCTAGTTCTTCTTTGTCCTTGTGAGGTCTTTAAATCTTCTTTTAAAACATCAACCTCTTTTTCAAGGTCAATGTCTTGCAATAATTTTTTTATAGCCTCTGCACCCATAGATGCTTGGAATGTCGTTCCATACTTTTCACGGTATGTTCGATATTCTTTTTCAGACAATAGCTGTTTTTTCTCAAGAGGTGTATCACCAATGTCTGTAACGACATATGACGCAAAGTAAATGACTTCTTCTAACGCTCGAGGAGACATATCTAAAACAAGTCCCATTCGACTAGGTATTCCTTTGAAATACCATATGTGAGAGACAGGAGCAGCTAACTCAATGTGCCCCATTCTTTCCCTGCGAACCTTTGCTCTTGTCACTTCTACACCACATCTATCACAAACGACACCCTTATACCGAACCCGTTTATATTTCCCGCAATGACATTCCCAATCCTTTGTTGGACCAAAGATACGCTCACAAAACAGACCGTCTTTTTCAGGTTTTAATGTACGATAGTTAATTGTTTCTGGTTTTTTTACTTCACCATGGGACCATGAACGAATTTTATCAGGTGATGCGAGACCGATGTTCATATACTCAAAGTTATTTACATCTAGCAAGGGGCCTACCTCCCTTTTAATCTTCCGGTTTTAACTTGCCTTAGAAACTTAAACCTATTCCTTTGTTACAACATCCTTTTCCAATTCCTCAGGTTCCTCATTTTCTAAAGAGAGACCATCGTCATGGTTTGAATCATCTTCCTCTAAATCTCTCATCTCTATTTCTTTTTCGTCTCCAGAGAGAATCTTAACGTCCATTCCTAAACTTTGTAATTCTTTAATAAGAACCTTAAAGGACTCAGGTACTCCTGGTTCTGGAACGTTGTCTCCTTTGACAATAGCTTCGTACGTTTTTACGCGCCCGACAACATCATCGGATTTTACAGTCAATATTTCTTGCAAAGTATAAGCTGCACCGTATGCTTCAAGAGCCCAAACTTCCATCTCACCAAAACGTTGTCCACCGAACTGAGCTTTACCTCCCAGTGGCTGTTGTGTAACAAGTGAATATGGTCCTGTTGAACGTGCATGCAACTTATCATCTACCATGTGTGCAAGTTTGATCATGTACATAATTCCAACCGATACACGATTATCGAATGGTTCTCCAGTACGACCATCATATAAGACGGTCTTCCCGTCTCTAGCCATACCTGCCTCTTCCAATGTCGCCCATACGTCTTCTTCACGAGCACCATCAAAAACAGGAGTAGCTACATGGATCCCTAATTGTCTTGCGGCCATACCTAAATGAAGCTCTAAAACCTGACCAATATTCATACGTGATGGAACGCCCAGAGGATTTAACATGATATCGATCGGTGTTCCGTCTGGTAAAAACGGCATGTCTTCCTCAGGTAATATACGAGAAATAACACCTTTATTACCGTGACGTCCAGCCATTTTATCCCCTTCAGAAATCTTTCTCTTCTGAACGATATAAACTCTAACTAATTGGTTAACCCCTGGTGGTAATTCATCCCCATCTTCGCGATTGAAAACTTTCACATCAAGGATAATCCCTTCTCCACCATGAGGGACACGTAATGAAGTGTCTCTTACTTCTCTTGCCTTTTCCCCAAAGATAGCATGTAATAAACGTTCTTCAGCTGTTAATTCTGTAACACCCTTTGGCGTAACCTTACCAACTAATAGGTCACCGTCTTTTACCTCAGCACCAACTCGGATAATCCCACGGTCATCTAAATTGCGAAGCGCATCTTCACCTACGTTTGGAATGTCTCTTGTAATCTCTTCTGGACCTAACTTTGTATCACGGGATTCTGATTCATACTCTTCAATATGGATCGATGTGTAAACGTCATCTTTAACTAAACGTTGACTCATAATGATCGCATCTTCATAGTTATATCCATCCCACGTCATAAATCCAACCATGACATTTCTACCTAAGCCAAGTTCTCCCAATTCCATAGATGGACCATCTGCTAGGATTTCACCTTTTACGACCTCATCGTTCACAGATACAATTGGTCTTTGGTTATAACAAGTCCCCTGGTTAGAGCGGATAAATTTTTGCATATTATAACGATCAAGGTCCCCCTTAACCTTTTGTCCATCTACTTCTTTATAACGACGCACTAAAACTTGGTGAGCTTCTACTCTCTCAACCACACCGTCATGGCGGCAAATAACAGCAGCTTCCCGAGTCTTTAGCAGACATATGTTCCATTCCTGTCCCTACAATAGGTGACTCAGGGTTTAAAAGAGGAACAGCTTGACGTTGCATGTTTGCTCCCATTAACGCACGGTTCGAGTCATCATTTTCCAAGAAAGGAATGCACGCTGTTGCAGCAGAAACAACTTGCATTGGAGAGACATCCATGTAATCAATTCGATCTGCATTTGCTACGATGTTTTCCTCTCTAAATCTTGAAACGACCTTGTCATCAATAAATTCTCCATCTTCACCTAGTCTCGCATTTGCTTGGGCCACAACATAGTTATCTTGTTCATCAGCTGTTAAATAATCAATTCGATCTGTAACGCGTCCAGTTTCAGGGTCAACGCGACGGTATGGTGTTTCGATAAAACCGAATTTATTCACTTTTGCATAGGATGATAGTGAGTTAATCAAGCCGATATTTGGTCCCTCAGGTGTTTCAATTGGACACATACGTCCATAGTGAGAATAGTGAACATCACGAACTTCAAAGCCAGCACGTTCACGAGTTAACCCACCAGGTCCAAGTGCAGACAATCTTCTTTTATGGGTCAATTCCGCAAGAGGGTTTGTTTGATCCATAAATTGCGAAAGCTGCGAACTTCCAAAAAATTCTTTAATGGACGCAATGACTGGGCGAATGTTAATTAACTGCTGCGGAGTAATTGTGTTCGTGTCCTGAATGGACATACGTTCTCGAACAACTCTCTCCATTCTTGATAATCCGATTCTAAACTGGTTCTGCAAGAGTTCTCCAACTGAACGAAGTCGTCTATTTCCCAAGATGATCAATGTCATCGACATCGCCTACCCCATGCAATAAGTTAAAGAAATAACTAATAGACGATAGAATATCAGCGGGATCAATGTTTTTAACCCCTTCTTCAACATTAGCATTTCCTAGTAGAGTAATGGTTTGCTCACCATCCGGATCATTCGGTGCGTAAATATTAATAGATTGAAGCGTGACTTCTTCTTCAATCACTCCACCATTAGGTTGGAAAGATTTAAAGCCCACTCCATTTTCTATACGGTCTAAGATCTTGTCTAATATTCGTCGATCAATAACCGTATCTTTTTCTACAATTATTTCTCCCGTTTCAGGATCAACTAACGATTGAGCAATACGTTGATTAAAAAGTCTATTTTTTATATGAAGCTTCTTGTTAATCTTATAACGACCAACATTAGCTAAATCATATCTTTTTGGATCAAAAAAACGAGATTCAAGTAGACTCTTAGCGTTGTCAACTGTCGGTGGTTCTCCTGGGCGGAGGCGTTCATATATTTCTAATAAAGCCTTTTCTGTTGTTTCCGTGTTATCTTTATCCAATGTGTTTCTTAAGTATTCATTCTCACCTAGTAAATCAATTATTTCTTGGTCCGTATTGAACCCTAACGCTCTCAATAAAACCGTCACTGGTAGTTTGCGCGTTCGATCTATACGTACATGAACGACATCTTTTGCATCCGTTTCATATTCTAACCAAGCACCACGATTAGGGATAACGGTAGCTGTGAAGCCCCTCTTACCATTTTTATCAATTTTTTTACTATAGTAAACACTTGGTGAACGAACTAATTGAGAGACAATTACACGTTCAGCACCGTTAATGACAAATGTCCCTGTATCTGTCATTAATGGGAAGTCTCCCATGAAAACATCCTGGTCCTTTACTTCTCCAGTTTCCTTATTGATAAGTCGAACCTTAACTCGTAGTGGAGCCGCATAGGTGACATCTCTTTCTTTTGATTCCTCGACGGAGTATTTAGGTTCACCTAAGCTATAATCAATGAATTCTAGCGAGAGGTTACCAGTGAAATCCTCAATAGGTGAAATATCTTGGAACATTTCTCTAAGACCCTCATCAAGAAACCACTGATAAGAAGAGGTTTGAATTTCGATAAGATTTGGTAATTCTAAAACTTCGCTAATACGCGCATAGCTTCTGCGATGGCGGTGTCGTCCATATTGAACAAGTTGACCTGTCAACTGATTCACCCCTCAAATCCTACGTAATATTTTCTTGTAAATAATAATTAATCGTTATATAGTAACATTAAATACTATTTACATTTTATTAAACTGCGCTAAAAATACAGCACAGATCTATCATAAACTAGGATTATTTCTTACCTAAATAAGAAATAATTAAGAACATAGAAAAAATGGTTTTTCCTTTGCAAAACCAAGTAAACACTACATATTTCACTAGTTTATCCTAATGCATATCTTTTATACATTGTCAAGATAAACAAACACACTTTCCGACTTTAATATATTGGCATTTTTTAATGCTATCATAGCTTCACCATCTACGTCAATCCTTTTTTGCACAGATGATAAAATAGCCTTTTTTTTCTCGCCACTACCGACACATCACAGAAGAGTTGTTCTAATTTTTTCATAACAGATGGCGCTCCTTGTTTCTTCTGAATAACAATCCAAAGTTCTCCTCCTGGAAGAAGATGATCAACACTTTCTTCATAGATCGTATAAGTAACCTTTTTACCAGCTCTTATTGGAGGGTTGGATAATATAGCTGCAAATTGTTGACTTTCAACCAATTCATATAAATCACTTTGAATAATCTCAACATTATCAACCTTGTTTTTCAATGCATTCTCTTTCGCAAGACTTACAGCTCTTTCGTTAACATCAACCATATACAGTTTCCTTTTAGGGCACAGCTTGGCAATAGATAGACCGATAGGACCATAGCCACAGCCAACATCTAAAATATCCCCCTCAACTTGCGGTACGGAAAATGTTTCAATCAAAAGTTTTGATCCAAAATCAACCTCTTTTTTTGAGAAAACTCCTGCATCAGAATGAAATTCAAAAGAATGACCCAACAAGGTGTAATTCCAAATACTTTTATCACTTTTAGCGTTTGGATTACTGGAATAATAGTGATCCGTCAAAGAAACGTCTCCCTTCACTAAATAGCAAGCGATATGTAACCCCTATAATGTCATAATGTAGAAAAGCTCGCCATATGAAATACAGCGAGCTTTTATTTATTAAGAATTACTTAACTTCTACAGAAGCACCAACTTCTTCAAGTTTCGCTTTAAGTTCTTCTGCTTCTTCTTTAGCAATACCTTCTTTAATAGGTTTTGGAGTGTTATCAACAAGTTCTTTTGCTTCTTTTAAGCCTAAACCAGTGATTTCACGAACAACTTTAATTACTTTAATTTTCTGTCCGCCAGCACCTTCAAGAATTAGATCGAATTCTGTTTGCTCAGCAGCAGCTTCGCCACCAGCAGCTCCACCAGCCATTGCTACAGGAGCAGCAGCAGTTACACCAAATTCTTCTTCAATTGCTTTTACTAAATCGTTAAGTTCTAAAACAGTCATTTCTTTAACTGCTTCAATAATTTGTTCTTTAGTCATTTGTTTTTCCTCCTTGTTTTCATTATGAAAATTGAATTAATTTTCGTCCACTTAAGCAACTAATATCCATTGAATTATGCACCTTGTTCTTCTTTTTGATCTGCAACAGCTTTTGTCGCAAGAGCAAGATTTCGTATTGGAGTTGAAGGACAGATAGAAGCATTGATAATAAACCATCTCTTGAAGGAAGTTCAGCAAGAGCCTTAACATCTTCAACTGACGCAACATTTCCTTCAATCACACCAGCTTTAATTTCTAGCGCTTCATGATCTTTTGCGAAGTTGTTAATAATTTTAGCTGGAGCAACAACATCTTCAGCACTAAACGCAATCGCGTTGGGTCCAGTCAAAACATCATTTAGTTCTGTCAATTCAACTTGTTCTACAGCTCTACGAGTCATTGTGTTTTTAAACACTTTGAACTCTACACCTGCATCACGTAAGTTTTTACGCAACTCCGTCACTTCTGCAACAGTTAAACCTCTGTAATCTACAACGACAACTGATTTGCTTTCACGGAATTTTGTTGCGATATCTTCAACAATCACTTTCTTTGTTTCAATTGCACTGCTCATCTTTACACCTCCCATAAGGGTAAATTAGAATACTTATACCGTTTATGGCGCAAAAAACCTCTATGCCCACATAGACATAGAGGTTGGTATATTCGAACAAGCGAAAACGCTAAATATATCGATACACACCTCGGTAGGAAATTAAGCTTTAAAGCACCTACTGTCTACGGTAAAGTAATTTAAATTATTTTTTCAACAAGAAATATTATATCTGTTCAAGTTTATTTCGTCAACTGGATTTATTTAGCTGCAAAAGTAGAAGAATCCACTTTAACACCAGGTCCCATCGTAGATGTTACCGTAATGTTTTTCATGTAAGTTCCTTTAGCTGCAGCCGGTTTTGCTTTTTCGATTGTATCAAAAATGGTTTCAAAGTTTTCAACAAGCTTTCCTTCTTCAAAGGAAATTTTACCAATTGGAACATGGATATTCGCTTGTTTATCTACTCTGTACTCAACCTTACCAGCTTTGATTTCTTTAACAGCTTTCTCTATTTCAAAAGTTACTGTACCTGTTTTTGGGTTTGGCATTAAACCTTTAGGTCCTAACACACGACCAAGCTTACCAACTTCACCCATCATATCAGGTGTAGCAACGATTACATCAAAGTCAAACCAACCTTGTTGGATTTTATTAATATACTCAGAGTCACCAACAAAATCTGCGCCTGCTGCTTCTGCTTCTTTTAGTTTATCGCCTTTAGCAAAAACTAAAACACGTTGAGTTTTTCCTGTACCATTAGGTAAAACTACAGCACCACGAATTTGTTGATCGTTTTTACGAGGGTCAACCCCTAAACGAAACGCAACTTCTACAGTAGCGTCAAACTTAGTAGTAGATGTCTTTTTCACAAGTTCAATTGCTTCTTTTACATCATATGCTTTTGAGCGATCAATTAATTTAGCCGCTTCAACATATTTCTTACCTCTTTTTGCCATGTTTATTTCCTCCTTATGTGGTTGTAACGGATATACCTCCCACGAATAAAGGTTGCGAAGTTAAATACGATTAAACCCGCAACCTATTACAACGAAAATTAGTCTTCGATAACAATACCCATGCTACGTGCAGTACCTTCAACCATGCGCATCGCTGCTTCAACATCCGCAGCGTTCAAATCAGGCATCTTAGTTTCGGCAATTTCACGCACTTTATCACGTTTAAGTGTCGCCACTTTATTACGATTAGGTTCTCCAGAACCTGACTCAATTCCTGCTGCTTTTTTTAGTAAAACAGCTGCAGGTGGAGTTTTTGTGATAAATGTAAATGAACGGTCTTCAAATACCGTAATTTCAACAGGGATGATTAAACCAGCTTGATCAGCTGTGCGAGCGTTGAACTCTTTACAGAATCCCATAATATTCACACCTGCTTGACCTAATGCAGGACCAACTGGTGGTGCTGGATTAGCTTTACCAGCAGGGATTTGAAGTTTTACAACTTTAATTACTTTTTTAGCCACGAGACACACCTCCTTAAGTCCGTGATGTGGTAATAGGGTTATTCCCCTCCCACTCATAAGCAGTTCATTCTGTATAAAAGTACGTGTTCAACAATAAGGGAAAAAGATCCGAGAAGAACGAGGCGTCTGAGATTCGAGCACCACAGTGTACGTTTCTTAGTACATGAGGAGTAAAGAAGCCAGACAACAAAGTTATTCGACAGAGATTTTTTTCATCCTTTTTGAACAACTTCTAAAAATATCAGAATCATTTCAATATAACTGTCTCATATAATAGAGACATACTGACTTATGAAATGTTACCACTTTCTATTGTTTTTTTCAAGTTTTAAATTACAATTTTGTAACCTGGTTAAAATCAAGCTCCACAGGGGTGTCACGACCGAACATATTAACAAGTACTTTCACTTTGTTTTTATCTAATTCTATCTCTTCAACCGTTCCCTCGAAGTTTGCAAAAGGACCCTCTGTCACTTTTACGTTTTCTCCTACTTCAAAATCAACATCTATATTCTGTTCATTCATTCCCATTCGTTTTAATATACGATCTACCTCTTCTGGTAATAATGGAGTTGGCTTAGAACCTGAACCAGCTGAGCCTACAAACCCTGTTACACCTGGTGTATTACGCACCACATACCAAGAGTCATCCGTCATCACAATCTCAACAATAACATATCCAGGAAACACTTTTTTCTTGCTAACCTTTTGCTTCCCATTTTTAATTTCTGTCTCTTCTTCTTCAGGGACTACTACACGAAATATTTTATCTTGCATTCCCATCGACTCTACTCTTTTTTCTAGATTGGTTTTTACTTTATTTTCATAACCAGAATACGTATGGACCACATACCAATTCTTTTCCATAATGGTGGACGTTTGTCCTTCCCTCCCCGCATGATCCGAAAGTCTTAGTTAAGGTTAGGCTTATAGCTAAGAAGATCACTTTAAATTACTCTATTATTAACACAAGTCTGTTCTCAACATTTTGAATAACGACTAGGTCACCTTCAGTTTCTTGAGCATTGAAAAAACCCGTTAAACGGGTTTCACATGAGAATCTCGATATGACTCATTATAGCACGAAATTACTTAGTTTATTCAAGGATAAGTCGAATAAGTTCAGAAATACCTGTATCAATCAACGCAAAGAAAACAGCCACAAATGTCACCGTTGTAATAACCGTGATCGTATAGCGTGTAAGTTCTTTACCTTTTGGCCAGCTTACTTTTTTCATTTCGCGACTCACACCGCGAAAAAAATTAACTAATCGTTGCATTTTACGTACCTCCAAGAAGAGTTTGCCCTTTGTTATTTTGTTTCACGGTGTAGCATGTGAGACTTACATTTATCGCAGTACTTGTTTGCTTCTAAGCGTTCTAAAGTTGTTGTTACATTTTTATTTGTTGAATAGTTTCGGCTTCCACAAGCTGTACAAGCTAAAATCACTTTCTTACGCATATACACACCATCCGTTTTTATATCAATAAAAATGTATCACATTGTCGAAAAATATGTCAATATGGTTTCAATGGTATTTAAGAAAAGCGCAAGAGCCCGACTAACGACGAAGGGGCTTGAGACCCCCGCATGAGATAAAGGAAACACGAATAGCCGCAGGCTTCGATGTTGACTTATCAAAGAGATGGAACATCATCTACACAAAGGATCATCAACTAAGGTCAGCCACGTCCTGTGGCTAACGTTGATGCTAAAACTTCCTGTTCATCGCACGTCCTGTGGGCAACGATGATGCTAGCACTTCCTGTGCGTCGAAAAACTTACAAGTCGTTGGGCGCTGGAGCTAGACAATAGAAAAGTGCATGCACACTTTCAATTGAGCTCAACTAGTAATTTCACGAATTTCTAAATAACGTTCTAATTTTCGTTTCACACGCTGAAGAGCGTTATCAATTGACTTTACATGTCGATTTAATTGTTTGGAAATTTCTTGATATGACTGACCATCTAAATAAAGAGCAAGCACTTTCCTTTCTAAATCTGAAAGTAATTCTCCCATTTTCAATTCAATATCATCGAATTCTTCCTGATTAATAATTAATTCTTCTGGATCCATGACTTTAGCACCTGATATGATATCCATTAATGTTCGATCAGATTCTTCATCATAAATGGGTTTATCTAGTGACACGTACGAGTTAAGAGGAATATGTTTCTGACGGGTTGCGGTTTTAATCGCAGTGATAATTTGGCGGGTAATACACAATTCTGCAAAAGCCTTAAATGATGTAAGCTTGTCCTCTCTAAAATCTCGGATGGCTTTATAAAGACCTATCATTCCTTCTTGAACAATATCTTCCCGATCAGCACCAATTAAAAAATACGATCGCGCTTTCGCTCTCACAAAATTTTTGTATTTCGTTATTAAAAAATCCAATGCATCACTGTTTCCTAAATGAACCATTTCAATGATTTGTTCGTCGTTTAATTTATTTAATTCCACTACGTATTTTCCTTTGTTGTCGTATGTGCTCACACCGATCCCCCCGACCGCAATAAAGCAATAGTTAGAAATATTATACTGCACTTTTTTGGAAAACGTCAACAACCTATATTTATAACAATTGAAATCTAAGTAAGAAAAGCATAAGCGCCCGTTTAACGACGATAACAAACATATGAACATCATCTAAAAGCGCCCACGTCCTCTGGGCAACGATGATGCTAGCATTTCCTGTGCGTCGAAAAACTTACGAGTCGTTTGGCGCTGGAGCTGGACAATAATAAAAAAGAAAGCTAAATAATAAACGTTTTTCATGCCTTCTTAACTTTTAAAAAAAGTAAAGTAGATTACATAAATTGATTTAAATAAAATCTGTTATTATTTAACTTTATCTAGATTCTATTTATCTCCTCTTCTCCACTTTTCGAACATTTCTGCTACATCGTCAGATAATTTAATCTTAGAATTAAAACGTTCTTGTTGCGTTTTCTTTACTTTTTTCTCAATACGTTTTTCTATTGACTCCATTTCTATCAAAAGTTCTCTTGCTGACTTCCTCAAAGCTCCTTTTGAAAAAATGGTCCATTGTTCAGTATAGTCAGAGGTTGCTACATACACTTTCGTTCGAATATTTTGTAGAGATTGGGCAAGCTTTTCAATTCGCTCATCAGCGGTTTCCATCTCTTTTGTGTAAATAATTTCAACCCCTGCTTGCTTCTTTTTTTTATCTAAACCCTTCACCATATGTGCATCGAAAACGATAATGACCTTCATCCCTGTGTATGCACAGTACTCTGACATTTTTTCTATTAACTTGCTTCTAGCATCCGCCAAACTATGTTTTTTTAATGCCTCTAACTCCGGCCATGCACCTATGATATTGTAACCATCCACTAAAAGAATATCCATGGAACTCTACTGCCTTAGGGGATTTCTTTTACGAAAAACCTCGAACATAAGAATACTTGCTGCAACTGAGGCATTTAAGGAAGTGACCTTTCCAATCATAGGAATATTAATGAGAAAGTCACACTTATTTTTTATTAACCGACCCATTCCCTTTCCTTCACTTCCAATCACTAGACCTATAGACATATTTCCGTCTATATCCCGGTAGTCGTCAGTAGCTTTCGCATCTGTACCTACAATCCATAACCCTTTCTCTTTCAGTTCATCAATGGTGTTCGCTATATTAGTGACTCTCACAACAGGTATATACTCGATTGCTCCTGTTGAAGCTTTGGAAACGGAATAGGTTAATCCTACTGCCCTTCTTTTAGGAATAATGATACCATGTGCCCCTACCGCATCAGCAGTCCTCATGATTGATCCTAAATTATGAGGGTCTTCTATTTCATCCAGTAACAGGAAAAACGGAGACTCACCTCTCTTTTCAGCTATTTCAAACAAATCGTCTAACGAAGCATATTGATAAGCTGCAACCTGTGCAATGACCCCTTGATGATTACCATCTACCATTTGATCAAGCTTCTTTTTAGGAACTTGCTGAACAATAATCCCTTTTTCCTTTGCTAATTGTAAAAGTTGCTTCGCCTGACCTTTATTCGTATGTTCTCCTAACCAAATACGGTTAATATCCCGATCCGTTTTTAACGCTTCGATAATTGGATTTTTTCCTATAATAAACTCTTTCTTCATTTGAAAATCCCCCTTTCTATAGAGATTAACTCAATGACACGATGCATCAACTCATTCAGTCTTTGTTCATTTTTATTTAAATAATGATAACCTACTATCGCTTCAAATGCTGTACTGTGCCGATAAGTTTGAACATCTAAGTTTTTAGGCTTCGTTCCTGATTTAGCATTCCTACCTCGTCTAATCACCATCATTTCTTGTTCAGTAAAGAAATTGTTATTAATTAGATGAAATAAAATATCGGCTTGAGATTGACCCGACACAAATTGTTTGGACATACGATGTAATTCATTTGGCTTTACTTTTCCTAAAGAAAGTAAGAAATTCCGCACATACATTTCATAAACAGCATCACCTATATAAGCTAGCGCCAAGCCATTTAACTGGTTGACATCTTTGACTTCAAAAGCTTCTATGTTCATACTGTTTAGCCTCTTTTCCATCGTGTTCCTTGCGGAGTGTCTTCCAAAATAATTTCTTTCTCCTTCAAAAGATCTCTAATTTCATCAGCTAAGGCAAACTCCCTATTTTTCCTAGCTTCAATTCTTTTTTGAATTAATCCCTCTATTTCCTCATCTAGTAACTGTCCTTCTGCAATCGTTAATCCAAGAACGGCAAACAACTGCTTATAAAGATCCAAGAATGCTTGGATGACCTTTTCAGACGTATGACCTTTTTCCAAATAATAATTCGCTTGCTTCGTAAGGTCAAATAAAACAGAAATGGCATTCGCCGTATTAAAGTCATCATCCATCTCTTGAATAAAACGTTCTTTCTCTTTTGTAATTTTATCTAACCACTGTTGATCGTCATTTGTTAAATTTGTACTGCTTTTTAATCTATGCATTAAATTTGTATAACTCGTTTTTAACCTTTCCAATCCATTCTCTGCTTGACCTAGCAGATCATCAGAAAAATTAATGGGGTGACGATAATGAACGGACAACATTAAAAAGCGGATCACTTCTGGGTTATGCCTTTGAACCATTTCATGCACGGTCAAAAAATTCCCAAGTGATTTCGACATCTTCTCATTATTTATATTAACATATCCGTTGTGCAACCAATATTTAGAGAATGGTTTACCCGTCAACGCTTCGGATTGGGCAATCTCGTTTTCATGATGTGGGAAGATTAAATCTTGTCCTCCTGCATGAATATCAATCGTTTCCCCTAGGTACTTTTTCGCCATGGCTGAGCATTCAATGTGCCAACCAGGACGACCTTCTCCCCAAGGACTATCCCAAGAAATTTCATTCGGCTTAGCTGCTTTCCACAAAACAAAGTCTAATGGGTCATGTTTCTTTTCCCCTACTTCAATTCTAGTGCCAAGCTTAAGTTCATCTGTTGGTTGATGAGATAATTTACCATAGTCATTAAACTCTTTAGTCCTATAATATACATCCCCATCTGAATGATAAGCATAACCTTTAGAAATGAGCTCTTTTATAAACTCAATGATAATGTCAATATTTTCTGTTACTCTAGGGTGACTGTCTGCCTTGTCACATCCAAGCGCAGAAACATCTTCTAAGAAGGCTTCAATAAATTTTTCTGCAATAGTAGGTACATCTTCTTTCAATTCATTTGCAGCTTTAATTAACTTGTCATCTACATCCGTAAAATTAGAAACATACGTAACATCATAGCCACGAAACTTTAAATATTTCCTTACTGTGTCATATACGATTACAGGACGAGCATTTCCAATATGAATATAATTATATACGGTTGGACCACATACATACATTTTCACCTTATTAGCTTCTATTGGTTCAAAAGGTTCCTTTATTCTCGTTAATGTATTAAAAACCTTGAGCATCATTCGCGACCTCCTTGTTCTTTCTCGTTCATTTGCTTCTTTAGTTGTTTTATTTGTTTCTCCAAATCTTCCAAATAATCATGGATCGGGTCAGGTAAATCTGTATGATTTAAGTCTTTGGAAACTCTTTCTCCATCTTTCACAACCACCTTACCAGGTATTCCGACAACGGTAGAGTTCTCTGGGACATCGTGTAAAACGACAGAGCCAGCACCCACTTTTGAATTTTCGCCAATCGTTATTGAACCCTAGTACTTTCGCACCAGCAGCAATTAATGAGTAATCCTTTAACGTTGGATGTCTTTTACCCTTCTCTTTCCCTGTCCCCCCTAAAGTAACCCCTTGGTACAAGGTAACATAATTGCCAATTTCGCATGTTTCACCAATTACGACCCCCATACCATGGTCAATAAAAAAAACCTTTTCCTATTTTTGCTCCAGGATGAATTTCAATCCCAGTGAAAAACCGACTTAATTGTGAAATTAGCCTTGCTAAAAAGAAAAAACGTCTTTTATAAAAAGCATGGGCAATTCGATGAGACCAAATCGCATGAAGACCTGAATATGTCAGTATAACCTCTAGATAGCTTCTTGCTGATGGATCTTGTTCAAAAACCACATCAACATCTTCTTTTAACAGTCTAAACATCGGGATACCCCTCCATATAGCATTATCAATTTATAAGAAAAGCGGATGCGGCCGTTTAGCGACGACTGATTGTGAACGCAGGCTAATAACTTCAGCCACGTCCTGTGGCAACGCCTGCGCTAGAACCTCCTGTTCATCGCCGCATGAGATAAAGGAAACACGAAAGCCCGAAAGCGGAGGATCTACTAAGTTCAGCCACGTCCTGTGGCAACGTAGATCCACCTCCCTCCTGGAGGCGTCTCCGTTGACTTATCGTAGAGACATGGAACATCAACTAAAGACTCCCACGTCCTGTGGGCAACGTTGATGCTAGCACTTCCTGTGCGTCGAAAGCAACACCAGTCGCTGGGCGCTGGAGCTAGACAATAAGAAAAGCGGATGCGGCCGTTTAGCGACGACTGATTGTGAACGCAGGCTAATAACTTCAGCCACGTCCTGTGGCAACTCCTGCGCTAAAACTTCCTGTTCATCGCACGTCCTGTGGGCAACCATGATGCTAGCACCTCCTGTACGTCGGATGCGCATCTTTAGAGAAGGATGAGCTTGAAAACAGATGAAGAAAACACTTGAGACAGAATTAAACTCTCCCCTATTAATTTCCCCATATAAAAAGCACCTCTGCATTTAGACAGAGGTGCTTTCGCACGGTCCCACTCTGTTTTAGAAGAAGTAAATAACTTTTCTTCAAAACTTTTCCCTTCATAATGGTAGGCTAAACCACCTCTATTTACTCCCATTTCAATAGAGGGCTCCAAGGTGCATTTCAAGGAACTGTCATTAAAACCCCTCTCAGCAACGAGGTTTTTCTCTGTATTTAGACAATGGTTCCCTTACTTATCCTCTTCTACGCTTTCATATATGATTTGCTAATAATATCATATTACACTTTTACACATTTGTTAACGATAATGCTTGATGAATTCGTTCTTTTATCTTTTCTTCGCCTAATAGTTCAATCGCTTTAGGTAATTCAGGACCATGTGTTTGACCGGTTGAAGCTACCCGGATTGGCATAAACAATTTCTTCCCTTTGTTACCTGTTGTTTTTTGAACAGATTTCATCGCTTTTTTAATGGAGTCCGCTTTAAATTCCTCGATCGTTTCTAACTCTTTCACAAAAGTCGTTAAAACTTCTGGAACTTGTTCTTCCGCTAAAACTTGTTTTGCTTCTTCAGTAAATGTGAGCTCTCCTCTAAAAAACAACTCAGTAAGTTCAACGATTTCTGCACCGTAACTCATTTGTTCTTGATACAAGCTGATTACATCACAAACCCATGCTTGCTCTTCATCTGACATCGTTTCACTAACCTTACCCGCTTTCACTAAATGAGGAAGGGTTAACTGCATAAGACTATCTAATTCTAACTGTTTCACATATTCGTTATTCATCCACCTAAGTTTTTGCTGATCGAATACAGCAGGAGATGTAGATAAACGTTCAGGATCAAATATTTGAATTAATTGTTGCTTACTAAAGAGTTCTTCTTCACCTACTGGCGACCATCCTAACAATGTAATAAAGTTAAACATCGCTTCAGGTAAATATCCTAATTCAGCATACTGTTCAATAAACTGAATAATATTCGCATCTCTTTTACTGAGTTTTTTACGACTCTCATTAACGATCAACGTCATATGACCAAACTGAGGTGGCTCCCATCCTAAAGCTTCATAAATCATCATTTGCTTCGGTGTATTGGAGATATGATCATCTCCTCTTAACACATGAGAGATCTTCATTAAGTGATCATCAATTGCTACAACAAAGTTATACAATGGTGATCCATCATTTTTGACGATAATAAAATCTCCGATTCCGTTAGATTCAAAAGAAATATCTCCTTTTACTATATCAACAAAGGAATATACTTTATCACTAGGGACCTTAAACCTTAAACTAGCTTTACGACCAGCTTGTTCTAATTTTTCTTGTTCTTCAGCTGTTAAATGTTTGCACTTTCCAGAGTAACGAGGCATTTGCCCTTTTGCCAATTGTTGCTCTCGTTCTTGTTCTAATTCTTCTGAAGTACAATAGCATTTATAGACCCTGTCCTCTTCTAATAATTGATCGGCATATTCTTTATATAAATCAAAGCGCTCTGACTGACGATAGGGTCCATATTCACCACCTAAATCAACACTTTCATCCCAATCGATTCCTAACCACTTTAAATATTGAAGTTGACTTTCAACTCCGCCCTCAATATTTCGTTGTTTGTCTGTATCTTCAATTCGGATGATAAACTTCCCATTTTGACTTCTTGCAAATAAGAAATTAAATAGAGCCGTTCTTGCATTTCCAATATGTAAATAGCCGGTTGGACTAGGTGCATAGCGCACTCTAATATCTTTCGCCACGATTAGGCACCTCCACTTTTTCTAAAAGTATTTAAAAATATATAATAAATGCATAAAGTGCGTGTTCAAAAAGTAGGGGAAAAAGGACGCTGAAGAACGAGGCGGTGAACTTAAGGAACGTCAACTAAATACCGCCACGTCCTGTGGCAACGTTGACGCTAGCACCTCCTGTGCATCGAACCACTCACAGTGTACGTACAGTATGGTTCACGGGCTAAGAACGTCCCCATCTTAGGGACAACGCCCGTGCTAGCCAATCCTGGCGTCGGAGTGTCGGAAAAGCAAACCAACAACGTTATTCAACCGACATTTTTTTAGGACTTTTTTGAACAACCTCATAAATCAAATGCTAAATTTGTCTACTAAAGTATATAAGCTCCCTATCGTTTTTGCAACAACACAGTAGCTTGTGATGCGATCCCTTCGCCTCTCCCTGCAAAACCCAATTTCTCCGTTGTCGTAGCCTTGACATTGACTTGATCTATGTTTGCTTCTAACAACTTCGCAATATTGACTCTCATTTCTTCTATGTATGGTGCCATCTTCGGTCTTTGTGCAATAATTGTACAGTCGATATTAGTTAATACATAGCCCTCGTTTTTTACAATAGACCACACATGCTGAAGAAGCTTTGCAGAATCAGCATCTTTAAACGCTGGATCTGTATCTGGAAAGTGCTTTCCTATATCTCCTTTTGCAATTGCACCTAAACATGCATCTGCCACTGTATGTAATAAAACATCAGCATCTGAGTGACCTATGAGGCCTTTTTCATATGGGATTTCTACAGCTCCAATAATCAAAGGTCTTCCCCTCTACAAGTTCATGTACATCAAACCCTTGTCCGATTCTCATCACCTTATCTTCTCCTCTCTTTTCAATGAACAGGATATGTATATATAAATGCTGTCCCTTATGCTTGTTTTCTTAATATAAATAAAGTTCTCTTCCCTCATCGAATCCATTTAAAACATATCAGGAAGAATTAAATGAAAATCATGTGTGACAGCTACTTTTATATTCTAGTATCGCCTTTGCAAACACAAGATCCTCCGGGGTTGTAATCTTTATATTCATATAATCATCTTCTACGATAGCTACTTTATCACCGATTGATTCCAATAAGCTACAATCATCTG
The DNA here is from genome assembly GCF_020524035.2 of Bacillus carboniphilus. Lineage (NCBI taxonomy): Bacteria > Bacillati > Bacillota > Bacilli > Caryophanales > Bacillaceae > Bacillus > Bacillus carboniphilus. The sequence continues at coordinate 2,805,797 of NZ_CP129013.1, read as the reverse complement.
TTGCTATCATATTTTTTTCTCTAGCATATTGATGAGCGTGAAGTATTTTTGAGAGAGTAAAAGCTTGTGGAGTATGAACCGCCCACAAGCATGATCGATCAAGTGTTTCAACTACATGACCTTCTGTTCCAACCTTTTTTACCGTATCTTTCACACGGACAGCTAAAGTAGCGGCACCTATTTCTGAAGCGTTAACTACTAACTCCTTAAGTTTATTAATAGACACAAAAGGTCTAGCCCCATCATGAATAAGAACGACTGAATCAGGATTAACTAGCTGCAAGCCTTTATAAACACTCTCTTGTCGCTCTTTTCCTCCAGGAACTAAATCTTTAACTTTTTTAATGTTAAATTTTAATAGGTTGTTTCTAATTTCATTCTCTTCTTTTTCATTAATAACGAGAATGACCCTTTGACAATTAGGGTCATTCTCGAAAATATTTAGCGTATGAATAAATATAGGAATTGAATTGAGTTTGATCAATTGCTTGCTTTGTTCTGCTTTCATTCTCGTCCCTTTACCTGCAGCTACTACAACGACAGTATACTTCATTCAGCATTCCCCTTATAAAGCTTTCTCCAACATTTTCGGTTTAGCAAAGATCATTCTACCTGCAGATGTTTGAAGAACGCTTGTGACTAAAACATCGATTTGCTGTCCGATATAGTCTCTTCCTTCCTCCACAACAATCATCGTTCCATCATCTAGGTAAGCCACACCTTGGTTATGCTCTTTACCATCTTTTATTACTTGAACATTCATCTCTTCTCCAGGTAATACTACGGGCTTTACCGCATTTGCTAAATCATTAATATTGAGAACAGCAACTCCTTGGAGGTCGCAAACTTTATTGAGATTAAAGTCGTTTGTTACCACCATTCCCGATGTAATTTTACCTAGTTTGACTAATTTACTATCAACCTCTTGAATATCTTCAAAATCGCCTTCATAAATTTCTACATTGTTCGCTAACTCTTTTTGAATTCGATTTAGGACATCTAATCCTCTTCGTCCCCTATTCCTTTTAAGGACATCTGAGCTATCAGCAATATGCTGAAGTTCTTCTAAAACAAATTGCGGAATAACAATCGTCCCTTCTAAAAAGCCTGTTTGACAAATATCCGCAATACGACCATCAATTATCACACTAGTATCTAATATTTTTAATCGATTACTCGAAGATGGTTCATCCTCGTTTTCTAGATCTTTTTTGTTTCGATTTTTATTAGGCACCGAGAATAAATTTTGTAATTCATCTTTTTTCTTATGACCGATCTGAAACCCTAAATAACCTAATAACACGGTTAAAAAGATCGGAATGATTGAATTAAATGGCGCGTACGGTAGTTCTTTTATCGGAATTCCTAATAAATAGGCAATGATGAGTCCAATTACTAACCCTAAACTACCAAATAAAATATCGGTTATTGGTTTTTTAACAAGTAATTCCTCAATACTATTGATCCATCGAACAATTTGATCAACAAATAAAAAGGTTAAGGCATAAAATATAATAGCTCCTAAAATAGCAGTCACATACGGTGTATTAATAAAAGGTATGTCTGTTAAATTAAATAAACGTAATAAGTGCGGGATAAAAAAGATTCCAAGAGTACCTCCTAATAATAAGAAAATCACCTGTATACTTCTTTTAAGCATACCTTCACCTCCTCTTAATCATTATAAACGTATTTACCAAAAACAAACGATGTGAAATTATGTTTTAATGAATTGTAACCTGATTGATACTGATTTGCAAAAAAAGGTATAATGAAAGCATTTTTACTTCGACGAACATCTCAATAATAATTCCACATCAACCAGTAGACAAGTCATTATGAGTATTTCTAAAACAATCATTAGTGTTCACCTATTATAGCACAAATATACATTGTTTTTTAAAATTTGCTATCTATTGTATACTGTTGTTCTAACCTTTTTAAACTTTCTTTTATTTTCTTCGCCCTAACAGCCCCTATTCCTTCGACCTCATCTAATTGTGATACAGATGAGCGCTTAATATTCTTTAAATTACCAAAAGTTCGAACGACATTATCCATTACAGAAAAGGGTATTCTAGGTATTTTGCTTAAAATTCGGTACCCTCTAGGGATGACCATTTCTTCTTTATTAATATCTTGGTCATATCCAAGCTTCTTTAATAAAACGGTATCATCTAATAACTCTGCATTGGATAATTGTTGTAGTTGCTCGATAACTTCCTGGGGTTGATTGATCATTTCGAAACTATAGTCTTTCACAACTAAAGAAGCTTCTTTTTCAATATTTAGTAAGAGCTCATCCATTTGCATTTTAATGAGCTTACCCTCGCAGCCTAACTCGTGCATATATAGTTTCATCTCTAATTTAATTTTCAAGACCATTTCAACTCTATGCAGAACTTGTAACACCTCTTCGTACGTTACAAGGCCGTCAAACTCAAGACTCGTTATGTGTCTGATGGCTCCATCAAGAGTAATCGATACTTCTCCATCGTTTGAATAGCCTGATTGGCCTTGGTTAAAACAACACCTAAATCACCGAGTACATAACGCTGTTCACCAAAATATAACGTAATGACATTTCTTCTTTGTGATACAGCAATAACTAAACCTCCTGTTTGTTTAGCAACACGCTCAGCCGTTCGATGACGCATTCCCGTCTCACTAGATGAAACAGCAGCATTAGGAGTTAATTGGACATTTGCAAACAGTATTTTGCTTGCACTATCATTTAATATTAGCGCACCGTCCATCTTGGCTAATTCGTATATATAGGCCGGTGAGAAAGGAGCGTTAATATAAAACCCTCCTTCCACTATGCCTTTCACCGATTCTTTGTATCCAATCACAATTAACCCACCCGTATTAGCCCGTAAAATATTATCAATTCCCTCTCTCAAAGGTGTACCTGGTGCGATCATCTTTAATACGCCTTCCAAGTTCATTGATTTTTTTGTCATTTCCTATCCTCCTAGCGCATGGGATAGAGCTTCTGAAATATTAACAACTCCTATAACTTCAACCTCTGCTGGTTTTGTCCATCCTCCTATATTTGCCTTAGGTAAAATAATTCTTTTAAAGCCTAGCTTCACAGCTTCTTGCACACGTTGTTCAACCCTAGATACACGCCTGATCTCACCCGTTAATCCTACTTCACCAAAAAAGACATCTGTAGACCTTGTAGGAAGATCTTTAAAGCTTGATGCGATACTAATAGCAACTGCTAAATCAACTGCTGGTTCATCCAGTTTGACTCCACCGGCAACTTTCAAATAAGCATCTTGATTTTGTAGTAAGAGTCCTACTCGTTTTTCTAATACAGCCATCAGTAAAGAGACTCGATTATGATCTAATCCCGTCGCCATCCTTCTTGGGTTACCATAACTAGTGGGCGCGATTAATGCCTGAATTTCAACTAATACAGGTCTAGTACCTTCCATTGAAGCCACAACGGCAGAACCAGCTGCACCTTGTGAACGCTCCTCGAGAAAAATTTCCGAAGGATTAAGAACTTCCTCTAATCCCGTTTCTTTCATTTCGAAAATACCCATTTCATTTGTTGACCCAAAACGGTTCTTGACTGCTCGTAAAATACGAAAAGTATGATGCCTTTCTCCTTCAAAATATAAAACTGTATCCACCATATGTTCTAAAAGCCTTGGGCCTGCAATGGATCCTTCCTTCGTCACGTGTCCAACGATAAAGATCGGAACTCCGTTCGTTTTCGCAATTCTCATTAGTTCGCCTGTACATTCTCGAACTTGTGAAACACTTCCTGGAGCTGAAGTTACTTGGTTATGATAAATCGTTTGAATGGAGTCAATCACAATAAAATCTGGATTCATTTCATGAATCACTTTAGTGATATTTTCTAAATCTGTTTCTGCTAGAATAAACAAGTTTTTTGTTGCTATCGATAAACGATTGGCCCTAAGCTTAGTTTGTTTGACAGACTCTTCTCCTGAAACATAAAGTACCTTTTTTTCCGTTTCAGAAAGTCTTGCACATGCCTGAAGTAATAAGGTCGATTTCCCGATTCCTGGGTCACCGCCAATTAGTACGAGTGATCCATTTACAATCCCTCCACCTAAAACTCGATTTAACTCATTTATGGTTGTATTAATTCTAGGTTCTTCTTTTGTTTCAATCGTCATAATTGAGGTAGGCTTACTAAGCTTTATATTATCGGAATGTTGAAACACCCCGCGATTCGTTTTATTGGTTTTTATTTTTTCTTCAACCATTGAGTTCCATTGCCCACAACCAGGACATTTCCCCATCCATTTTGCAGATTCATACCCACATGATTGACATATAAATTTAACTTTCGTCTTCGCCATCCGTTGTTCCTCATTTCTTTAAAGGTCAATATTAATTAATATATGAATTTGGAGTTATTGTATAGGATTATACTATACGAGAGGAAAAAGAGGTTTTCTAAACCTTTGAAAATTGTGGGCTATTATATTGTATTTTTATCACATTGTAATATTCATACAATTATTAAGAAAGCGTACGCGCACGATTAATGACCACATGTATAAGGAACATCAACTAATTAAACCCACGTCCTGTGAACCTAATTCCTCTAGGCGTCTCCGGTGTAGAGTCTTAAGCTATACAACAATGAAAGCACCTTCCCATTAAGTACAGAGTTTATACATTTTTACCTTTTAGAGGTTGTTCAAAAAGTCATGAAAAATTGTTGTCGAATAACTTTGTTGTCTCGCTATTCCAAGCTCCGACGCCAGGATTGGCTAGCACGAGCGTTGTCCCTAGGATGGCAATGCACACGATGTGCTAGCGCAAGCGTTGGTCACAGGACGTGACCGCTGTTAGTTGACGTTCCTCCTTTAGCTCGTGATCCTTTTCCTTAACGTACACTGTGGTGCTTCGATGCCCAGGACGGGCTAGCGCAGGCGTTGCTCTCGCGACGTGGCTGAACTTAGCCTGTGATCCTTTAACTAGTCGCCTCGTTCTTCTCGGCACTTTTCCCCCTACTTTTTGAACACGCACTTTTACGAAAAGCGCAAGCGATTATTTTTAAAAGAGCCCTACCAAAGTTGGTAGAGCTCTTAACTTTTTTAAAAAAAATCACTTCACTGTCTCAGGTGATTTCACAACAAAATCATCACCTTCAATATCAATCACAATTTGTTTCCCTTTTTTAATTGTCCCTTTTAGTAGCTCTTCTGATAAACGATCCTCGACATTTTTCTGAATGGATCTACGCAATGGTCTTGCTCCGTATTCAACGTCATAGCCAACTTCACACAGTTTTTCCTTCGCCTCATCTGTTAAAGAAATTTGCAAGTCTTGTTCCAGCAATCTCTTCGCTAGTTGCTCGACCATTAACGTTGTAATTTCCTTTAAGTGTTTTTTCTCAAGTGAATGGAAGACAATGATTTCGTCTATTCTGTTCAAGAATTCAGGTCTGAAAGCACGTTTTAATTCTCCCATCACCTTATCTTTCATATCTTTATAATTTTGTGAGTCATCTTGAACGTTAAATCCAACATATTTATTTCTTTTCAGCTCACTCGCTCCTACATTGGATGTCATAATTACAATAGTATTTCTAAAGTCTACCGAACGTCCTTTTGAATCTGTTAAACGTCCATCTTCTAAAACTTGCAAGAGAATATTAAAGACATCCGGATGTGCCTTTTCAACTTCATCTAATAACACAACTGAATAAGGTTTTCTACGCACCTTTTCAGTTAATTGTCCTCCTTCTTCATGACCAACATAACCTGGAGGTGACCCTACAAGACGAGAAGTTGAATGTTTCTCCATATATTCAGACATATCAATTCGAATCATCGCATCTTCATCACCAAACATGGATTCGGCAAGGGCTCTAGCAAGCTCTGTCTTACCTACTCCTGTTGGTCCAAGGAATATGAACGATCCTATTGGACGTTTTGGATCTTTTAGACCTGCTCGTGCACGGCGAACTGCTTTTGAAACAGCTTCTACAGCTTCATCCTGACCAATTACTCTTGAATGAAGGATCTCCTCTAGTTTCAATAATTTATCTGTTTCGGTTTGAGCAAGTTTTGATACAGGTACTCCCGTCCAGTTTGATACGACAATCGCAATATCATCAATTGTCACTTCACTATTTTCTTGTCCCTGCTTCTGTTTCCACGTTTTTTTCGTTGCTTCTAATTTTTCACGTAAACGTTGCTCAGAGTCTCGAAGTGATGCCGCTTTTTCGAACTCTTGACTTTGAACGGCAGCATCTTTTTCTTTTCTCACTTCTTCTAAATCTTGCTCAAGCTCTTTTAAGTTTGGTGGAGTTGTGAAAGATCTTAACCTTACTTTTGATCCAGCTTCATCAATGAGATCAATTGCTTTATCTGGCAAATAGCGATCAGAAATATACCGATCTGACAACTTAACAGCCGCTTCAATCGCTTCATCTGTAATCGTTACTCGGTGATGTGCTTCATAACGATCACGTAATCCATTTAATATTTGAATACTTTCTTCCGCAGTCGGTTCATTTACTTGGATTGGTTGAAACCTTCTCTCTAGCGCAGCATCCTTTTCTATATATTTACGGTATTCATCAAGAGTCGTTGCGCCGATGCATTGAAGCTCTCCTCTAGCTAAAGCTGGTTTTAAAATGTTAGATGCATCAATCGCTCCTTCTGCACCCCCAGCTCCAATTAAGGTATGAAGTTCATCAATAAATAAAATAATGTTGCCCGCTTGACGAATTTCATCCATTACTTTTTTCAAACGATCTTCAAATTCTCCTCGATACTTCGTTCCTGCAACGACCGTACCCATATCAAGTGTCATTACACGCTTATCTCGTAAAATTTCTGGGACTTCGTTTTGAACAATTTGTTGTGCTAACCCTTCTGCAATAGCTGTTTTCCCTACTCCTGGCTCTCCAATAAGAACAGGGTTATTTTTTGTACGTCTACTTAACACTTCTATTACACGCTGAATCTCTTTACTTCTTCCAATAACAGGATCAAGCGTTCCCTCTCTTGCAATAACGGTCAAATCTCTTGCCAGACTATCTAATGTTGGTGTGTTCGCACTATTCATTGCGCCACCTTGATGAGAACTAGATGACTCATTACTCCCTAAAAGTTGTAACACTTGTTGACGTGCTTTGTTGAGACTTACTCCTAAATTGTTCAAAACTCTTGCAGGCTACCCCTTCCCCTTCACGAATAAGTCCTAATAAAATATGTTCAGTACCAACATATGAGTGACCTAATTTTCTTGCCTCATCCATTGATAACTCAATTACTTTTTTAGCTCTAGGTGTATAGTGAATGGTTTGCGACCCTTGCTCGCCTTTACCAATTAAGTTCTCAACTTCTGACTGAATCTTTTCATTGCTTAAACCCAGTGCGTCTAGTGCCTTTGCAGCAATGCCATCACCTTCACGTACTAAACCTAATAATACATGTTCCGTACCAATATTATTATGACCTAAACGGACAGCTTCCTCTTGCGCTAATGCTAATACTTTTTGAGCTCGCTCAGTAAATCTACCAAACATCATTTTTCATCATCCTCCATTTCTTTATCAAATGCTAATCTTTCTCTTATTAATGTTGCTCTTCTTATATCTCTTTCATCAGACGTTAATGTTCCTCCTGCATATTGCGCAAGAATCCTGGTTGAGTTAACACCATGAGTTCATTCATTATATTTCTAGACATATTTTTTATAATCCCTAAATCAATGCCTAGTCTAACATCTGATAAGCGATTGGCCGTTTCTTTAGATTCAATAATACGACTATTTGCCAAAATACCATATGAACGAAAGATGCGATCTTCTAACTGTAGTTTTGATGTTTTATATAAAGCCTCTCTTGCTGATCTTTCTTGTGTAATTAATTGGTCGACTACACTTTTCAAGTCATCTACAATATCTTCCTCTGATTTCCCCAACGTTAATTGGTTTGATACTTGAAAGATATTTCCTAATGCTTGACTTCCTTCTCCGTAAATCCCTCTAACAACTAACCCTAATTGGTTGATAGCAGGAATAATTCGATTGATTTGTTTTGTCATGACTAACGCTGGAAGATGCATCATGACAGAAGCTCTAAGACCGGTCCCTACGTTTGTAGGGCAGCTCGTTAAATACCCTTTCTGTTCATCAAAAGCATAGGCTACTTCCTCTTCAATCCAATCATCTAAGTCATTTGCCATGTTTAATGCTTCTTGTAACTGAAAACCTGGGAAAAGACATTGAATACGAATATGATCTTCTTCATTTACCATGATGCTAATTTCTTCTTCTTCGGATAATAAACACGCGCTATGCGCATGGTCTTCTATCAAATAAGGACTAATTAAGTGTTTTTCCATCAGCACCCTTTTTTTCAATTGGCTTTAAATCACTCATTTTTAATATTTCTAACTTTTTACCTTGAAAGGGTTTAGGAACAATTTTTTCTTCAATATCATTTATTACTTTCTCCCCGTCTCCATTCGAAATGATTGGAAACTTATAAGGCTCTAAATTCCTTGCTAATCTAATTCTGCTACTCATCACAATATCACTGTTAGGTCCTTCGTTACTCATCCAGGCACTCATTGCTTGACTCATGAATTTTTTTAATGACATTTAATATTCCCCCTTGTTCATTCTTGCTTCTAGGGAACGAATTTCATCTCTCACTTCTGAAGCTTTTTCAAATTGTTCTGTTGAAATCAACTGTTTTAACTGCTCTTTCAAGGATGTTAACTGTTTCTTCAATTTTAAATTGCCACCTAGTCTTTTTGGTAGCTTTCCTGCATGGACAGTATTGCCACTATGAACCCTTCTTAACATTGGATGAATTTGATCCGCAAATGTTTTGTAGCAGTTTGAACATCCAAAACGACCGACTTTTTGGAACTGTGCAAAGGTTAAGTTACACTTTTCACACTTTGTTACTTGTTTTTCTTGAAAGACAGGATTAATTTCCATATTGTTATTGTTCAAAAAACCACTAAGCAAATTGTGAATCGTAAAGCCCGCATTGTTGTTTATAGAGGAAAAATTAGAATTTTCTTGTGCGCACTTTTCACACAAGTGGATTTCGGTTTTCTCCCCGTTTATAATTTTTGTGAAATGCAAGGTGGCAGGTCTCTCTTTACATTCTTGACAAACCATTTAAAATCACCCCATTTATTTATATTTCAGTGAATGAAGCATCGCCTTCATAATACGAGAACGAAGCCTCATCTCGTTCAGGAATACCCAAGTATAGAACAGATCGATCAATAACGCTAAGCATAAGTCTTGCTTCTCTTTCTGTAACCACTTTTTCTTCAATCATTCTTAATATGATATTCTCAGCTGCTGCCTGTGTTAAATGGTTACCTATTAAGTCAATAAGTTGTGATAGCAAGTGGGCATGATCGTGTGCTTTCACTTTAATAATACGGATATACCCTCCCCCACACCACGTTTACTTTCAACTAAATACCCTTTTTCAACAGTAAAACGTGTATTGATCACATAATTGATTTGAGAGGGCACACATTGAAAACGCTCCGCTATTTCACTTCGCTTAATTTCAACAATTTCTTTCCCACTAGTGTCTAGAACATTTTTCAAATATTGTTCAATTATATCAGATATGTTTCTCATAGCCCCCTCCTTCAATTGACTTTGACTATATTTGACCTTATCTTTACTATAGACACTTCCAAATAAAATTTCAACTAATTAACACTGGTTATATGTACATTTTTATTTCTCTTTTTTTATTATGATCATTTCTATCGACAATTAGTCTTAACAAAGGATGCTAGTATAGTTTCATGGACACACCTTAGTTAAGCTTTCTAATTATTGACTATAATAAAAAACGAAAGGATGTGTCCTTGATGGGTAACCAAGGTGTTAATAAAAAATTCAATGAAGACTTCAAAAAAACGGTGGTTAATCTTTATCATTCTGGCAACTCAGTAAGCAATCTAAGTAGCGAATATGGCGTGTCTGAAGTAACGATTTATAAATGGATTAAACGATTCTCTCCAATCGATTTAGAAGATGGTTCGACCGTTACGACGGACGATTTAATCCAATTAAAAAAACAAATGCGCCGCCTTCAGGAGGAGAATGAAATATTAAAAAAGGCTATGGCCATATTCGCGAAAAAGTAAGTAAAACTGAGTTAGCCGCTACGATTGAAAAGTATAAAGATCAACACCCTATACAAGCACTGTGTGAAGTCTTAGATATTCCAAGAAGTACGTATTATCAATCACTACATGAAACAGAGTCTAATCGTGATCGTGAGAACAAGGAACTAACCAAAGAAATGATAGAAATTCATACAGATAGTAAAAAACGGTACGGAGCACCCAAAATTCATATGGAACTCGAAAAAAAAAAGGATTTTCCGTGAGTCTAAAAAGAGTTCAAAGGCTAATGAAAAAAGTTGGAATCCGCTCCATTATACAAAGGAAATATCGCCCTTATACTAGTCAGCACCAAGTAACAGAACAAGGAAACTTATTAAACCGAGACTTTACCACCACAACGATTAATGAAAAATGGGTGGGAGATATTACGTATATCCATACGATTAAAGATGGTTGGTGCTACTTAGCTTCAGTGATGGATTTACATTCTAAGAAAATCATAGGTTATGCCTTTTCAAAAACGATGACGACAGACCTAGTGATAAAAGCACTGAATCATGCGTATGAAACGCAATCTCCTAAAAAGGAGCTCATCTTTCATTCGGATTTAGGCTCTCAATATACAAGTGAAGAATTTGCAGAATCCATCCGTTCCAAGGGGATCAAACATTCATTTAGCCGTAAAGGTTGCCCATATGATAATGCTTGTATTGAATCATTTCACGCCATTTTGAAAAAAGAAGAAGTCCATCAAGTTAAATACCTGAACTATCAATCGGCTAACATGGCTTTATTTCAATATATTGAAGGCTGGTACAATCGAAAAAGAATCCATGGAAGTATCGGGTATCGAACTCCACAAGAAGTAGAAGACAGCATTCGGGCATGCGCATAGCGACTCTCTAACATGTGTGAATCAAGCTTTATAGGGAGTAGCGGGCATGATAGCCTCCTTTGGCGATGCCGATGTCGGAGCATCTGGTTTCTCGGCAACAGAATCACGCCCGCGGAGGGACCCTGTCAAGCGTCAAAATAAAACAAGTTTTCTTCGAGCATAGGTATTAAAGTGAACTAACTTTTTTGTGTCCGAAAATTTGACTCAGATCCAAAATTCTTAAAAGTCTTCACTTGAATACATTTGTAAAAAATTATTGATTGTTCCAATATTGTAATTAATGTTATTCACCTTTGTTATACAATCACATAGGGAAGAATGCATTTACAAAACATATTATGGTGATTAATTTGACTAAACATAAAAATAACTTTGATTATAACCTTTTCTTTTATATCTTTTTACTTATGATATTTAGCTGTATATGTATGTACAGTGCTCAACAAAATGCGTTAATTAAAGATGAGTACTTATTGAAGCAAATAGCCTGGTTCATTATTGGACTAATCATTGTATTGTGTATTTTTTATTTTGATTTTGAAGCAGTTATGAAATTGACACCAATCGCCTATATAATTGGCATATTAATGTTAATTAGTGTTTTATTAGCTCCTAATACAATTGCTCCTGTAAGGAATGGGGCAAAATCATGGTTTGTTATTAAAGGGATAGGATCGATTCAACCATCAGAGTTTATGAAAATCTTTTTAATCTTAATGCTCTCTTATGTAATAGCACGCCATAGAGAAAACCACTCAATGACAATCTTAGCTAGCGAATATAAGCTCATGCTAAAAATCGGAGTTCTATCATTAATACCTATATCTTTAACTTATTTACAGAATGATTTTGGCACGTCTTTAGTCATGGTTATTATAACTCTTGGTATGATCTTTTTATCTATAAATTGGAGAATTGACTTGTTAATTTTTATCTCGGGAATAATTATTATTGCTTCACTTACAGGTATCTTTCTGATTAATCCACAGCTGTTACTAAAAGTTTTTGATGAATATCAGTTAAATCGAATTTATTCCTGGTTAGATCCTTTTTCGTATGCCCAAGGTATTGGATATCAATTAAAGCAGTCTATTTTAGCGGTTGGTTCAGGCATGATGAATGGGGTTGGATTTGATAATAATCAAGTCAAAGTCCCAGAATCCCATACTGATTTTATTTTCGCAATAGTAGCAGAAGAGTTTGGATTTTTAGGTGCTAGCTTATTAATTTCATTATATTTTTTGATTATTTTTAGAATGGTGTTCATCTTTGTAAAAAACAAAGACAAATTATTTGAGTCACTCATATGCATTGGTATGATGTCGTTAATTTCGTTCCACGTATTTCAAAACATTGGGATGGTCATTGGATTAATTCCAATAACAGGAATTCCTCTTCCGCTAATGAGTTATGGAGGAAGTTCGATTCTTACTACAATGATCGGTTTTGGCTTAGTTTTAAATGTATCCTTAAAGAAAAAGGATTTCTTTTTTAGTGAGGAGGGCTAGCTATTTATTAATAAGCAACAAAAGAAGATATTAAAGAAACGCCTTTCTATCTTATTTTATATCGTCAGCTTTTGCTTTCTTGTTTTGCTCTTAAACATTGTTATAACAATCGTTTTATTTTGATTGTTAAGTTCTATTTCCCTGAAAATAAAACAATAGATTAATTGTACATAGTAGGAGCATTACTTTTTTAATAGCGATAATTTTTTGAGGTGAAATAAATATGAAGTTCCCCATACAAGAAAGAGGCATGAGTCCGTCTAGCGACACATACATTGGAATTCGGGCTAAGTACAGACACGTCCTGTGGAAACGTTGATGCTAGAACATCCTTTTCATCGACGTACTGTAGCCAACATAGATCCACCTCCACCCTAGAGGCGTGTGCTTCGAAAGCACCTTCCAAATAAGGACAGATTTTTTACTTCTTTAAAATATAAATACAAAAAACCACTAACAACAGTTAAGTTATTAGTGGTTTTTATTTTTGCCTGGCAACGTCCTACTCTCACAGGGGGAGACCCCCAACTACCATCGGCGCTAAAGAGCTTAACTTCCGTGTTCGGCATGGGAACGGGTGTGGCCTCTTTGCCCTTATTACCAGGCTATGTTTGAAAGAAAATTCATTCTTTCAAAACTAAATAACGAAGGGTGACAAGAATCGCATGTGTGTGGTTAAGTCCTCGATCGATTAGTATTCGTCAGCTCCATGTGTCACCACACGTCCACCTCGAACCTATCAACCTGATCATCTTTCAGGGATCTTACTCTATTGCTAGATGGGAAATCTCATCTTGAGGGGGGCTTCATGCTTAGATGCTTTCAGCACTTATCCCTTCCGCACATAGCTACCCAGCGATGCCTTTGGCAAGACAACTGGTACACCAGCGGTGCGTCCATCCCGGTCCTCTCGTACTAAGGACAGCTCCTCTCAAATTTCCTGCGCCCACGACGGATAGGGACCGAACTGTCTCACGACGTTCTGAACCCAGCTCGCGTACCGCTTTAATGGGCGAACAGCCCAACCCTTGGGACCGACTACAGCCCCAGGATGCGATGAGCCGACATCGAGGTGCCAAACCTCCCCGTCGATGTGGACTCTTGGGGGAGATAAGCCTGTTATCCCCGGGGTAGCTTTTATCCGTTGAGCGATGGCCCTTCCATGCGGAACCACCGGATCACTAAGCCCGACTTTCGTCCCTGCTCGACTTGTAGGTCTCGCAGTCAACTCCCTTGTGCCTTTACACTCTACGAATGATTTCCAACCATTCTGAGGGAACCTTTGGGCGCCTCCGTTACTTTTTAGGAGGCGACCGCCCCAGTCAAACTGCCCACCTGACACTGTCTCCCACCCGGATGACGGGTGCGGGTTAGAAGGTCAATACAGCCAGGGTAGTATCCCAAAGACGCCTCCACCGAAGCTAGCGCTCCGGCTTCTATGGCTCCTACCTATTCTGTACAAGCTGTACCAACATTCAATATCAGGCTACAGTAAAGCTCCACGGGGTCTTTCCGTCCTGTCGCGGGTAACCTGCATCTTCACAGGTACTATAATTTCACCGAGTCTCTCGTTGAGACAGTGCCCAGATCGTTGCGCCTTTCGTGCGGGTCGGAACTTACCCGACAAGGAATTTCGCTACCTTAGGACCGTTATAGTTACGGCCGCCGTTTACTGGGGCTTCGGTTCACACCTTCGCTTACGCTAAGCGCTCCCCTTAACCTTCCAGCACCGGGCAGGCGTCAGCCCCTATACTTCGCCTTACGGCTTCGCAGAGACCTGTGTTTTTGCTAAACAGTCGCCTGGGCCTTTTCACTGCGGCTCTCTCGGGCTTGCACCCTACCAGAGCACCCCTTCTCCCGAAGTTACGGGGTCATTTTGCCGAGTTCCTTAACGAGAGTTCTCTCGATCACCTTAGGATTCTCTCCTCGCCTACCTGTGTCGGTTTGCGGTACGGGCACCTCCCACCTCGTTAGAGGCTTTTCTTGGCAGTGTGGAATCAGGAACTTCGGTACTCTATTTCCCTCGCCATCACAAATAGCCTTCATGATGAGCGGATTTGCCTACTCATCAGCCTACCTGCTTGGACGCGGCGATCCAGTGCCGCGCTTACCCTATCCTCCTGCGTCCCCCCATCACTCAAATGGTGGGGAGGTGGTACAGGAATATCAACCTGTTGTCCATCGCCTACGCCTTTCGGCCTCGGCTTAGGTCCCGACTAACCCTGAGCGGACGAGCCTTCCTCAGGAAACCTTAGGCATTCGGTGGAGGGATTCTTACCCCTCTTTCGCTACTCATACCGGCATTCTCACTTCTAAGCGCTCCACCAGTCCTTCCGGTCTGGCTTCACCGCCCTTAGAACGCTCTCCTACCACTGTTCCATACGGAACAGTCCGCGCCTTCGGTGATACGTTTAGCCCCGGTACATTTTCGGCGCAGAGTCACTCGACCAGTGAGCTATTACGCACTCTTTAAATGGTGGCTGCTTCTAAGCCAACATCCTGGTTGTCTAAGCAACTCCACATCCTTTTCCACTTAACGTATACTTTGGGACCTTAGCTGGCGGTCTGGGCTGTTTCCTCTTGACTACGGATCTTATCACTCGCAGTCTGACTCCCAAGAATAAGTTTCTGGCATTCGGAGTTTGACTGAATTCGGTAACCCGATGAGGGCCCCTAGTCCAATCAGTGCTCTACCTCCATAACTCTCATCTTGAGGCTAGCCCTAAAGCTATTTCGGAGAGAACCAGCTATCTCCAAGTTCGATTGGAATTTCTCCGCTACCCACACCTCATCCCCGCACTTTTCAACGTGCGTGGGTTCGGGCCTCCATTCAGTGTTACCTGAACTTCACCCTGGACATGGGTAGATCACCTGGTTTCGGGTCTACGACCCTATACTCTATTCGCCCTACTTAAGACTCGCTTTCGCTACGGCTCCGCCTTATCAGCTTAACCTTGCATAGGATCGTAACTCGCCGGTTCATTCTACAAAAGGCACGCCATCACCCGTTAACGGGCTCTGACTACTTGTAAGCACACGGTTTCAGGATCTCTTTCACTCCCCGCCAGGGGTGCTTTTCACCTTTCCCTCACGGTACTGGTTCACTATCGGTCACTAGGGAGTATTTAGCCTTGGGAGATGGTCCTCCCTGCTTCCGGCAGGATTCCTCGTGTCCCGCCGTACTCAGGATCCACTCTGGAGAGAATGAGATTTTGACTACAGGATTGTTACCTTCTCTGATGGGCCTTTCCAGACCTCTTCATCTATCTCATTCCTTTGTAACTCCGTATAGAGTGTCCTACAACCCCAAGAGGAAACCTCTTGGTTTGGGCTAATTCCGTTTCGCTCGCCGCTACTCAGGAAATCGCATTTGCTTTCCTCTCCTCCGGGTACTTAGATGTTTCAGTTCCCCGGGTGTGCCTTCCATATCCTATGTATTCAGATATGGATCCTACTCCATTACGAGTAGGGGGTTTCCCCATTCGGATATCTCCGGATCAAAGCTTACTTACAGGCTCCCCCCGAAGCGTTTCGGCGTTAGTCCCGTCCTTCATCGGCTCCTAGTGCCAAGGCATCCACCGTGCGCTCTTTCTAACTTAACCGTTAGAATTTATTACATCGACTTTAAAAGTCATAAATCACAATTTTGATGTCTTGTCATTTCGTTATTTAATTTTCAAAGAACGAAGTCTTTCTGTTTGAGAGATGATCTCTCAAAACTAAACAAACCAAGAAGCGTCCTTACGTTTTTGTCTCGAAAGAGACAGTTTTCCTTAGAAAGGAGGTGATCCAGCCGCACCTTCCGATACGGCTACCTTGTTACGACTTCACCCCAATCATCTGTCCCACCTTAGGCGGCTGGCTCCCTAAAAGGGTTACCCTACCGACTTCGGGTGTTACAAACTCTCGTGGTGTGACGGGCGGTGTGTACAAGACCCGGGAACGTATTCACCGCGGCATGCTGATCCGCGATTACTAGCGATTCCGGCTTCATGTAGGCGAGTTGCAGCCTACAATCCGAACTGAGAATGGATTTTTGGGATTGGCTTCACTTTGCAGCTTCGCTGCCCTTTGTTCCATCCATTGTAGCACGTGTGTAGCCCAGGTCATAAGGGGCATGATGATTTGACGTCATCCCCACCTTCCTCCGGTTTGTCACCGGCAGTCACCTTAGAGTGCCCAACTGAATGCTGGCAACTAAGATCAAGGGTTGCGCTCGTTGCGGGACTTAACCCAACATCTCACGACACGAGCTGACGACAACCATGCACCACCTGTCACTTCGTCCCCCGAAAGGGAACCTTCTATCTCTAGAAGTAGCGAAGGATGTCAAGACCTGGTAAGGTTCTTCGCGTTGCTTCGAATTAAACCACATGCTCCACCGCTTGTGCGGGTCCCCGTCAATTCCTTTGAGTTTCAGTCTTGCGACCGTACTCCCCAGGCGGAGTGCTTAATGCGTTTGTCGCAAAGACTAAAGGGCGGAAACCCTCTAACACTTAGCACTCATCGTTTACGGCGTGGACTACCAGGGTATCTAATCCTGTTCGCTCCCCACGCTTTCGCGCCTCAGCGTCAGTTACAGACCAGAGAGTCGCCTTCGCCACTGGTGTTCCTCCACATCTCTACGCATTTCACCGCTACACGTGGAATTCCACTCTCCTCTTCTGCACTCAAGTTCCCCAGTTTCCAATGACCGCTCGCGGTTGAGCCGCGAGATTTCACATCAGACTTAAAGAACCGCCTGCGCGCGCTTTACGCCCAATAATTCCGGACAACGCTTGCCACCTACGTATTACCGCGGCTGCTGGCACGTAGTTAGCCGTGGCTTTCTGGTTAGGTACCGTCAAGGTACCGCCCTATTCGAACGATACTTGTTCTTCCCTAACAACAGAGCTTTACGATCCGAAAACCTTCTTCACTCACGCGGCGTTGCTCCGTCAGACTTTCGTCCATTGCGGAAGATTCCCTACTGCTGCCTCCCGTAGGAGTCTGGGCCGTGTCTCAGTCCCAGTGTGGCCGATCACCCTCTCAGGTCGGCTACGCATCGTCGCCTTGGTGAGCCGTTACCTCACCAACTAGCTAATGCGCCGCGGCCCATCTGTAAGCGATAGCTAAAAGCCACCTTTCAACTTTAGACTAGGTAGTCTTAAGGTTTATCCGGTATTAGCCCCGGTTTCCCGGAGTTATCCCCGTCTTACAGGCAGGTTGCCCACGTGTTACTCACCCGTTCGCCGCTAACTTGATGGAAAGCAAGCTTTCCATCAAGTCCGCTCGACTTGCATGTATTAGGCACGCCGCCAGCGTTCGTCCTGAGCCAGGATCAAACTCTCCGATAAAATGGTGTCAGATTCAATCTGATCATTTTATGAGTTTGCTAACTCATGGTTGTTTCAAAAAAATTTGACGCTTTTGGTTTGTTTAGTTTTCAAAGATCATTTTTGGTGGAGCCTAGCGGGATCGAACCGCTGACCTCCTGCGTGCAAGGCAGGCGCTCTCCCAGCTGAGCTAAGGCCCCATTATATAATTTAATCATGGTCGGGAAGACAGGATTCGAACCTGCGACCCCATGGTCCCAAACCATGTGCTCTACCAAGCTGAGCTACTTCCCGCTAATGGCGCGCCCGAGAGGAGTCGAACCCCTAACCTTTTGATCCGTAGTCAAACGCTCTATCCAATTGAGCTACGGGCGCTAAATGGTGCCGAGGGCCGGACTTGAACCGGCACGGTAGTCACCTACCGCAGGATTTTAAGTCCTGTGTGTCTGCCAATTCCACCACCCCGGCATGGGGAATGATCTTGGAGCGGAAGACGGGATTCGAACCCGCGACCCCCACCTTGGCAAGGTGGTGTTCTACCACTGAACTACTTCCGCGTATCATAATGCGGGTGAAGGGAGTCGAACCCCCACGTCACAAGGACACTAGATCCTAAGTCTAGCGCGTCTGCCAGTTCCGCCACACCCGCGAAATTCAAAATGGTGAGCCATGAAGGACTCGAACCTTCGACCCTCTGATTAAAAGTCAGATGCTCTACCAACTGAGCTAATGGCTCTAAAAAAACTCGTGGTGCCGGCAAGAGGACTTGAACCCCCAACCTACTGATTACAAGTCAGTTGCTCTACCAATTGAGCTACACCGGCGTATAAAAAGTGAACTATTATTTGATTTTTCTTTCTTAAAACGTCATCCCGACTTCTATTAGTTTATTCAAGATGTTGTTCAGTCGGTATGCTGAAGCTTACTCTATGAAGCCTATTCGGTCGTGCTCTACCAGTTGAGCTACACCGGCGTATATAGCCAGACCTTACGGTCTTTGTTTTAAATATTATCAGATAACAATTTCATTTTAAATGGTGGAGGATGACGGGATCGAACCGCCGACCCCTTGCTTGTAAGGCAAGTGCTCTCCCAGCTGAGCTAATCCTCCAATGCTTGGCAACGTCCTACTCTCACAGGGGGAGACCCCCAACTACCATCGGCGCTAAAGAGCTTAACTTCCGTGTTCGGCATGGGAACGGGTGTGACCTCTTTGCTATCGTCACCAAACATAGGGTTTACGGCTTTTGATAAACGGCACATTTTTTTGTCATCTTCTTTCGTCAACGTCGTCACGTACTGGAGTTACCTCCTCGGTTTCCTCAGTTGATTCCTCAAACTGCTTGTTTCTCAAAACCCTTTTATTTCTTATGTAGGTTTCTTTTGAATAGGCGCATTTTTTTTGTCATCTTCTTTCGTCAACGTCGTCACGTACTGGAGTATGCTCCTCGGTTTCCTCAGTTGATTTCTCAAACTATTTGCCTCTCAAAACCCTTGTCCCATTTTAGAGGGACAAAATATATTATACTTATTTTTAAGATAATATCAAGCGTTTTTTTCAAAAGAAAATTCATTCTTTCAAAACTAAATAACGAAGTGTGACAAGAATCGCATGTGTGTGGTTAAGTCCTCGATCGATTAGTATTCGTCAGCTCCATGTGTCACCACACGTCCACCTCGAACCTATCAACCTGATCATCTTTCAGGGATCTTACTCTATTGCTAGATGGGAAATCTCATCTTGAGGGGGGCTTCATGCTTAGATGCTTTCAGCACTTATCCCTTCCGCACATAGCTACCCAGCGATGCCTTTGGCAAGACAACTGGTACACCAGCGGTGCGTCCATCCCGGTCCTCTCGTACTAAGGACAGCTCCTCTCAAATTTCCTGCGCCCACGACGGATAGGGACCGAACTGTCTCACGACGTTCTGAACCCAGCTCGCGTACCGCTTTAATGGGCGAACAGCCCAACCCTTGGGACCGACTACAGCCCCAGGATGCGATGAGCCGACATCGAGGTGCCAAACCTCCCCGTCGATGTGGACTCTTGGGGGAGATAAGCCTGTTATCCCCGGGGTAGCTTTTATCCGTTGAGCGATGGCCCTTCCATGCGGAACCACCGGATCACTAAGCCCGACTTTCGTCCCTGCTCGACTTGTAGGTCTCGCAGTCGCCTCCCTTGTGCCTTTACACTCTACGAATGATTTCCAACCATTCTGAGGGAACCTTTGGGCGCCTCCGTTACTTTTTAGGAGGCGACCGCCCCAGTCAAACTGCCCACCTGACACTGTCTCCCACCCGGATGACGGGTGCGGGTTAGAAGGTCAATACAGCCAGGGTAGTATCCCAAAGACGCCTCCACCGAAGCTAGCGCTCCGGCTTCTATGGCTCCTACCTATTCTGTACAAGCTGTACCAACATTCAATATCAGGCTACAGTAAAGCTCCACGGGGTCTTTCCGTCCTGTCGCGGGTAACCTGCATCTTCACAGGTACTATAATTTCACCGAGTCTCTCGTTGAGACAGTGCCCAGATCGTTGCGCCTTTCGTGCGGGTCGGAACTTACCCGACAAGGAATTTCGCTACCTTAGGACCGTTATAGTTACGGCCGCCGTTTACTGGGGCTTCGGTTCACACCTTCGCTTACGCTAAGCGCTCCCCTTAACCTTCCAGCACCGGGCAGGCGTCAGCCCCTATACTTCGCCTTACGGCTTCGCAGAGACCTGTGTTTTTGCTAAACAGTCGCCTGGGCCTTTTCACTGCGGCTCTCTCGGGCTTGCACCCTACCAGAGCACCCCTTCTCCCGAAGTTACGGGGTCATTTTGCCGAGTTCCTTAACGAGAGTTCTCTCGATCACCTTAGGATTCTCTCCTCGCCTACCTGTGTCGGTTTGCGGTACGGGCACCTCCCACCTCGTTAGAGGCTTTTCTTGGCAGTGTGGAATCAGGAACTTCGGT
>NZ_CP129013.1:2700000-2782500 GCF_020524035.2 Bacillus carboniphilus | reverse complement strand
GTGGACTACCAGGGTATCTAATCCTGTTCGCTCCCCACGCTTTCGCGCCTCAGCGTCAGTTACAGACCAGAGAGTCGCCTTCGCCACTGGTGTTCCTCCACATCTCTACGCATTTCACCGCTACACGTGGAATTCCACTCTCCTCTTCTGCACTCAAGTTCCCCAGTTTCCAATGACCGCTCGCGGTTGAGCCGCGAGATTTCACATCAGACTTAAAGAACCGCCTGCGCGCGCTTTACGCCCAATAATTCCGGACAACGCTTGCCACCTACGTATTACCGCGGCTGCTGGCACGTAGTTAGCCGTGGCTTTCTGGTTAGGTACCGTCAAGGTACCGCCCTATTCGAACGATACTTGTTCTTCCCTAACAACAGAGCCTTTACGATCCGAAAACCTTCTTCACTCACGCGGCGTTGCTCCGTCAGACTTTCGTCCATTGCGGAAGATTCCCTACTGCGCCTCCTCCCGTAGGAGTCTGGGCCGTGTCTCAGTCCCAGTGTGGCCGATCACCCTCTCAGGTCGGCTACGCATCGTCGCCTTGGTGAGCCGTTACCTCACCAACTAGCTAATGCGCCGCGGGCCCATCTGTAAGCGATAGCTAAAAGCCACCTTTCAACTTTAGACTAGGTAGTCTTAAGGTTTATCCGGTATTAGCCCCGGTTTCCCGGAGTTATCCCCGTCTTACAGGCAGGTTGCCCACGTGTTACTCACCCGTTCGCCGCTAACTTGATGGAAAGCAAGCTTTCCATCAAGTCCGCTCGACTTGCATGTATTAGGCACGCCGCCAGCGTTCGTCCTGAGCCAGGATCAAACTCTCCGATAAAATGGTGTCAGATTCAATCTGATCATTTTATGAGTTTGCTAACTCATGGTTGTTTCAAAAAAATTTGACGCTTTTGGTTTGTTTAGTTTTCAAAGATCATTTTTTTGCGACTTACCTAGTATATATCTTGTTAGAATGTAAGTCAAGAACTTTTTTTCTTTTAGTTTTCGTTGTTTTTTAGCAACGAATAATAATATACCACCTATTTTTATTTTGTGCAATACTTTTTTGAAATATTTTTCTAAAATCATCTTTTGTTTTTTCTGTGAACGTCAACTAAGGACAGACACGTCCTGTGACTAACGTTGACACTAGAACCTCCTGTGCCTCGAAAGCACCAGAACACCCAAGGCGCCTCATAAATGGAGGTAATCCTTTTGAGACTGTTCGAACAAAAGGATTCAGTTTTTCTATTCAGTACCCTTTTATCCCTATTATTTGATTAGGTACTTTTATTAATACGAAAGAATTTATCCCTTTTCAGCTTTTTAAAATCCTGGCCATAGACTATAAATTTAAAAAAAGCTCTATTAATTATTCTTGTTATTAACCTAAGAAAAGTGACCTCACTTACATTAAGCTTCTTCGCTACTTACAGTGTAAAGAAAGTGCTTAACTCTAAACATCTGAAATTAACTCAATTAATAAAGGAGTGTACTCTTCCTTACAGAGCTTGTTTTTCAATTTGTAACGGGCGGAGAATACTGAGCATGCAATTGAACTCATTTCCTTGTCCGCCTTTGAAAATCCTAAATGATCATTCTAAATGGCGAAAAGTCTACTTTAATCAATCAAGAATTTTCTTTTGTTGTTTTTATATGCTGCATTAAAATTGATATACCAGCAATATTCGATATTATACTTGTTCCGAGTGACACTGTCCATAATACGTTCGACGCGCGTACTACGAATGATAACATTAAGAAGGTCATACCTACCGCGACAAAAATAATCCCCTTATTCATTTCGTTCACCTCAACCAACTCACTTCCGAATCATTTTAATATTTACAACTTACCATACCAAAAAACACAAAAAGGAAATGAAGAACAACTTTTCGGTTTTCTCCATTCCCCTTATTTTAGGCTTTTTTTGGAAACCTCTCATATCGAACTTTTATCTTTGTCTCATTTGTGGGAATAACAGTACATCTCTAATAGATGGAGAGTTTGTTAACAACATCACTAACCGGTCAACACCGATTCCTAATCCACCCGTAGGGGGCATCCCATATTCTAAAGCTTCAATAAAGTCATGATCCATCATATGAGCCTCATCATTACCTTGCTCTCGCTCTTTTAATTGAGCTTCGAACCGTTGCTTTTGATCTATTGGGTCATTTAATTCTGTAAAAGCATTTGCATGCTCGCGACCTACAATAAATAACTCAAAGCGATCCGTAAAACGAGGGTCGTCATCATTTTTCTTTGCTAACGGTGAGATTTCAATTGGATGACCATATATAAAAGTAGGTTGAATTAATTTTTCTTCTACTTTTTGCTCGAAAAACTCATTTAAAATATGACCGTATTCCATGTGCTCACCAATTTCAATACCATGCTCGTTCGCAAGTGTTCGTGCTTCCTCTGTCGTATGCACATTCCAAAAGTCTACACCTGTTTCTTGCTTAATTGCATCGACAATATGAATTCGGGCCCATTTCGGTGATAAATCTATCGTTTCTTCTCCATATTGAATCTTGGTGCTTCCGAAAACATCCTTTGCAATAAACGCTATTAAATCTTCTGTTAAATTCATTATATCTTGGTAATCGGCGTAGGCCTCATATAGCTCAATCATGGTGAATTCAGGATTATGCCTCGTCGATATACCTTCATTACGGAAAACGCGGCCAATCTCATATACTTTTTCTAAACCGCCGACAATTAATCTTTTCAAATGAAGTTCGATAGCTATACGCATATACAATGGAATATCTAATGCGTTATGATGTGTTTTAAACGGTTTAGCAGATGCTCCACCGGCAATCGAATGCATCATTGGAGTTTCTACTTCAAGATATCCATGTTCATTTAAATAACTCCGCATGGATTGAATAATTTTACTTCTATTAATAAAGGTTTCTTTGCTTTCTGGATTCATAATTAAGTCTAAGTAACGTTGACGATACCTTTGTTCAATATCTTTTAAACCGTGATATTTGTCAGGTAAAGGTCGCAACGATTTTGATAACAGAGTGTATGTGGTTACTTTTATGGAAAGTTCTCCAACCTTCGTTTTAAATACCTTCCCCGTAACGCCTATGTAATCACCAAGGTCCGCTGCCTTAAAAATTTCGTATGCTTCCTCGCCAATTGCATCTTTACGAACGTAAATTTGAACTTGACCTAGTAAGTCTTGAATATGAGCAAAGCCCGCTTTTCCTTTGCCTCGCTTAGTCATAATTCGACCTGCTATTGATACTTCTATATCTTTGTCTTCAAGCTCTTCTTTAGAAAACGAATCATACTTTTGTTTTAAATGTTCCGATAAATCTGTCCGATCAAACCGCTTTCCAAACGGATCCATTCCTAAATCTTTTAGTTCGTTTAATTTTTCTCTTCTCACTTGCAATTGGTCATTTAAATCATCATGTTGATTGATATCTTCTTGCACTTTACTCAACTCCATTTTTATCAAATTATAGAGCGGCTGTTCAAAAAGCCAACAATCCTTATGATGACATTTTGAACAACCTCTTAAAGCATTCTATATAATAGAATCCAACCATTAATTCATTAAGAATACCATAAGCACGTCCAAATTAGAATGAAAGCAGAAAAACTGCCCATCAATCGGCAGCAATCCGCTAGCTAGCTTTGACTTTATGTTCAGTTTCTTCTACAAACTCATCTAAAAGCGATACAAGTTCATGTCTGGTCTCACAGCTATTGATGGCATTTCTTACTCTCGCATTCCCTTTAATCCCTTTTAAATACCAAGCAGCATGTTTTCTCATTTCTCTAATCGCAACATTTTCACCTTTTAAAGCAATGAGGCGATCTAAGTGAATTTTACATACTTCTATTTTTTCTCTTACCCTTGGTTCTTCTATTAATTGACCTGTTTCCAAATAACGAACTGTTCGATAAATCATCCACGGGTTTCCTAGAGCCGCTCTTCCAATCATAACACCATCAACACCTGTTTCATCTAACATGCGCTTAGCATCTTGTGGGGTTTCTACATCGCCATTTCCAATGACAGGTATATTAACAGCTTCCTTGACCTCTTTAATAATATTCCAGTCCGCATGCCCCTCGTACATTTGTACGCGCGTACGTCCATGTAAAGAAACCGCCTTTCCACCTGCACGTTCAATCGCCATCGCATTCTCAACAGCATAAACATGGTCTTCATCCCAACCCGTCCTCATTTTAACTGTGACAGGTTTATTTACAGCGTCTACAACAGAAGCAACCATGTCATAAATCTTGTTTGGGTCTAATAGCCACTTCGCTCCCGCATCACATTTTGTAATTTTCGGTACAGGACACCCCATATTAATATCAATAATATCAGCTGTTGTATTTTGCTCTACAAATTTTGCAGCTTCCACAAGGGATTCTTTTTCTCCACCAAATATTTGCAAACTTAAAGGTTTTTCTCGTTCGTCAATATAAAGCATCCCCATCGTTTTTGCATTTTGATATAAAATAGCTTTGTCACTTACCATTTCAGCACATACCAAGCCAGCACCAAACTCTTTCACCGTTAAGCGAAAAGCAGCGTTACAAACCCCAGCCATCGGAGCCAACACGACTCTATTTTTTAATTCAATATCGCCTATTTTAAACATGTTTCCCTACCTCCTTTGCTTTCAATTATATCTATTTTTCCCACAATTGAATTTCCTGCTCTTTAGCTAAAGAATCAATTGTATTTTGTAGAGTCTCTTTTCTTTCAGGTTTAAGTTCAAGTAATGGAACTAAAACAAATAATCGATCCATCATCCTTGGGTGTGGAACAATTAAACGCTCTGATTCAATATTTTCGTCATTATACAGTAAAATGTCAAGGTCTATTGTTCGGGGTCCCCACTTTACTACTCTCTCTCTCCTTTAAGAGCTTTTCTATTTTCTGTGTTAATTCAAACAGTTCAAAAACGGTTAAATTTGTCTCTAATTTAACGACCATATTTAAAAAATGCTGCTGATCTATATTACCAACTGGTTCCGTTTCATATATGGAGGATTTTTGAAGAGAAATAATAGAAGGATGTCCTTTCAGGTGAGCGATAGCTTCACTCAAATAATATTTACGATCACCAACATTTGATCCTAAAGCAACATACGCTACGTTATTCATCATCTCTACCTCGTGTAATCTCCACAGCAACAGATTGATAATGACCAGGAATTGGCGGGTCAGGCTTATACAAGCAAATGGTACAACGTTCTACCATTGAAAAATTCTCTAAAATGGACGTTGAAATTTTCTCAGCAACTGCTTCGACTAATTTCATGGGTTTCCCTTCTACGATTTTCTTGCAAGTCTTATAAATATCTGCATAGTTTGCGGTATCATCAAGATCATCTGTTTTACCAGCTTTGCTCAAATCCATAAATAAACTTACATCCACTTTAAACCGTTGCCCTAATTTATTTTCTTCCTTAAAAACGCCGTGATAGCCGTAAAATTCCATCCCTTTTAAAATGATTTTGTCCATTATCCTAACCCCTTCTTTGCATCATTGCATCCATCATCTTCACCATTCTTGTTATCGCTTGAACATCATGCACTCTTACTATTTCACAACCCTTTACTACTCCTAAACATGCCGTAGCACCCGTTCCTTCTACTCTTTCTTCAACAGGAAGCTTCAAAACTTCACCGATGAAAGATTTTCTAGAAGTACCTAATAATACAGGGTATTTAAGCACGGTTATTTTCTCCAGGTTGGCCATCACTGTGAGATTATCGGTAGGACTTTTCGCAAAACCAATCCCTGGATCCAAAATGATTTGTTCATCCGTAACTCCCTTCTCTTTAACCAATTGAACACTTTGATTTAAATCCGATACAATATCATCCATTAAGTGAGTATAATTGCGATCATTTCGGTTGTGCATTAAAATGATTGGAACGCGATATTTAGCTGCAACCGCGGCCATATTTGAATCCCATTTCGCTCCCCAAACATCATTTATTATTTTCGCTCCTGCCAATATTGCCTGGTCTGCAACCTTCGCCTTGTAGGTATCTACAGAAATAGGAGCATTTATTTCACGAGAAAGCTTTTCAATAATAGGGATGACTCGATCTAATTCTTCTTCTTCCGAAACGAAAGAAGTCCAGGTCTTGTCGATTCACCACCGACATCAATAATGTCCGCCCCTTGCTCAATCATTTCTTGCGCACGTTTTATCGCTACATCAACATGGCTATACGTACCACCGTCAGAAAAAGAATCTGGCGTGATATTTAAAATTCCCATCACAAGCGTTTTTTGTTTATAAGGTGTTATTTTACTTAGTAAGTGATTTTTCATTACGGGTTCTTCAATTGTTGGTTGCATCTTTATCCTCCCAGTTGATCAGCAGCTTTTAAGTAACCTTTATATTCACTGTATAAGCCCCGTAAATTTTTGATCACAGAATGATCTTTCCTCGAAAAAGAATAATTCTCTATTCTTGTAAGCGGTACGATTTCCTGTAGTGAATTCGTGACAAATACTTCTTCAGCCTCTAGAAGTTCATCTTGAGAATAAAACCCCTCTTCAAAAAACACACCTGATTTCTCGGCACATTTCAAAACAAAATTTCTCGTAACTCCATTCAGTATTCCCGTATCGATTGAGGGGGTATACAGTATGTTGTTTTTCACCCAGAATATATTAGAAACAATTCCTTCTGCAACATATCCTTCCTTTGTTAAGAAAATACCTTCAATGCTACGATCGTTGCCAATCTCTCTTTTAGCTAAAATATTGTTCATATAGTGATGTGACTTCAAACGAAATGTCCCCTCAGGTGTATTTCGTTTAATCGTTAAAAAGGTACCTTCCTTTTCTTGAAAAGCGGGAATATGGATAGGTTTCATAAAAAAAATAATCGTAGGCTCTTCATAGAAGGTTGATCTTATACCTAATTCGCTCTCTCCTGCCGAAACATTCACCCTTACATAAGCATCTAAAAGGTTGTTTATTTGCAATAGTTTTTTTATGACCTTTTGTGCAAAAAGAGAATCCATTTTTTTTTGGATGCCAAGCTCAGAGAGTGCCCTATTCAACCTCTGAATATGATCATCTATTAAAAAGGGGTGCCCTTCATATACTCGTATCGTCTCAAATACCCCTAAACCGTACAAATATCCATGATCAAATGGGGAAATACGTACTTCCTCACTTCTCATATAATCTCCATTTATATAAATAAACATGTTATCCCATCCATTAAACACTATTGTCCTATGAGGAAAAGCTACCATAATCGTTAGTCACAAAAGGTGGCTGTAGTTAGCTGATGACCCTTCTTTGATAGATGATTGCCTTACAAAGAGTCTCAGCTTTTCTATTCAGCGTCCCTTTTTCCCTACTTTTTGAACACGCACATTCAGTATACTTTTTCCTAGTTTTTAAACATAAAATCCAAACCAAGCTAATTTATTTCCTCGGCAATTTTAAGCATAATACGACAAAAAGTTACGTAACAATTGCTTCCCACTGGAAGTCATGATTGATTCAGGATGAAATTGAACCCCTTCAATCGCTAGGTCTTTATGTCTTATAGCCATAATTTCCCCTTGGTCAGTCCATGCCGTTATTGAAAAACAACTTGGCAAAGTTTCTCTTTTGACAATTAAAGAATGATATCTAGTTGCTTCGAATGGTCGGTCTACTCCGTCAAAAATTGTCTTTCCATCATGATGGATGTTTGAGGTTTTTCCATGCATGAGTCGTTCTGCTCGAATGACATCACCACCATAAACTTGAGCAATGGATTGATGACCTAAACACACTCCTAATATAGGAATTTTACCCGCAAAAGTTTTTATGGCTTCCATACTTATTCCTGCCTCATTAGGACTACAAGGACCTGGAGAAATCATTAAAAATTGTGGGTTTAATTCCTTCATTTCCTCTATCGTTATTTCATCATTTCTCTTAACAACTAACTCTTCCCCTAATTCACCTAAATATTGCACAAGATTGTACGTAAAAGAGTCATAATTATCTATCATAAGTATCATATCTCATCTCTCCTCATATAAGTGTTCAATATATACCAAACACATTCTCACACTTTAACATTCTCAGCTTCACTCATCTGTTTCGCCTTCCAAAGCGCCATTGCTTTCTTCAACGATTCTTTATACTCTAATTCAGGTTTTGAATCAATAACAATTCCCGCTCCTGCCTGAACAAAAGCTTGTCCTTGTTTAGCTATTAACGTTCTAATTACGATATTCAATTCAAAATTACCATTGAAACCGACCCACCCAATGGACCCAGTATATAATCCCCTTCTAGTAGGCTCAAGTTCTTCAATAATTTCCATCGTTCGTACTTTTGGCGCACCTGTGATCGTACCTCCTGGAAAAACCGCACGAATAATGTCAGCAAATTCAACATCGTTCCTCAAATCCCCTTGAACATTTGAAACAATATGCATAACATGCGAATATTTTTCGATAGTCATAAATTCATCTACAAAGACTGATCCATATTCGCTCACTCTTCCTAAATCATTTCTCTCCAGATCAACTAACATAATATGCTCTGCACGCTCTTTTTTATTGCTCATTAATTCATTGGCTAACCTTAAATCATCTTCATCATCTTTCCCTCTAGATCTTGTTCCAGCAATAGGTCTTGTACTAATTTTATCGCCTTTCTTTTTCACTAATAATTCTGGGGACCCACTTACTACTTGAAATTGTGGCGTTTCGATATAACTCATATAAGGAGATGGATTTAGCCTTCTGAGCTCCTCATAAATATAAAACGGATGAGTCTTCAATTCTTCTGATTTTCGAACAGATAAGTTTACTTGAAAGACATCACCTTGTGCAATATACTCTTGCACTTTCTTTACAGATTCTTGAAAATCGCGATTTGAAAAAGACTTATTATTTTCAATTTGCGTTTGGATAGGAGCTTCTCTACTTTCTTTCCGTTGTAGATCCTGCTTCCATAACTTAGTCCATTCTTCCAAATCACTTTCTAAAGTGCGCTTTCCCAAGAAATCTAAACAGATTAAAATTAGGGTATTCTCTATTTCATCATAGACCGCCAACTTATCAAAGACCATAAAGTAAAGGTCAGGAATGTCTAAATCATCTTCTGATAAAGTAGGTAATGTTTCAAAATACCTAACACTATCATAGCTTATAAAGCCAATAGCTCCTCCTTGAAAATCTGGGAGGTGCTCTTCTTCTGGTATTTCATATTCCTTCATCCAATCTCCGAAGACAATTAGAGGATTCCCCTTTTTAACCTTTTCCTCTTTCCCGACTTCCTTAATCGTAGTAACGTGATCTTTTCCTTCCAAAGTCGCAATAGGGTTTATTCCAGCTATGCTATAACGACCACCTCTACCGCTCTCCAATAATATATGTTGCTTCACTCCAACAGAGAGCCGCTTATATTGAGAAAAAAAACGCGACTTACTATAAGGTATTTTTTCTGAAAGTAGTTTGTGATCTCGTTGCATGCATTAAACCCCTCTTCTTTTCATAGCATAGCTACATTGTACAATAGATAATTACGAAGTTGCCAGTTTCAATTATTTCTCCCTAAATAGGTCGTTTAAAAAGTCCTACGATGCTAGGTGCAAAACGGGGCTGTACATAATAGATTTTAAATGACCGGGCTTGAATTTTTTATTCAATGCTAATTTTCCTGGTTATTGAAGAACACTCACTAAAAACGAAAAAACTCATAGAGGAATTGTCATCCTCTATGAGCTCGTTATCACATTACTATGCTTTACTTATTGTTCTTCGTATTGATATAAAGGAGTGCTCAAATAGCGCTCTCCATTACTTGGAATTACAGCTAATACTACCTTACCTTCTCCTAGTTGCTTAGCAACTTTCAGCGCAGCACTTATTGCCGCACCAGAGGAAATTCCTCCAAGTATACCTTCACTTTTAGCTGCTTTCCTTGCATATTCAAACGCTTCTTCATTTTTCACTTGAATGATTTGATCATAAATGTCTGTATCTAAAATTTTCGGAATAAAGCCAGCGCCAATTCCTTGAATTTTATGCGGACCCGGTTTACCGCCCGATAAAACAGGTGAATTTTCCGGTTCAACGGCCACTATTTTAATATCCTTATAGTGATCTTTCAAGACCTTTCCTGCACCTGTTATCGTTCCACCGGTTCCGATCCCGGAAATAAATGCATCCAGCTGATCTCCCATTTGCTCAATAATTTCTGGTCCTGTTGTATTTTTATGAATCTCTGGGTTTGCTTCATTATTAAATTGTTGAGGCATAAAGTAACCTTTTTCATTCGCGAGTTCTTCAGCCTTTTTGATCGCGCCCCCCCATTCCCTCTGCACCAGGGGTCAATACAAGCTCCGCACCATATGCTCGCAATAGATTTCTTCTCTCTAAACTCATCGTGTCTGGCATAACTAGAATGGCCTTTAAGCCTTTTGCTGCCGCTACCATTGCTAAACCTATGCCCGTGTTTCCACTAGTTGGCTCAATAATGGTATCTCCTTCTTTAAGTTCTCCATCCTCGATCGCCTTTTCAACCATTGATAAGGCAATACGATCCTTAACGCTACTCCCTGGATTCATAAATTCTAGTTTTAAATAAACATCAGCAGAGCCTTCTTCAACAATACGGTTCAACTTTACCACCGGGGTTTTCCCAATTAAGTCTAAAATTGAATTTGCAATAACCGTCATTCTCTCCACCTCTAATTCCGAGTATTTTTATTAGTTTAATCAAAACTTAGCAATAATATTTTTAATTGTCAATCAATTAGCTTTTACTGACCTGTCTTGTCTAACAATTCTCCCAACTCTTCTTTATTGAAGTGATATGTTTCATTACAGAAGTGGCACTGAGCCTCCGCCTGTCCATCCTCTTCAATAATCGATTCTATCTCTTCTTTACCAAGACTGATAATCGCACTTGCAATTCGATCTTTTGAGCATTGGCATTGGAACTTCACGTCTGTTTTCTCCAGTATTTTCACATCTTCTAGTATAGTATATAAAATTTCCTCCGGCGTTAGTCCTTTTTCAATTAATTTCGATATGGGCTCCATGTGTGTAATGGCAGATTCTAACTTATCAATTATTTCTTGAGATGCACTCGGCATTAACTGAATGATAAATCCTCCGGAAGCCAAGATGGACAGATCATTTTTCACTAATACACCCACCCCTACGGCAGAAGGAACCTGTTCAGAGCTTACGAAATAATAGGTGAAGTCCTCCCCTAGTTCACCAGAGACAATCGGAACTTGCCCAGAAAAATGGTCTTTCATCCCTATATCTTTTACGACAGTCAACGTTCCACTTTGACCAACAGCCCTTGCAACATCTAGTTTCCCTTTACTATTTTTCTCAAAATCAATATGCGGATTGGTAACATACCCACGAACTTCACCTTTTGCGTTTGTATCCACCAATATGACACCTATAGGACCTCCGCCCTCTATTTTAATGCTAACTTTGGCATCTCCTTTTTGCATGGCTCCCATCATAACACCAGCAGTCATCGCTCTACCCAATGCAGCTGACGATGTTGGCCTCGTGTTATGTCTTCTTTGAGCTTCTCCAACGGTATCTGTCGTATTTACCGCGTAAGCCCTTACTTGACCATTATATGCTAATGCTTTCACTAAATAATCCATTGATTTCGACTCCCTGTGTCTTAATTAATTAGTAACTCACTAATATTCCTCAAACATTCTTTTCGTAAATAAGTTGCAACCCTTTCAACGTTAAGAATGGGTCCACTATATCTATAACACTTGTTTCCTTTGCTATAACCGCAGATAGTCCACCAGTGGCAATAACCTTAGGACGTTTTAAGGAGTGAGATTTCATTCTTGAGACAATTCCTTCTACTTGTCCAACATATCCATATAAAATACCTGCCTGCATGGCACTTATCGTGTTTCGTCCGATCACATTTCCGAATGTATGATCAGGCCTAACAATCTCAATTCTTGGTAGTTTTGATGCTTTGGAATATAACGCTTCTGTCGATATTGAAATACCTGGCGCAATCGCCCCTCCTATATACTGCTCATGTTCATCTATGTAACAATATGTAGTTGCTGTACCAAAGTCTACTATAATGAGCGGGGAACCATATTGATGAATTCCAGCTACTGCGTTGACGATTCGATCAGCCCCGACTTCCTTTGGGTTATCATATTTAATATTTAAACCTGTTTTAATGCCTGGTCCTACAACTTGAGGACGTATATTAAAGTATTTGTTACACATACGTTCTAAAGAAAACATCATAGGTGGAACAACCGATGAAAGAATAATTCCTTTTATATCCCCAAATGTTAAACCTTCAAATTCAAACAATGATTTGATGGAAATAGCCAATTCATCTTCCGTCTTATTTCGACTCGTTTCCATTCGCCAATGTTGAATCAACTCTTCTTCTTTAAAGACACCTAGAACCGTATTTGTATTTCCCACATCTATTACTAAGATCACGTTTATCACCTTTTTAGCTTTTCATTTTTATATCATTTCATGCACGTTCATCATAACACAATTATGGAGGAAAAGCGTATAAGCCCGTTTAACGACGAGTAATAAAGAACGCAGGCTAACTTCAGACACGTCCTGTGGCAACGCCTGCGCTAGCACGTCGTGTGCGTCGAAGCACTTCGTATGAGATAAAGGAAACACGAAAAGCCGCAGGCTTCGATGTTGACTTATCAAAGAAATGGAACATCATCTAAAAACAGCCACGTCCTGTGGCTAACGATGATGCTAGCACTTCCTGTGCGTCGAAAAACTTACGAGTCGTTGGGCGCAGGAGCTAGACAATAAGAAAAGCGGAAGCGGCTTGCACAGCCACGACAAGCATAAGACACGGAGGTTAAGAAGATGTTCTTTATCTTCTGTTCTCCGAGGCTTATGACCTCGAGTGGCTAGACGCTGAATCTAGACAAATGAAAAGCGTATAAACCCGTTTAACGACGAGTAATCACAGAAAAAAGCTGGCCCCTAAAAAGAGCCAGCTAATTTAAACTTATTCTTCTGTATTTTCTTCTTTTTCTTCCTTCTGTTTTGAAGAAATATTTACTTTTACATCTTCAAATGATTTTGGCTGATCGTTATCAGCATTAATCTCTGGCAACGTTCCTTTTTCATAAAGAGATTTAATTTGACTAGCATCTAACGTCTCAACATCAAGTAACGTCTTCGCGATTAACTCTAACTTATCACGGTGTGTGGTTAAAATTTCTTTTGCTCGTTCATATGAATCTTTGATGATTCGTTGAATTTCCAAATCAATTTCATATGCAATGGAATCACTATAGTTTTGTTCACTTTGTATGTCACGGCCTAAGAAAACTTGACCTTGTTGTTGACCGAACTGAAGCGGTCCTAACTTATCAGACATACCGAACTCTGTAACCATTTTACGAGCGATACCTGTCGCACGTTGGAAGTCGTTATGAGCACCTGTGCTTACTTCACCGAAGATAATTTCCTCAGCCACGCGACCACCTAATAGACCGGTTATCTTATCAAGTAGTTCAGGTTTTGTCATGAAGTAACGGTCTTCTTTTGGTAACATAACAGCGTATCCACCCGCTTGACCTCTAGGTACAATTGTTACTTTATGAACCATTTCGGCATCGTCTAAGACAAGGCCAATAACCGTATGGCCAGCTTCATGATTAGCAACAATTTTTCTCTCTTTTTCCGAGATAACCTTACTCTTTTTAGCCGGACCTGCAATGACACGGTCAGTCGCTTCATCGATATCATCGGAATCAATCTTCTTCTTATCGTTTCTAGCAGCTACTAGCGCAGCTTCATTTAACAAGTTTTCTAAATCGGCACCTGAAAACCCAGGTGTTCTCATCGCTATTGCTTTTAAGTCAATGCTACCGTCTAATGGTTTATTTTTGGCATGAACGTTCAAGACAGCTTCACGACCTTTAAGGTCTGGACGATCAACAGTAATTTGACGGTCAAATCGACCAGGACGAAGCAACGCTGGGTCTAAAATATCCGGACGGTTTGTAGCAGCAACAATAATAATACCCTCATTGGCACTAAATCCATCCATTTCAACTAATAGCTGATTTAACGTTTGCTCACGCTCGTCATGACCGCCACCTAAACCGGCTCCACGTTGACGACCTACTGCATCAATCTCATCTATAAAAATAATACATGGGGCATTTTTCTTGGCATTTTCAAATAAATCTCTAACACGAGAAGCACCGACACCCACAAACATTTCAACAAAGTCAGAACCACTGATAGTGAAAAATGGTACACCCGCTTCTCCTGCAGCTGCTCTCGCTAATAAAGTTTTACCCGTTCCAGGTGGTCCTACTAAAAGAACACCTTTAGGAATACGAGCACCTAAATCGGAAAATTTGCGAGGATCCTTTAGAAATTCAACAACTTCAACAAGTTCTTGTTTCTCTTCATCTGCACCAGCAACGTCCTTGAACTTCACTTTTTTCTTTTCCTCACTATATAACTTCGCCTTACTCTTACCAAAATTCATGACCCTACTTCCGCCACCTTGGGCTTGGTTGAGTAGGAAGAAGAATAAGATGAATATTATTATAAAGGGAATGATGGATGTAAAAAATGCGACCCAACCATTCGTATCATCAGCTGGACTGATCGTAATATCTATATTTGGATTTGATGCTAACTCATTAATTTCATTGATCGTTTCTTGATCTTGTGTTGGAACATAGGTAATAAAAAATTCTTCTTCTTCATATGAAGTCAATTGTCCTTTTACCTCGAAAACATTTCGAACAGGTTTAAGTTCTGCACTTTTAACTTCATCTTTTTCTAAACTTGTAAGAAAATCACTATATGATACTTGATTTGTTTGGTTGTTGTCTCCAGAAATCCAACTAAACACCCCAATTACAACAAGTAAAATAAGTAAATAAAAGATGGTATTTCTAAAAATCCGGTTCATTCCTTACCTCCTCCCACGATGAAACAAACTATACTCAATAGTATCATAGAAAAACATACCACTACAACAAATTGGCTTAGAAAAAATCGTTCCTTTACTCTTCATTATCTAGATAAACCTCTGATTTTAATACACCAATATACGGTAAATTACGGTACTTCTCTAAATAATCAAGGCCATACCCTACAACAAACTCATCTGGAACAATAAAACCTACATAATCAGCTTCAACATCTGCTTTTCTTCCAGTTGGTTTATCTAATAGTGTAACAATTTTAATTGATTTTGCTTTACGATAACGGAAAAGCTCCACTAAATAGCTTAATGTCAATCCACTATCGATAATATCCTCAACAATTAATACATCTCGTCCTTCAACTGATGTATCTAAATCCTTTAAAATTTTCACTTCTCCAGTCGAGACTCTTTGATTGCCATAACTTGATACATCCATAAAATCCATTTCTAAATATGTATCGACACGTTTTAACAAGTCTGCCATAAAAGGCATAGCCCCTTTTAAAACACCTATGACTAAAGGAAATTGCTCGCGATAGTCATTCGTTAAGATCTCACCTAACTCTCTTACCTTCTCTTGAATTTCTTCTTCTGTTATTAATACTTTTTGCATATCATTTTTCATAAAAATGTTGCCTCCTAGAAGTCATTACATCTTATTATTACATGTTCAATTAGGTGGGAAAAGAGTGATATAGTACGAAGCTGTCTACTAAAGGATCATCATCTAAGTACAGTCACGTCCTGTGACATCGATGTTGCTAGAACCCCCTGTTCATCGAAAAACTTCTTGCATCATCTCTTATATTGTAAAACAACATAAGTGTCTTTTTCGAGTGCTCCACCCTCAATTACTGATTTTTTTAATCCTGGAATCCATATAATACGATCATCCTTATCCGTGACAAGTGGCCACTCATCCCTTTCAAATAAAGGGATTTTCATATCAATAAAAATATCCTTTACTTTTTTATATCGACTCATTCCCTTTAATAGCATTTTATCGCCGGGCATTCTACTTCTAACACGCAATGGAAATTCAATATCTTTGTTTCTTATGTAAAGATTATCATTCCCTTGTAAAGTAGGCGTTCCCTCAAAGATATAACTATGTATTTCTCCACCATTTGGTAAACGGACAACCTCCGACAATTGAATATCTATCGAATATTCTCTTTTTTCACTTTTGTCATATGTAAATACACAACTTTCATATGACCTCATTACTTTTAATCCTTTTGGAAAACAAAGCGTGCCAGATGGATGAGACGACTTCATTAAGTCTATTACATTGCTAATATGTAAAGAAGATAAAGATGGAACGGATCCATGGTAAAGATAATTTAATATTAGTTGAATCCCTCTTCTTTGTAAAGGTTGAGGCATTTTTAGAAAATCCCTACTATTTAACTCTATTTCAGTTTTTGTTTTCTTGTTGATTACTTTATGCAATTCTGTTTGCGTCAATTCCTGTAAATATGCGTTATCTTCCTTAAGTTGTTCACTAAAGGCGGCAAACCGTTCATGCACTTTTGGATTTTCTTTTTTAAAAAAGGGAAGAACCACTTTTCTGAACCTATTTCTCGTATATCCTTCTTTTTCATTGGATGGGTCAAATGTCGGTTGCAAGTTATGTTTTTGAGAATAATGGAGAATATCACTTTTCGTTAAGCATAGAAACGGCCTAACTACACTTCCTATTGAAAAAGGACGTTTTGGTTCGATACCGGAGATCGACTTTACATCTCCTCCTTTAACAAGACGCATCAATATTGTCTCAATTTGGTCATCCCCATGATGTCCTAATGCTAAAATATCAAATTGGTTTGCTTTCATCACCTCGTCAAATATATGATAACGACACTCCCTTGCCGCAACCTGTAAGTTTAGTTGATGTTTTTCCATATAAGAGCGAACATCTACCTGTTTTAAGACTGAGGGGATTTGTTGATTAGAGCAATATTCTCCTACAACCTCCATCTCTTTTTTGGATTCGTCTCCCCTTAGCATATGATCGACATGAACGGCCATTAATCTAAAGCCATATTTCTCACGTCTATTATGTAAAAAGTGCAGCAAACTTAATGAATCTGGTCCACCTGAAACACCAACAACAATACTTGAATTCTCTTTGATTAGAGCATGACGTTGTATATACGTTTCTACTTTTTGCTCAAAATTCATATATTGGTTATACTCTCCCACGCTTTTCTTTGGCTCCTTGTTATTGATTTCTATATACAATACTACTCGAACCATTATAACAATTGATGAAAGACGTAACCAACATATAAGAGTCCAACAATAGCGGCTAGCAAAAAAGATTCAAATATCAGTCCCCACTTTTTTTTCTTTCGCCTTTTCACTCTTGAATGAACGGTAGTAGGCTTAGTCTTCTTCTTATTTTGATTAGTTGTGAATTGACTTGATTGGAAAGCAAGGATATCATGTTTCATTTCTTCAACTGATAAGTAATTTCCTTCAAGAGAACGTAATAAAAAGGTTTTTCTTTTTTGCAAAAATGGATGACCCTCAATCATGGCTTTTAAACGATGAAAATTATTCCCTTCTACCTTTTGAAATCTCTGTTTATAAACAACATTCACATAAATCATAGATACGGAAAAAAGGTCGTAAGAAGGCTCTGCCTTTCGTGTTCCAAGATCCCAATATCCCCGATCAAAAAATTCCGTAAACTCCTTTATTGATCTTCCTAGTAAAGTCGTTCCTCCTAAATCTATACAACGAATACGATACGAACGAGAACTAACAATAAGATTGTCAGGCTTCAAATCTCCAAACACCCAGCCCATACTATGAAGAGTTCCTAAACTTCTCAGCAACTGTAAAACTAAAATATCTGTCCATTCTAGCCCATTTGCCTCTAAAAACGTAATAAACTGACTACCTTCAATATATTCCATTGCATAAAAAAAATATCTTTTTTTTGTTTGAGGTTGAATCCAGTCATCGACATCTACTAAATAAGGTCCTAGAGACGCACTCTGGACCTTCATTAGTTTTCGAAGTACATTGACTTCAGAAGTAATGGTATGATTATTTTCGCTGATCTTTAAGGCCACTTTACTACTACCAGATTGACAAAGATAAACGGTCCCATTAGCACCGTGACCTAAAGACTTCAAGATGATGTACGATCCCTTATGCCATTTACCAGTTATTGTAGATCCTCGTGGCAGTTTACATATTCGATTCATCATAAAATTCATCTTCATGCATCAATAAATTTTTTCTAGATGATTGATACGTTTGCATGTATTGAATAGCTTCTTTAATCGCAGGACCTGTTGGAGTAATTCCAGCCATTTTTATTTTCGAAAAAATAGCGGATAATGACTCTAGCTTAGTCGTCCATGATAGGACATTTTCAACCTGATTTCTTTTTCCTGGAAACAATGCGATAGAAAACTGATTATTTCCTAACCTTGAATTCAGGCTGATCGATAAATCAATTAAAGACTCCTTCACCGTCGGGAGCTTCGATGTCATACTCGCGCTAGTATCAACCAACACTAACAAAGCTAAGTCCGATTTTTCACCAAGCTCGTCCACCACATCCATGACCTCTCCTCTTTTATCTGGGGGAAGCTCTTCAAGTGTTGATTGATTTCCTAAGATTTGTTGAAGTTCTTTATTAACAACTCCTTGTATCGTTTGAGTCATTGCTTGTCTAGTGACCATTTGAACCGTTTGTGAGAGGGACTGCTTGTAAACGATTTGATGGACACCACCACCTGCCGTTGCAATTCCTTCTATTTCTCTAGTAGCTTTTGGATCTATTGTATCTCGATCGACGACACCTATAACATTTACTGTAATCCCATGTTCTCGAGCTAATGATGCCATTGCAATAGGATCTTCTCCTTGATTCGAACAACCATCTGTAATTAATAAAATTTGCTTTAACGTTCCCGTTTCCATCATGCTATCCTCCTGTATTTTCGTTTTGCTCAAAATACAACTACTGTTAGCATCATTGACATGATAGAAACGATCTATACACTTGCCTCAATATCACCCTATTTTTTGTTTTTTGACACTAGAAACAGGGATAGAAGCCCAAAGAGGGTTATTATGCTCAATTTGAACGACGACAACGGTCATGTCATCATCAATTCTTCCGTTCTTTGTTCTGATAACATCTTCCATAATCACATCTGCCACTTCTTGTGGGTGTTCCGTTTGCAGTTCCCTAATTTTCCTTTTCATCCATACTTCATGATTCTCCACATATTTAGGACCCTCGAAGATACCATCACTCATCATGATTAAGATGTCTCCTGCCTTAAGCTCCTCTTCCACTACCTCGACTTCCACATCTTCTATAATTCCAATCGGCAAGTTGCTTGCTTTCACCCCTTTGATATGATTTTGACGTTTAATAAAACTAGGAGAAGAACCAATCTTAAGAAACTTACAATTCGCTTTTTGCAAATCTATAATGACTAAATCTAAAGTTGAAAAAATCTCTTCTGTTGTCCGTAACGATAAAATCGAATTCACCGTCTTAATGGCAATCTCTTCATCAATTCCTGATTGAAGAAGTTCTTTCAATAAATATAAGGTTTCTTTACTTTCAATATGAGCCCTTTCCCCATTTCCCATTCCATCACTGATCGCAACCGCAAATTTCCCGTCACCGATTTCGATCGTTGCATAGCTATCCCCAGAGACTAAACCTCCTCCTTTAGCTGCATGTGCAACCCCAATATCTACCTTAAAGTTTTTGGCGGAACGGAAGGCGACTTGACATTGTCCATCTCTATTACTTGCACATTGTTCACTTTTCACAATGACGTTTTCCTCCAATATGTCTGATAACATAGGAGCAATAATCTTTTCACACTCTCCTGTACCTTGACAATATGGAACAGTCATCTCTATATCAACGCTTCCTTTTTTTAAACTAAATATTTCAATATGATTAATTTCAACACCAAAACTCGTGAGCGCTTCCATAATCATATCTTCCTGCAGGAAATGCTGTTGCCTCTCTTTTTTTATTTCATTCGAGAAGTCTTCCATCACTTTTGAGACCCCAAGTAATTGTTGAGAAACAACTTTTCTACTTTCTATAAGCTGTCTTTTATATTGTTCATTCGCCTTATAAAAATGAATTTCCTTATCAATCGCTTTTTCCACTTTACTCACTCTCGTACAGTGGTTTTCAAACCTTCGTTTTAGGTTATTATTATTTTTATAGGTTTCATCCAATTTATTTCTCATAATATCGCTCATAAGATCATAGGTTGTATCAAAGTTCTTTGCCCAACACCATTGTTTCTTAAAACATGATTGACATGATTGTTCAGTGACTTTACTTAAAAACAAGTCTGTTTCACCGTTGTCATCTTGTTTACTATTCGAATGAAAAGTTGAAAAGCTTTCCGATAACACTTGAAACAATTGAGAGAACTGATTGACTCGGTTTGCCGTTGCATCACGGATTTTCCTTACATATTGCTGTTGCTCTAGCGCATGCTCATTTGTCCCTGGGATGTGTTTAGCTAACTTTTCATAAAAACTTTTCGGAGTAATGAGAAAGATAGCGATCGCGATAACCGTTTCAATTATTGTGCTATAAATATCTTGTGAGCCTTGACCGTACAAAGAGATTAATAGTGACCCTCCTAATAACCCAAGCCCTGCCGCGAATTTATTCGCTTCTTTAAGTAATCCTCCGAGTAACCCTGAAAAAGCTAAAGAGCTCATGTAAGTTAAGTTATCAACATTGGCTAAACTTAAGATTAAACCAATCACAATTCCAACTGTGCAGCCAATACTAGCACCACCAATGAAAGCAAAAAACAAAACTACATACTTCGCCATGCGACAAATTCAGCTTGAACCCCATTTATATTTAAACCAATCAACCCGGTTAATATAGATGCAAGTAAAATCATAAAACATATAATTTCTTCAACCTTGTACGTATAGCGATTGTTTTGCGTTGTAATCAAAGGAATACATTGCAAAAATATGAGGGTCAATATTAAACCTAATCCTGCTTCAACAGTAGCTAAAAAATAATCATAGGGCACTAGTTCTTGCTGCATAGTCCATGTAAAGCTAATTCTTGATAGAAAAAGGGAGAGACCCACCATTACGGGAAGTGTTTTGTATGAATCGTCATAAATGAAGGCCAATAATTTAAAGAAGAATAGAAAAAGAAGCATTGAGGCTATTAGTACTATAGATAATTCTGGTTCAACTGTTAACGCTCCTGCGATTAACGAAAAAGCAACAAGTAATGCCCTTTCTCTTTTCATTAAAAAGGTGGTTGCAAAGAAAGACAATGAAAACGGGGAAAGTTCGGTTAAGATCAAAGCTCGTCCAAGCAAAAAACCGATCACACTAAAAATAAGTCCTTTGAAAAAAAAGATTGAATAGAGCCTTGCCTTGAGCACTTTTAAAAAGGTCATCACTCTTACTTGCAAATGATTCATTCCCACCATAACAGCACCATAAACCCATAACGTTCTATTAACTCTTTCCATCCTAATCCCTCCATTACTAGAGTCGTTAGTGGCAATTATATCGAAAGGATTAAGAAATTTTTGTCAAAACGGCTCTTTAATTTTTAAAATCTTTCGACTATTTATGTTTTATACGACAGTTCTCAATAGAGATGAGACATATTTTTTAGAAGTAAACGAGGTTTTTATCGAACCCTCCCTTCGTTTTTGTAAGTGTACTGTCAATATTACATGTGTGTTTGCTTGAAAACCCTTTTAAAAATTTGATGAATTTGTTTTTTACCTTTTGATGGACAAGTATAGCCTATACTAAATTTTGGATAATTATGTTATTATAAGTTTTAGGTTTTGAAAGTCAATATAAACAAACCTTTCAATTTGAATTGAATAAACGAAGATCTCCATATAGCTTTGCACACTAATCTAGATATTACGATGCTGAAAATACATGGACAAGTTTGATGATCTAATCATAAAGTCATGTTTTTTTGAAGAAGAAAAAACCTAAAATTAGATATTTACTAAGACTGAAACTTAATCTTTTAATTTACTTAATATCTGTAATAGTTAAAGTTAAAATAGGAACCTAATAAAATATTCAGAGTAATAGTAGTTCAGGGAGGTGAATTATTATGGAGGTTTTCGCGATTATTGGATTTTCCTTCAGTATAAGTGCTATCACTTTTGGCTTAATTGCTTTTACAACGGCATTCACTAATGCTAAAAAAGTGAAGGAACTTGAAATAAGAATAAACGATTTAGAGAATGAAAAGTGAAAATAGCATAGAAAAAACGAGTCAATTTAAATAGCGATAATTATATCATTTATTTATCAGTCACAGAGTTAGAAACTTAGACATTAGTCAATAAAGGGTAGTATCAAAGATTGCCAACAGTAATCATCCATTATTGCTCCATTAATTATAGGAGACACTTCTTACCAGGTTGTTTATGTAGAGGTGTCGAAACAGTAAATGTAAACTACTCGTCATTTAGCTATTGGTATAATAAGGATCTTCTCAAGTATCTCTCATCTCTTTGAACGGTACTCTGGACTGAACCAGCCCTGACAACCTCCACCTTATCAATGAGATCTATCATTCACTTTCTTGCAGATAGAGACTTCTTTTGGAGACCGTGAAAACGCAACAAAAAAACGTGTATTTCTACACGTTTTTTTATGTATGACCCGTACGGGATTCGAACCCGTGTTACCGCCGTGAAAGGGCGGTGTCTTAACCG
Source organism: Bacillus carboniphilus (assembly GCF_020524035.2). Classification (NCBI taxonomy): domain Bacteria; kingdom Bacillati; phylum Bacillota; class Bacilli; order Caryophanales; family Bacillaceae; genus Bacillus; species Bacillus carboniphilus. Next base: position 2,759,798 of record NZ_CP129013.1, on the reverse strand, counting down.
CTTGACCAACGGGCCTTTATATTCAGTTTAAATAGCGGCGGAGGGGATCGAACCCCCGACCTCACGGGTATGAACCGTACGCTCTAGCCAGCTGAGCTACACCGCCTCAAATTAAGCACATGTTCTATAATACATACAATCTTAATTTACGTCAATAACTTTTTGCTAAAACTTTTTTAATTAGAACTCTACAAGAGAATACTTCATATAGTGAAGGAGGGTTAAATTTGAGGTAATTCTTAAACACACCCCTCAAAAAAACAAAAAAACACCTAGCATACATAGGTGCTTTATCAATCTATCGTAGCAAATTAATTTATATAAAAGCAGAAGTACATTTAACCTCTTTTAGCTCCGCGGCCACCACGTCTCGATTCATTATGACGCTTAAGTGTAGATAGTCGATCTTCACTGTCCTTTAGAAAACGACTCATTTTTTGTTCAAAGCTTTCTGGTGGACGGTATTCTTTTTTTCGATCTTTCTTACGAAAATCGGAATTACGTTGTGGACGCTCTGGTCGATCTTTAGCTTTTTTAATAGACAGACCAATTTTTCCATCTTTCTCTACATTAATCACTTTTACTTCAACTTCGTCGCCAACTTTTAAATGCTCGTTAATATCTTTAACAAAATTGTCTGCTACCTCACTAATATGAACAAGCCCAGTAGATCCACCTGGTAATTCAACAAAGGCGCCAAAGTTCGTGATGCCGGTAACCTTTCCTTGTAGCTTACTGCCTACTTCAATGGACATAAAAAAAATGCTCCTCCTTAAAATCAATAAACGAATGAATATGAAATACAATCAGTTTTATTATACCTAAACTAAAAATAAAGTGTCAACAAAGCTATTCCCCTTGTTTATTGGAATTTAACAGAATTTCTCCGTCTCTTGACACTTTAAACACATCTTTAGCCAATTTCTCAATGTATTCATCATCATTTAAATTTTCAATTTGTTGGTTTAGCTTTTCTTCCTCGGTAACCAATTGTTCTAGTTTATCATTTAACTCTCTCTTTTTTTCTTCTTGTTTATCAATTGAAATTGATTGCCTTATCAGCGTTGTACTTATGACCGTGAACGTAATAATAGCTACTAAACTCAGAAGGGTCAGCCTACGAATTAAGCCTTTTTTCTTTTTCTTATTAAGTTTCTGACTTTTTTCTCGTTCTGAAGCATATTGAGACTGCAATTGTTTTATCTTTTCATCTCTAGCAGCACTCATTCTTTATCCTCCATTTCTTTATTTTAAGATATATACAGTACAGTCAATTGCGTCTATTCTTTATCATATTCTTGATTAGATCGGAAAATCCTGTTAAATAATCTTTCTTTTTTATTATTAATTGTTTTATAGGAAGAGGGATCCTATTTAAAATAGGCATAAAGACCCAATAAAGTGGCGTTAATAAAATCTTACACAACTTTAGTAGTAAAATCAAACAAGTTCTTATTATTTTCCATAGAAACAATCCAACAGCGGTTATGATGGTCAAACAAAGCTGAAAAATATTGATAGAAGGTCTGATAATTAACAGTATGGTCAACTTTTTAAAGGTCATAACAGTAGACACTACAACAGAGATTACTTTTTTTTAAACATTTCATGTAAATGGTCTGAAACAAAGCTCTATAAGTAGCAAATCCACATAATAAGGCAAGAGATGTATAACCTAACTTCTCCCTCGTTGATAAGTAATAATACGTAAAAAATGATGAGTCCTTGTAGAACCCAAAAAAGCAAGTCATAAAAAAAAACAACCCACCTTGATATCATTGACCTGTTTAATAAGTGCCCATATGTATCTAGTATTAATCCTAACCAAATGCCTACTAGTACCATTCCTATGATCGTATAAAACTGCACAGATAAGGTCATTTGAACAGCTTGCTAAAAAGCCCTTTAGCTTTCTCCATTTGTTGATCGTCTAAATATTGAATATCAAACACTTTTCCTTTAATAGACACAAGGCCTTTTTCAACATCAAGGTTTTTCATTTGTAGGTCTTGTCCTCTAATAACGAGAACCCCCATCACCGTTTCAAGTAAAAACTCCTCGTTATCAAAACTCTCCACTTGTTTAACGCCTGTAATATCAAGGAGCCTGCGGTTTTTCATTACTACATCATGTTCTGGCGTGACAGGTTTTTGGGATGGATTCATATCATAATAAGAACTCATTCTTAATCCCTCACATTCGTAGAATACTTATTTAATACATCTATATGTATTCTACGAATGAATTAGAACAAGCCCTCTTAACTACAACTAAATTTTAACTTCTTTCACGATTGTATATAGATTTGCTGCTTCTTCTTTCTTCGTTGTGTCTTTTAAATCTTCCACCTTTATCGTAACTTTCTTTTGGCCAAATTGAATCTCTAGTTGATCGCCTATTTTCACTTGTGTACTCGCTTTTGCTTCCTGGCCATTAATTAAAATACGTCCTTGGTCAGCCACTTCTTTTGCTAGAGTACGACGCTTAATTAACCTTGAGACTTTTAAAAATTTATCTAATCTCATTTTTATTCTTCCCCCTCGATCGTCTTCGCTTCTTCCCAATAACAATCCATCTCCTTGAGACTCATTTCCTCAAGTGACTTGCTATCCTTTGAAGCTTTTTTCTCGATATAAGAAAACCGTCTAAAAAATTTATGATTGGTCATGTTCAATGCTTCTTCAGGTTCTATCCCATAATGACGTCCTACATTCACAATTGCGAATAAAAGATCACCAAATTCTTCAATTGATAACATCTGGTTCCCTATTATAATTTCTTGTTTAAATTCAGCTAACTCTTCTTCTACTTTCCCTATTATATCTTCTTTATTTTCCCAATCAAAGCCTACTTTTGCTGCTTTTCTTTGATAATGGTATGCTTTTGAAAGTGCAGGTAACGTTTTAGCAACTGAGAAAAGTAGTGAAGAATGATCCTCTTTCCCTTCACTTTTTTTAATCTCATGCCAATTACTCATCACTTCATCAACCGATGAAACCGATTTTTCTCCAAATACGTGCGGATGACGTCGAACCATCTTTTCAGAAATAGATTGAATAACATCCGAAATTGAAAAATAACCTTCATCTTCACCTATTTGTGCATGTAGCATGACCTGTAGTAAAACATCCCCTAGTTCCTCAATGATATGATCAATATCAGCTTGATCGATTGCATCTAACAGTTCGTAGCACTCTTCAATTAAGTATTTTTTTTAATGATTCATGCGTTTGTTTTTGATCCCACGGGCAACCATCCGGTCCCCTTAGTTTTGCAATTATTGATTGCAAGACTTCAAAGCGGTGATACATGGGTTCATCTTGATTTACAGGTGGAATATAAACACTCGTTAAATTACTTACATTCATGTTTCGATCAAGTTCATAAAGTTTGGTCTTCTTAATCTCTTCATTTGTCGTTCCTGCAGCCGTAACGATATAGATTTCATATTCATCCGGCAGTTGTTCCATTAACGATAATTTGACATTTGAAGAACTAAGTTGATCATAAACTTGACCAATGATGATGTGACCTTGAAAGTTTAATGTTTGATTCTGTAGATCACTACTATCCAATAATTGAAAGCCATCAATTGGATCAATTTTTAAAGATGTAAAAATGGAATCAATAAACGAATGTCCACCTACAATTTCAACATTCACCCTGTTCTCCTTCGCTTCTTCAAGCAAAACCTTCACCGTTTTTTCCGCTACTAATGGGTGCCCTGGAACTCCATAAATTATTTCATTATCCTGCGCTTTTTCTACTAATGAATTCACAATTTGTTGATACACTTCTTCAAAATCACTGCACTCTTCATATTTATGATCATATGAATGGAAGTTAAAGGATTTCTCTTCATTTTTAAGTTGTTCGATTACAGGATGCTCTTCGGTTCTTAAATAGACAGGTAAACCAGAAAGTAGTAATCGATAAATTCCTAATGGCAAATCAACTAAATCTCCTGATCCTAGCCCGATTACATGAATCTTTTTCATCCTTTGTATCCCCTATCTTTTTTAGTTCTCCATTTTTTTATAACGGGTAAGTTTTCTTTTTCCTTTTCAGAATATACGTTAGTTCGAAAGACTAAAACAATATAAACGGTCCCTCCAATAAAAACTGAAGACATGGCTTTCATCGTCTCAGTCCATCTTTGTGAAAATGGATATATCCATTCAAATCCGGTATGATAAAATTTAATAACGACGTACATAATCCCTACTGAAAAAAGCGTCATAACAAGTGGTTTCCATTCGATCATAATCAACTTTTTCTTCATAAGTAAAGCTATATTTAAAAGGGTGATGATCATAAATGCCAATACAGTTGCAATTGCTGCTCCCTTAATATCGAGAGAAGGCACGAGCAAATAATTAAAGAAAAGCTTCACAGCAATTCCTATTAAGATATTTACAGCCGGCCATTTCGTTTCCCCCTAACCCTTGCAATATTCCTGTTACAGTCATGGAGATACCTGTAAAAAAGATCGATAAACAAAAAATCGTGAGTACGTCGGTACCTCTATTATTTCTAAATAACATAATATTAGTAGACTCCATGATCGCCATTAACCCAATCGTCGCTGCGATACTGATCACGATACTCGTTTTTAATGTATTATGTATGCTATCTCTTATAAATTGTTTATCTCCTTTATAAACAGCTCGTGCAATCAAAGGAACTAACGTTAAGGATAAAGAAGTAGATAATACCGTACCCAATTGCAATAAAGGCTGACCTCGATCATACACACCCTTCAATTCTTTTGCTGCATCCTGGTTCATTCCAAAATCAATCATAGAGGAATATAAGGTGAAGGAATCCACTAGTTGAATAAAGATTAACATCATACTCGTCACACTAAATGTAACACTATAACGTATGAGTTTTCGAAAAATTCCTCTCCAATCAGATGGACGTTTCATATTGTCTTTTATTGAAATAGAAGAACGTTTCCAAAAAAGAAGTAAGACGAAAAATGCCGCGAAGCCCCCAATTAATGAGCAAACAAAGCACCTGCGGCTGCATCATAAAGAGAAAAACCACGAGCAACCATATAAGTGGAAACGGCTAAAATGAAAACCACTCGAATGAACTGTTCTACAACTTGCGATAAAGCGGTGGGAATCATCTCCCCTATCCCTTGATAAAACCCTCTAATACAGGAAATAAAAGGCGTAATTAAAAAAGAAATTGAAACAACTTTCATTAATGGTTCTAATTGACGATCTCCCATTAGCTCAGCAATCCAACCTGCCCCCAAGTACAAAAGAAGAAATATTCCTAGGCCAACCATTAATTGGAAAATAAATGAAACAATGATAATATCTCTCTTTGTATGTAAAGGATCTTTTTCTGATTCTGCTATCAATTTAGAGATAATAACAGGAAAAGCAGATGTACCTAGTAAAATCGCCATTCCATAGAAAGGATAAACTTGCTGATATATATAAAACCCGATATCCCCAACGATGTTCTGGAATGGCACTCTGTATGCCGCACTTAATATTTTAACAAAAATTCCTGAAAGAGTTAAAACAACTGCGCCAGTTATGATCTTCTGTGACGACTCTCTCTTCTTTTGACGCATCCAAAAATACACCTACTTATCCATCTAAATCTAAACGTAAGTATAACACAAAAAGGGCCTAGCTCAAGGAGGTAGCCCCTCACTCTAAACTTGCCCAACTTTTATTTATCTTGAATTTTACAACTATTTATTGTTCCATTTGTTTTGCAAGAAAACTTCCCGCAGTCTCAACTGCTTTCTGTTCAACATCACCTAAATTATCTTCTTTGCAGATAATGACAACCGCTCCAATCGGATCCCCGTTTGCTATTATTGGAGCTAACGTGTAAGACTTTACATCCTCTATATGTCCATCTAAAAATTCAGCACTCTGTTTATTTACTTGTAAAGCTGAAGAACGTTCCTCCATCACTCGTTCTAACATATCGCTAATGCTTTTTCCTAAGTAATCCTTTTTCGATAAGCCTGCTACAGCAACAAAGGTGTCACGATCACAAATAAAGACAGGGTGACCTAAACTATCATATAAAGCCTCTGCATACTCTTTAGCAAAATCACCCAGTTCACTAATAGGTGAATACTTTTTCAAAATAACTTCTCCATCTCGATCAACAAATATTTCTAATGGATCTCCTTCACGAATACGTAAGGTTCTTCTAATTTCCTTTGGAATAACTACTCGACCTAAATCATCAATACGGCGAACGATACCAGTTGCTTTCATTCTATGTTGCCTCTCTTTCATCTTTAGGTATAGTCTTGGGATTGTCCAATAATCAAATTGATACAATCACCAATGTTGCAATTAGTATCCTTCACTATATAGGTAATATACAGTATTCCGTGATTTTTTTTAGAAGTTATCCCATTTTAGACAAAAGAGATGTATTATATACAATATTAAGGTTAATTTTTGGTAAATGTTCATCTTAAACTTATTTTTATCTAAGCTAAACTCCTATGCTGATACTTCTTCCTTCTTAGCGGCTGAAAGACCGTTCAATAACTTACGAAGGATTTCCACCCATTCTTTTGGTTTTCTCTTTTTAATATTTAAGGTCATCTTTATTTTTGCGTTATCCATGCCTAATCCTATCATCCTGCCGTAGTCATTCGTTAAATCAAAGAGTTTACGCCCATCAATTTGAGCACTTGATTCTTCAGCCAATAAGAGAGTTATTTCATCTTTCACTTGTTTTATTTGTTCAACTTTTTCTTGACTTGCCAATACTTTTATTTGAGCGATCATAAATAACAATTCCACTTCTTGTGGGTATTCACCAAATCGATCGATGATTTCTTCTTGAAGCTCTTCAACTTCTTTTAAAGATTCAATTGAGCGAAAACGTTTATACATATCAATTTTTTGTTTACTATCCTCGATATAGGTTTCTGGAATATAAGCATCAATATCAAAATCGAGTTCTACAGTGAACGTTTTCTTAACATTTTTCGGATCTTTACGACTTTCGATTGCTTCTTTAAGCATTTGAGAGTAAAGATCAAATCCAACAGAATCAATAAAGCCATGCTGCTGGGCTCCTAAAATATTACCAGCACCTCTTATGGACAAATCTCTCATGGCAATTTTAAAACCCGAGCCTAGCTCGGTGAATTCTTTTTATAGCTTGGAGCCTTTTTTCTGCAACCTCTGTCAACACTTTATCTTTACGATATGTGAAATAAGCATAAGCCACGCGGTTAGACCGACCTACACGTCCCCTTAATTGATAAAGTTGAGATAATCCCATCCGGTCTCCATCATATACAATCAACGTATTGACGTTCGGAATATCTACACCTGTTTCAATAATTGTGGTACTTACTAAAACGTCTGCCTCTCCATTTAAGAAGCTTAACATGACAGACTCCAACTCATTTTCAGACATTTGACCATGAGCATAAACAACTTTAGCATCAGGTACTAATACAGATATCTCTTCTGCTTTACGTTCTATGTCCTCTACTCTATTGTAAAGAAAATAAACTTGACCATCGCGTGAAAGTTCTCGTTCAATCGCTTCTTTTACTAAGTTGCCGTTATACTCCATCACATACGTTTGAACAGGGAAACGATTTTCTGGAGGTGTTTCGATTACCGATAAGTCTCTCACACCTAACATGGACATGTGAAGAGTTCTCGGAATTGGCGTTGCGGTTAATGTTAGGACATCTACGTTTGCCTTCAGTTTCTTTATTTTCTCTTTATGTGTGACGCCAAACCTTTGCTCTTCATCAATAATCAGCAAACCAATATCTTTATATTGTATATCTTTTGAAAGCAACCTATGGGTTCCGATCACAATATCAACCGTTCCATTATTAAGACCTTTAATCGTTTCGTTCTGTTCTTTTCTCGTTCGAAAACGCGATAACAACCCTATATTGATTGGGTAATCTTGAAACCTTTCTCTAATTGTTTCAAAATGTTGTTGAGCCAAAATCGTTGTTGGTACAAGGAAGGCGACTTGCTTATGGTCGGCAATCGCTTTAAATGCAGCTCTAATCGCAACCTCTGTTTTTCCATACCCCACATCCCCACATAAAAGTCGATCCATCGGCCGTTCTTTTTCCATATCTACTTTTATTTCATGGATCGACCTTAATTGATCATCCGTTTCTCGATATGGAAATGCGGATTCAAAGTCTCTTTGCATCTCTCCATCTGGTGAAAAAGCATACCCTTTACTTGCTTCTCTTTCAGCATATAGTTTAATTAAATCGTCCGCTATATCTTGGACAGAAGACTCAACCTTCCGCTTAACTTTCTTCCAGTCATTACCGCCCAATTTATAAATCTTCGGTTCCTTTCCTTCAGAACCTACATACTTTTGGACTTGATCAATTTGATCTACAGGGACATATAATTTATCGCTACCTTGATAGCGAATGTTCAAATAATCTTTATGCACATTGTTTATTTCTAACGTTTCTACACCTAAAAACTTTCCAATCCCATGGTTAATATGAACTACATAATCTCCAACAGATAATTCGGAATAGCTCTTGATTCTTTCAGCGTTAGATAATTTTTGCCGGTTCGGGCGTTTTTTTACTCTCTTTTTAAAGAGCTCCGATTCTGTAATAACCGCTATTTTTTGCATCGATAACTCAAAGCCTGTTTGTAGATCTCCTTCAATAATAAAATTTGCTCCAGGCTGAATGAGTTCTTGATGTTTAAGCGGATTAGCAACAATATCATAATCTCCTAAAAGTTCCTCTAACCTTTTCTTTCGATCCTTATTTGGCGCCAAAAAGATAATCGAAAAATTAGCTTTCTTCCACCTTTCTAATTCTGTTTTCAAAATATCCATTTGCCCATGGAAATGTTGCATTTGTCTACATGTAAAATTAAGTATATTTTGAGGGTTAGTATAAGGAACGTGACGTAAAAATAAAGAGAGATATATTATAGGTTTAAAATTTTGCTGAATTAGCTCATGATAGGAATGAGACAGCTTTACATCATGGATGATTTGCCCTTCTTCTAATAAGCTCGTGTACCATTCTGCCTCTTCTTTTTCCAAATGGTCGACCATTTCATGAATCCGACTAATTTCGTCGAAGATAATAACAGCATCTTCTCTTAAATAATCTAGCAAACTAGCAGAAGAATCATAAAAGTAAGATAAGTATTTGAAAGCATCTGTGCTTGTATCACCTTGCTTAAGCTTACTTATTTGCTGCTGAATATTTTCTACCATTTGTTCTTTTTGTTGTTTGTTCTTTATCTTTTTTTAAAGATGCACCAAGGCCCTCTTCTATTTTGTGAATCCCTTTTAATAGATCTGATTCTAGGATGATGTTCTCTTTTGCAGGTCCAATTGATATTGACTGAAGCATTTGATTAGAAAGTTGATTTTCCAAATTGAAATAACGAATAGAATCAACTTCTGTATCAAATAGTTCAATTCTTATGGGGTTTTCTTCTGTTAAAGGATATAAATCCAATATTCCTCCTCTAACACTAAAGTCACCAGGAGAAGCCACCATACCAACTCGTTCATACCCCATTGAGACTAACTGTGACAAAAAGGTGTCTAGTTCAATATCCACTCCCACTTCTATATTTATTTGACGCTTGACCCATTTTTCTTTTGGCGGTAAAATTCGCCTTAATGCAGCTATAGGTGCTACAATCGTGATTTGTTCTCCTGCACTAAGCTTATTCAATACTTCAATACGCTGAGCCATTAGCTCTGGGCTCGCAACAGCAATCTCAGACTCAATCAAATCATTTACAGGATATAAATATGCTTGATCACCAATAAGATTCGCTAAATCTTCGTACACTTTTTGAGCTTGAAACAGATTATGGGTAACTACAATCGTTGCTTTTTCATCATGAATAGCGGCCATTAACAAAGAACGAGCCGATCCCGATATTCCTGCAACCATCTGTTCCTTTAAACCAGCGTCAATACCACTTAAAATTGACGTGATATCCTCTTGTTCTGAGAACAGTTGCTTTATATTTTCCAACTTAAAGTCCCTCCTACATCCTAAAACAAAATAAGTCTATGTAATGATAAGTAAGCCAAACAACTTAGTTGCTTGACCTTCCCTCAATGAAACGTTTTATCTTATATAAATAAACAACCTCTAAAACAGAAAAATGCTTTGGGTAGGCATAATCCATATATGCAAACCAAAGCTTACTAACTATTGAATAAAAGAATCTAACTCGTGGTAACTTGGATTTCGATCTAATGCTTCTTGGCAATCTTCGCAAATAGCTTTAACGAAAATATTACCGTTATCCTCATAGTTAACCATTTCTTCCCTCTCCTCAGTGGAAAGTATATCAAACCCTAAACGCCAACTGTCTAGTACTGATTCATTTATTTTAGCCATTTCCATACCACAATGACGACAAACATATTGTATAGACAACAACGTGTCCTCCTAATGAATGTTTTGTTATGTAGTATGAACGAACTTTCTATAATCTATTCCCAGCATAATAAATTTATAAGCGTTCATTTTTGAAGATATATTTTTAATTAAACTCATTCATGACTTCTGAAAAAGGTTTTGCGATCCATCTTTCACAGGCTTCCTTAGACTTTTTAATACTATCAGTGATCATAGGTGTTTCATCTTGAGAAAAGCTTTTTAATACATAATCAGGTACTCTCATACCTAATGGAGGTCTATCGATCCCAATCCTAATCCTATTAAAGGTTTGACTTCCTAAGTGCTGAATGATGGACTTCATTCCATTATGTCCACCAGCACTTCCTTTTTTCCTTAACCTTATCTTCCCAACAGGTAAATCTAAATCATCGTAAATAACGACCAGTTCATCTTCCTGAATATTAAAATAATTCATAAAAGGAACTACACAATCTCCAGAAAGGTTCATATATGTCAAAGGCTTAAGTAAAAAAACCTTCTCCCCTTCTATAAGAGCACTAGCATAAATGCCATTGAACTTTGTTAACGTTAAATCTACATTTAATGATGAAGCTAGTTCATCCACCACCATAAAGCCAACATTATGCCTTGTAGTTTCATATTGTTTACCCGGATTTCCTAACCCAACGATTAATTTCATTCTATTTTTCCCCTTTATATAAAAGAACTATATGTTTGGTGGCTACCTAAAAAGATCAACTACCTTCACCTTGTTCAAAGGAATACAGATATATAATCATATGAAACCCCAACGTCACCCTTATAGAGATTGTTCAAAAAGTCATAAAAAATTGCTGTCGAATAACTTTGTTGGTTTGCTTTTCCGCTCCTTCGATGCACACGAGGTGCTAGCGCAGGCGTTAACCACACGATGTGGTTGCTCTTAGCCTGTGATCCTCCACCTGTACGTACACTGCGAGTGCTTCGACGCCCAGGACGGGCTAGCGCAGGCGTTGCTCTCGCGACGTGGCTGTACTTAGCCTGTGTTCATTAAGCAAACCGCCTCGTTCTTCTCGGCTCTTTTTCCCCTACTTTTTGAACTCGCACTTATAGTAACGTTGAGGTATGTTAAATTACCTAACTATTCTTTCGTTTCTCTTCCTTCAATTACCTCAGGTTCACCAGGTTCTTGCTCCTCACCAGTGCTGATCTCTAATTCTTGTCTTGGAGGGAGAATACTTATTATGACCTCTTCCCCATCATTAACAATTTTATAACTACGAGCGTTATTCAGATCCTCCACATGCATCGTATCATTAACATGTAAGTTAGATATGTCGATATCGATCGATTGTGGGATATCATCGGGTTTAGCAAGAACAGTTAAATGGTGTAATACTTGTTGCATGACTCCACCATCTTTTTCACCTTGAGAAGTCCCTTCTAACACGACAGGCACTTCAACTTCAATTTCTGACTTCATATCCACAGCACAAAAATCAACATGAATAATCTCATTCTTTAAAGGATCCAATTGTAAATCATAAACCATTACAGAATGCTTTGTTCCGTTTAAAGATAAATCAAGAACCCCGTTCCTGCCTTGGTCACGAATAACCTTAACTAACTCAATACTATCGACTGAGATAGGGTAACTTTTAATTTTACTCCCATAAACGATAGCAGGAATTCTACCGCCTTCTCTTAATTTTCTTCTTGAGGAATTTGTATACGTTTCTCGAGCTTCAACTTCTAATACTACTGACACGTTTACCATTCTCCCTTCTTTTTACCGTAGATCATTAATTTTAATCAAGTGTGTTGAAACATGGATGTGTTAATCTCCTTGTCTATTTTCTTAATTTCTATCAATGTTCCCTACAAGAGAGGAGATTAAACATTAATCAAACAAAGTACTGACTGACAACTCTTCATGCACTCGTATAATAGCTTCCCCTATTAGTGGACCAACCGAAAGTTGCTTTACTTCTTCTGTTTTTTTATCTTCTGGTAAAGAAATTGTGTTTGTTACAACAAGTTCTTTAATTTTTGAACTTTTAATTCGTTCAATAGCAGGTCCAGATAAAACAGGGTGTGTACAACAAGCATAAACTTCTTTGGCTCCATTTTCAATTAATGCGTTTGCAGCTAAGGTAATTGTTCCAGCTGTATCAATAATGTCATCAATTAATATCGCTGTTTTCCCTTCAATATTACCTACGATATTCATGACTTCAGAAACATTAGGTCTAGGTCTGCGCTTATCAATAATAGCAATCGGGGCCTTTAAACGATCAGCTAACTTCCTAGCTCTCGTTACACCTCCATGATCAGGTGAGACAATAACCAAATCTTCTAGCTGTTTTTCCTCAAAATAGTCTGCAAGAATTGGGACACCCATTAAATGATCAATCAAAATATCAAAGAATCCTTGAATTTGTGGAGCGTGAAGGTCTAGAGTAATGACTCTCGTTGCTCCTGCTGTTTCTAGGAGGTTGGCAACTAACTTGGCTGTAATTGGTTCTCTAGCTCTCGCCTTTCTATCTTGACGAGCGTACCCATAATAAGGCATAACAATGTTAATTGTCTTTGCAGAAGCTCTTTTTAGTGCATCAATCATAATAAGAAGTTCCATAATGTGTTCGTTTACTGGTGCACTTGTAGACTGAACAACATAAACATCACAACCTCGAATACTTTCTTCGATGTTGATTTGTATTTCTCCATCACTAAAACGAGTAACTGAGCATTCTCCTAACTTCACGCCAACTACTTCTGCTATTTCCGCAGCTAAAGGTGAATTAGAATTCAAGGAAAATATCTTTAGATTTGAGTCTTGATAATGTGTACTAGTCATAAAAGAAGAGCCTCCTGTAACGGTTTTATCATGAGTCATCTATTTTTTATTGTAATCGAGTTTATTCATTTGACGTGATCGAGCGATAGATAAAGAATTAGCTGGCACATCTTCTGTTATCGTCGACCCAGCTGCAACAGTTGATTTATTGCCAATTTTAACAGGAGCAATTAAGTTTGAGTTACAGCCAATAAATGCATCGTCTTCAATCTTAGTGAGGTGTTTCGCCTTTCCATCGTAATTAACAGTTATTGTACCACATCCTATATTGACGTTCGTTCCAACTTCAGCATCACCGATATAGCTTAAATGAGACACTTTGCTATCGCTGCCTATGTCTGATTTTTTTACTTCTACAAAATTCCCAATCTTTACATTTTTGTCAATAAATGAAGACGGTCTAATATGAGCAAACGGTCCAATAACAGCCTGATCTTTAATTTCACTTTCATGAACGACCGATTGTTTTATAACCGTCCCGTTTCCGATTGTTGAATTGGCTATTTCTGAGTTTGGGCCTACTTGGCAACCTTCACCTATACTTGTTTGACCTTTAATGATTGTCCCTGGATATATAACCGTATCTTTCCCAACTTCTACTGAGTCTGAGATATACGTTTGATTAGGGTCAATGATTGTTACACCATTTTTCATATGTTTACGATTGATTCGGTCTTTCATATACTTTTCTGCTTGAGACAATGCCACTCGATCGTTTACACCTAAAGTCTCTTCAAAGTTGTTCGTTGCAAATGCAGAGACTTTCTCATTACTTTTAAATAAGATTTCTATTACATCTGGTAAATAATATTCTCCTTGTGCATTATCATTTTTCACTTTTGTTAAAGTGTCGAACAATACTTCATTATCAAAACAATAAGTTCCTGTATTAATTTCACTAACCTTTAACTCTTCTTCATTGGCATCTTTATGTTCAACAATTTTCCCTACATTACCTTCGTTATCTCTAATAATTCTACCATATCCTGTCGGGTCTTTCGCAATAGCAGTTAAAACCGTAGCCTTTGCTTTTGTTTTTTCATGCAGCCCAATCAATTGGCTAATCGTTTCAGCTGTAATTAAGGGTGTATCCCCACATAACACAATAGTTGTTCCTTTTTTCCCTTTAAGAAACTCGCTTGTTTGCATGACCGCATGTGCCGTTCCTAGTTGCTCATTTTGCAAGGAAAATTGCGATTTATTTTTCAGTTGTTGTTTAACCTGGTCAGCACCATGACCAACGACTGTTACAATTATTTCAAGATTTAACTTTTGAACTTGATCAATGACATGTTCCACCATAGGTTTTTCACAAACCGGATGAAGCACTTTATATAAACTAGATTTCATTCTTGTCCCTTGTCCGGCAGCTAATACCACCGCAAAACGATTCTCCATTTAAAGGCCTCCAATATCCTTTTTGTCCATACAAAATATATATCATTAACTATGATATTTCAAGGATCAGTTTACTCCATGTTATTATTATAACAAACTGCCTAAGCACAAAGGTTTAGTTTGTTAAAAAAGACTAATAAAAAAAAGAGCTTTATCAAAGCTCTTTTTATCCCGAATTATGAAGCACCTGCTTCTTGAAAATCAACCTCTAACTCACCTACACGATGGAACTCTGCTAAAACAGCGTCTTGAATCTTTCCTCGTGTATTTGAATTAATAGGGTGCGCAATGTCTCTGAACTCACCATCCGGTGTACGCTTACTTGGCATTGCAACAAATAGACCGTTATTACCATCAATGACGCGAATGTCATGAACAACAAACTCACCATCTAAGGTAATAGAAGCAATCGCTCTCATGCGGCCATCTGTATTTACACGGCGTAATCTCACATCTGTTACTTCCAATCTGTTCACCACCTTTTCCCTACTATAGAGGTTGTTCAAAAAGATGCAACAAGAAGTCTAAAATAGATAACACCTTAAAACTTTTCCCTAGATGTTTCGTTCCGTCTTCTTGTCGATTTTCTTTTTGAATGAAAGTTCTTAATACAACTATTCAACGAATGTTTCTCTTTTCCTGCAAACCTTCGAAAAAACTTTTGAAGAAAAAGGGATTACTGTAATTAGATGATTAAGAAAAGCGGAAGCGCACGGTTAGCGATGCATATTAAAAGGAACGTCAACTAAGTTCAGCCACGTCCTGTGGCTAACGTAGACCCACCTCCATCCTGGAGGCGTCTCCGTTGACTTATCATAAGGAAGTGGAACATCATCTAAGATCGCCCACGTCCTGTGGGCAAAGATGATGCTAGCACCTCCTGTGCATCGGAAGCATCACCAGTCGCTAGGCGATGGAGCTAGACAATAGAAAAGCGGAAGCGCATGTTTGACCAGAGCAAGGATTGAGCATTGGAACTAACAAATATGAAAGCACTTTCTATGTAAAGACAAGGTTAATACACCCTATTTTATAACTGACGCTATCACTTCTATTTCTATTTCAACATCCTTTGGCAGTCTTGCTACTTCTACACATGATCTTGCTGGCTTATGATTTTCAAAATACTCTCCATAAACGTTGTTTACAGCATTAAAACTGTTCATATCTTTTAAATAGACCGTTGTTTTGATAACAGATTGGAGCGAACTTCCTGCTTCCTCTAGAACTGCTTGAATATTTTTAAAAACTTGATGAGTTTGTTCAATGACATCCCCGTCCAGTAAATTCCCTTCTGAAGCTAAGGCAATTTGACCAGAGCTGAAAAATAAATTATTGACGATAACCCCTTGTGAATATGGACCAATTGCAGCTGGCGCTTTACTCGTATTAATCATTTCCATTTTTACCACTCCTCATCAATTTGCCTTCTTCCAAAAAAAGAAGCTAATCTTAAGCTAAATTCAGAAAATAATTACCTTGATTTACACGAATACTGCTCTTTTTACTATCAAGGTATTCAAGCTTTAATAAAGATACATAATCATCTACTAACCGTTCCTCATCAGCAATTACTTCCATTAAAACACCTATACCAACTACCTCTGCTTGAAATTCTTCTAATAAGCTGTTCATGCCATTAATCGTTCCACCGGCCTTCATGAAGTCATCAATGATCAGTACATTAGCGTGTTCTTTTAAGCTTCTCTTTGACAACAACATTGTTTGAATGCGTTTAGAGGATCCCGAAAGGTAATTAATACTAACCGTAGACCCCTCCGTTATTTTACTATCCCTTCTCACCACAACAACAGGAACGTTTAATAATTCTGCTACAGCGTAAGCAATCGGAATACCTTTAGTGGCTACTGTTACCACATAATCAATTCCCTTATCAGCGTAAACAGAAGCGAACAATCTTCCTATTTTTTTTATTAGATCCGGTCTCCCAATGATGTCCATTAAATACAGATATCCGCCTGGAAGTATTCTTTCTCGATCCTCCATTAATTCACATAAATCACGAATCATTTCTTCTGCTTCTTCTCGTTCAACTTTAGGAATAAATTTAACTCCACCAGCTGCTCCAGATGCTGTAATTAATGTTCCTATTCCTTGTTGTTGAAATGTTTGCTTAATAATGGCTAAATCTTCACTTATGGATGATTTTGCAGACTGATAGCGCTCAGAAAAAAATGTCAATGGGACGGATTCTTGTGGATGGTTTAATAGATAATTCGTCAAATCCACTAACCTTCCACTTCTTCTAAACTTCATTTAGTTAAACCTCCATAAAAACCGTATATTTTATTCCAAATATAAATGAATATACGTATCATTTCAAGTTATGACCGATCCCCAAGTATTCGAACAGCAAAGACATCATCACAGAAGCCTCTCAGTCCATTGTAAATTCGAGTTATCTTTGATTCTAACTGTACAAGACCGAAAACCGTAGGCCCGCTCCCACTCATAAGAACAGCATCTGCACCAAACTTTTTCATCTTCTCTTTTATTGCAGCTACTTCTGGATGTAGATTCAAGGTTACATTTTCTAATACATTTCCTAAGTTTTCGCAAATACCTTCATAGCTTTTATTTTCCAATGCCTTGATCATTTCAATCGTATTAGGGTGAGAAACATGATCTAGCGAAAACTTCTTATACACTTCCGATGTGGAGACACCAATAGATGGTTTAGCTAAAATAACCCAGCAACATGGAGGGGAAGGTAAATGTTGTATAACTTCCCCTCTACCTTTTGCTAATGCAGTACCTCCGTAAACACAGAAAGAAACATCAGAGCCAATTTTCGCACCTAATTCTGCCAATTCCTTTAACGACAAATTAAGATTCCAAAGTCTATTTAAACCCCTTAATGTTGCAGCAGCGTCACTACTTCCACCAGCTAAACCAGCGGCTACAGGTATAGATTTCGTAATTGATATGGCAACACCCTTTTTAATACCATAAGTGACTTTCATAAGTTCTGCTGCTTTATAAGCTAAATTACGTTGGTCATTGGAACATAACGACTCTGTGATACAATTTTGACCTCATCCGCATCTAAGGTCCTTAATTCTATTCGATCAGCTAAATCCACTGTTGTCATGACCATTTCAACTTCATGAAAACCATCAGCACGTTTATGAAGTACATCTAATGACAAATTGATTTTAGCTGGTGCTTTTTCTAAGATTCTCAACTTTCTTTCACCTACTTAACGTTCTTAAAATTGTATTCACATTGTAACACAAACAGAGATGCATTACGTAGAAGAAAAGCGGATGCGCCCGTTCATCGTAGGACTTTTTGAACAACCTCTTAAAACGAAAAAGACTGACTAATAAATAGTCAGCCCCGTATTAATTAAGAGTTGTCATGAATACAGCTTTATCCCTTATTATTTTGAGTTATTTGCTGTTCGGCTTTTTGAATAGCTAGTTTAACCATATTGCCCGCATCTTTCGCTCTTATTGCTCCCCAGCCTTCGTTTTTCACTGTATCGTAAAAGCCTAAATTCTTTCGCAAGCTCATTTAAATTGATCCGACATTACACCTTTTCTTGCCATGTCGTATCCTCCTCATATTGGGATGCGCGTGATCATCACGACACTTATAGTTTTTCCAAGAATAGATTCAATTCATTCTATACCTTTCTTTCCACATCAGGCATATCAGCACCTAAAAAGGAAAATTGGCATACAAAACGGTCATTTTTAACCAAAATAAAAAGCAGCAAACAATTGTCTACTGCCCTGCTAGCAATGCACTATCATCAAAGGTTATTTCTACCGTTTCTGTTAATACATCGGCATAACTATATGATACTCTTTCAAAAGAATTTTCCTGTTGATCTAATTCAATCACAAATACAGATGGGTATGTTTCGGCTAGGACTCCACAACGTTCTACAGTCTTTCTTCTACCACCATTGGCCTTTAAGGTTAAACGTTTACCCAGATTTAAATCTAGAGATTGTTTAATATCAATTAAAGTTTTCGCCATTGCATCCACCTCTCATATCTTCCATTATAAACCTTAACTAAATAAAAGTCAAACAAACTTTAAATTCTATCAACACAACACCACTATGTCAATAAATTTAATCCTACAAAATTCTTCATTATTCTCATCTAATTTGCACCGAAAATGTATTTTTTATGTACACTTGTCCATTTTTAAAAGAAAAGGACGCAGCGAGCGATCACAAGCATGAGGAACATCAACTAACTATTGCCAATCAAGATAGTGGTTCTTAGTTAATCCCCCTTTTGTACTAGCCACTAAATCAACTCACTATTTAGTGGCTTTTTTCCTACGTAATGACTTACTCATTGTTTAACTTGAAGGGCATCCCCATCCTTAAAACCCCTTTAGTTTCTATTCCTCCAAGTCCTTTTTCTCTTGTTAAGGTATTTTTCAATATATCCCATACATTAATACGTTCCACAAATGGGGTGAAACTAATTTTTGCAACAATATAAACCGGGTCTAATGCATGAATATTAACCCTAGAGGGTGAACTGGCAAAGTTCGCTCCAGCACGAATTAAGGATTCAAAATGAGATTGACATGCTCCTGCAAAAATAATTAGTTGGTCTCGGTGTTGAATCCACTTTCTCGCTAGCTTAACTGTTTTCACAAAGTCCTTTGAATGCCTATAAGCGTTTAAGTCATCAATCCCACCTTTATGTTTAGAATAAGCATCATGTCCAGTAATGACGAGTATATCAGGCTGATACTTTTCCATTAGTTCACTAATCCTTTTCGGCATTTCTGTCTCTTTACAATATTCACCATGTACCGGGACACCAATTTTCTCGTATAAATGTAAACATTTATCTAGATAAGCAGGATCTCCATCTAGGTGTAATACCTTCCCCGGAATATGAAAAACGTTTTCATCATACCGATAAAAATTAGTAGCAACATACTCTTGCTTCTCTTTTATTAATAGTTGGTCTTGTTTTAATAAATATAATGACCGTTCTAACTTTTCTTTCTCTTCATCAATTCTATGTCTTAATTCTCCCTCATCCACATTAACAAGGTCAGATAAAAAAGCATCTGCAACTAACCGAACAGATTCTCCATATAAAATAGCTAAATGATCGCCAGATGACCTTTTTCTTATTTCCGTAATTTTAAAGATAACATCACATTGGTACGATCTTCTTGAGACAATATCTCCACTTCTAAACCCCATCACTTTTCACTCCGATACAAATACGAGGATAGTAATTGATTCACACCTCAAAAAAATGTATTCTTCAATACAATATGGAATATAGAGCGGAATGGTGATTATAAGAAAAGCGCAAGTGCCCGTTTAGCAACGGCGGAATATAGAACATCAACTAAGTACAGTCACCTCCTGTGACTAACGTTGACGCTAGCACGTCCTGGGCATCGCCGTATGAGATAAAAAAGCAGAAAGCGGGGGATCTACTAACTACCGCCACGTCCTGTGGCAAACGTAGATCCACCTCCGTCCTAGAAGCGCCTCCATTGACTTATCATAGCGAAATGGAACATCATCTAAAGACGTCCACGTCCTGTGGACAACGATGATGCTAGCACGTCCTGTGCGTCGGAGTTACTGGGCACTTGAGCTAGACAACGATGTAAGAACTTTCTATATAAGAACAGATTTTTATGCTTTCTTGACATAGTACGCATATACTATAAAAACCTAATGGACATGTCCATTAGGTTTTTACATAGTCGTCTTCATCTTATCCTTGTTCTTGATAGAACAAATCACTTAGTAAGGCAAACTCTTTTATTGTCAAAGTTTCCCCTCTCCTATTTGGACTGATATTTGCTTTTGATAACAGATCCTCTATTTGTGCTTTACTCAATCCGTCTTTTTTATAACGAGTAACTAAATTGTTTAGTATGGTTTTTCTTCTTTGTGCAAAAGACGATTTCACTAAATCAGAAAAATAGGAATGATTTTTCAGATCAACAATTGGTTTATCGCGAAGATTTAACTTAATAACCGCCGAATCAACATTTGGTTGGGGAATAAATACGGTTCTAGGCACATCCATTACGACCTTTGCTTCTGTATAATATTGCACAGCGACAGACAATGTCCCATAATCTTTCGTTGATGGGACAGCGGTCATTCGGTCAGCCACTTCTTTTTGAAGCATCACCACAATCCCCTTTACTGGCAACTGCTCTTCTAATACCTTCATAATAATTGGCGTCGTTACGTAATAAGGTAAATTAGCGACTACCATAATTTCCTTACAACCCTTTAGTTCCTGATCAATTACTTCATGAATATTAGCTTTTAACACATCTTGATTAATGATTGTTGTATTCCTATAAGGAGACAAAGTTTCGTCTAAGATAGGAATTAAACGCTTATCTATTTCGAATGCCACTACTTTTTTTGCTCTTTTTGCAAGTTGCTCTGTGAGTGCTCCTATCCCTGGTCCTACTTCAATTACACCTGTTTCTGAGGTAACATCAGCATGATCAACAATACGACTTAGTACATTCGTATCAATAAGGAAATTTTGTCCTAAACTTTTTTTAAAGGAAAAACCATGCTTTTTTAAGATATCACGTGTACGATTAATAGTCGCTATTTCTTTATTCATGGTTTTCCTCCTGTATTACCATTTTTAACGCCTCTTCAAACTTACTTTTTGATATTTGAAACATTTTCAGTCTTTTATGAAGTTGTTTTGCATTACAATAGCCAATTTTTAAAATATAGCCTAAACGTTCTCTTCTTTTTCTTGCTTTTTCTCCTCCAACTAAACCTGCTTCAATTAAGTCATTAAACTCGATTTCCGACTCTATCCCAGATTCTAATGTTACATAAACGTTAGATAAGGCATCTTTAATGACTTTTTTAGAGGCATGCTCGACCCCAAGTCCCTTCCCATTTCGTGCTTTCGCTTCATTTCTTGGTATAAAAGCATGCTTACACCCTGGGACATGCTGAGCCTATCGTTTTACGAATTTTTTCCCCTGGATAATCAGGGTCTGTAAAAATAATAACACCTCTTGTCGCTTGTGCATGACGAATTTGTTCAATAATGTATGAATTGATGGCAGAGCCATTTGTTTCAATTGTATCAGCTTGAACTGCTTCTTTTATTTTATTTGTATCGTCTCTTCCTTCGACTACAATGATTTCTTTTATGTTCATAAATTCCTCCGAAAATTTTTGTTACATTTCTGAAACTTTTTTTGTAACGTAAATCGTCTAATGTAATGAGTAAGAAATAAAACTTCTGATTAGAAGTATTATACCAATCATCCTTAGGATACACTAACGTAAATTAAGAAATGTGAAAGCAGTGGACTAAGAAAAGCGCAATCGCCTTGCTCAGCCACGACAAGCATAAGGCGCGGAGAAAAGAAAGATGTTCTTTATCTTTTGTTCTACGTGACTTATGACCTCGAGTGGTTAGGCGCTGGAGCTAGACAGCAATGTTAGCACCTTCTTATAAAGGACAAAGTTTATACATTCTTATCTTTTAAGAAAAGCGCAAGCGCCCGTACTTTCTGATCTTAAAAATAAAGAGGGCACGTGACTTATTGCAGAAAATAATTCTCTAAACATAAAAAAAGAGGGTAGATACCCCCTTGATAATAAATAAAATTATGCCTTAGTTTAAAATTTTTATTTTCACTGTTCTGTTACCCCAGCGGTAAGCAGCAGATTTACTTGAGAAGAAAACATCAATTTTGTTCCCTTTAATACTAGAACCAGTGTCTGCTGCAACGGCATAGCCGTACCCATCGACATATACTTTCGTACCTAACGGGATGACGCTTGGATCAACGGCAATGACTTTTGCATTGGGATTTGCAATCAAATCGTAACCTGTCGCTGTTTTGCCGGAACAGCCGTTACAACTTGCAGTGTAAGCTGTCGATCTCACATAAAATTCCTTTGCAACTGATTCATTGCTGTTACTTCTAGAAACATTTGTTGATGAGTTGATTGTGTAGCTTTCGTTCCTACTGCAACAATTTTATCCTGACTCTCTTCTGTTGTAATGGTTTTTAATAAGTCACGACTTACTTCTTCACCGTTTTCAAGAACAATTTCGTAATGCTTTTCTTTTTTTCCGTTTTTTCCGTTTTGGAGAGTCTTTTGTTTTCCGCTTTCTAAGCTACTGTCATTCTTTTTAACAGTATCGAAGGCGATATCTTCTTCCACTACATCGGTGACCTTTTCTACTCTAGTGATGGTTACTTCTTCTCCTTTGGATAGAGCGGTTTCAGTTTTCGGCTCAACTTTATCCAATTCACCTAGTTGTATATCATTTTCTGCTAAAAGATCAGCGACCGTAGTCGAAGTGGTCCACACCTGTTTTTGCTCTCCAGCAACGTTTAAGCTTATTGAAATCGCTTTTGTAATATTAATCTTCAAATCTTCTTTTAAGCTGGTTTCTAACTTCGGTTCTATCTTATCGTGTTCTAAAAATTCAATTCCTTCAGTTGCTAACAATTGTTTAACAGTATCAGCAACCGTCCAAATTGTTTGTTCTTCTCCATCTATTGTAATGTGTACAGGCTTTGATGCTTCGTAGGTAACTTCAAGATTATCCGTAATTTCAGTACTTTCTTTTGGTAACAACCTATCTTCTTTTCTTGGATCTATTTCTAGTTCTTCAAGTAAATCTTCTACTGTCTTTGCATGAGTACGAATAGTTTGGTCTTCTCCATTAATGGACACGTTGACCGATTCTTTTGTTCCTTCATAGGCACCATATGCCGTACTTGTGCCAATGACTAGCAAACTAGCTGTCGATATTAATAATCGATTCTTACTCCATTGTCCGGACAACAGATTTTTCACGTTTAAATTCACGATGAAAAACGCCTCCTTCTTCTCCGTGAGATTATATAGAGTATTTTTCAACATGTCAACCACTTTTTAAGAAAGTACTCTCTCATTTAGGTCTGGCTCCATAACCTAAAAACTTCCACACACATGATGTGCATGCGCGTAACCATAGTCACAGAACGTCAATGAACAAGTGGTTCTAGCGTAGACGTTGCCACAGGACTTTGCTAGTATCAGTTGATGATCCTCTTTTTTAGTTGACGCTCTATATTTTTTCATCGTTCAACGGACGATTTTTCCTTTCTTAATTTTTCTAATCGTACTGTATATTATGCTAAAAGTCTAGCAATTTTTAAAGGAGAACCTCTCGACAAAATCATTCTATGAGAAAAAGGAGTGACATAGAAGTAAGAATTCGAATTCAAAAAAAGAGAACTCCATCAACAACGATCAATGACACTTTAAACCTTGTTATTCAAAGGTTCAACGCTAAGATAGACTAAACCTTTTTTTATGATGAAATTGAGACAAAACAATATTTTGATCCTTCATCATTTTGTCATTTTATAGCGAAAAGTTTTTTTGCATTCTCTTCTGTTATTTGAACAATCTCTTTATAGCTTTTTTCTTTAAGTCTCGCTAACTCTTCGGCCACATATTTCACATAACTAGGTTCGTTCCTCTTTCCTCTGTAAGGATGGGGAGTTAAATATGGACAATCTGTTTCGATTAATAGTCTATCTAAAGGTACTTCCTTTGCCACTTCTTTCACTTTCCTTGCATTTTTAAACGTAACCGGCCCACCAAAGGAAAGAAAAAAGTTCATATCTAAGCATTGCTTAGCGACTTCAAGACTTCCTGAAAAACAGTGCATAATGCCTCCGATCTCTCTTGCCCCTTCCTCTTGAAGGATTTCAACCACATCGGACGTAGCTTCACGATTATGAATGATGATAGGAAGGTTAACTTCCTTTGCCAGCTTAATTTGCTTACGGAACACTTCCTTTTGAATTTCTTTAGGGGATTTATCCCAATGATAGTCTAACCCCATCTCTCCTATAGCAACCACTTTAGGATGTGACGATAGTTCTTTTATCCATTTAAGGTGTTCATCTGTCATATCAATGGCATCAACTGGATGCCATCCTATTGCTGCATATAGAAAGTCATACTCTTCTATTAATTTCATAGCTCGGTTAATGGTTTCAGTATCAAACCCTACCACGACAATATTTGTAACACCTTCTTCTTTGGCACGATCAATGACTTCTTGTAAATCTTCATCATATTGATATGCGTTTAAATGAGCATGAGTATCAAATAACATTTTTACACCCTCTTTATTAATTAAATTAACTAATGTACTAAGCGATTCTTAGTAAAACAAAAAAGAAAAAGAGGTGCTAAAATGCGTGTTCAAAAAGTAAAGAAAAAGAGCCGAGAAGAACGAGGCGCCTAGTTAAAGGATCACAGGCTAAGTTCAGCCACGTCCTGTGGCAACGCCTGCGCTAGCCCGTCCTGGGCATCAAAGCACCACAGTGTACGTTCTTTGTACATGAGGAGTGGAATAGCGTGACAACAAAGTTAATTCGACTGCAATTTTTTTTAGACTTTTTGAACTGCCTCTAAAATGTTACACGTGAAACACCTCTTTTTATCTAAATCACTTGATCCTTGTTCCATTAGGAAGATTTTTGTCAACTGTAGCTAAAGAAAAGCAACCATCTTTTTCTCCAGCTAAGATCATCCCTTGAGAAAGTTCTCCTCTGAGCTTAACTGGCTTTAAATTTGTTACACAAATGACTTTTCGACCTATTAACTGTTCTGGTGAGTAATCCTTAGCAATTCCTGAAACAACTTGTCTCTTTTCATTGCCTAGATCCAATTGAATTTTCAATAATTTATTTGTCTTTTTTACGGGTTCTGCATGAATGACTTCTGCTACGTGTAAATCGAGTTTTAGAAAGTCATCTATACTTACTTCGTTATTGATTTCTTCCTCTTTTGTTTCTTTAACTGGAGCTTGCATTTGTTCTTTAATATAGGTTGTTTCTTCTTCGACATCTAAACGAGGGAATATAGGTTCTCCTTTTTCAACTGTGCATGAATCATAGTCTCCAAAAGATGATAAACTGTTCCAATTAAGGTTTTTCTCTTGTTTAATTCCTAACTGTTTAACGATTTTTTCGGGGGTCTTCGTCATAAAAGGTTTTAAGAGAATAGCAATCCTTCTTAGTGACTCTGCTAAATGAACCATAACGGAAGCTAGTTGATCTTTCTTCTCTTCATCCTTCGCTAAAATCCAAGGTTGTGTTTCATCTATATATTTATTCGCTCTACTTACATAAGAAAACACCGACGAAAGCGCAACAGAAAATTCTAATCTTTCGATTGATTCTTCATAGTTGACCATACAGTCTTTACTATGTTGAATGAGATCTTCATCATATTCTGTGACCGATCCATTATAGACCGGGATCTCTCCATTAAAGTATTTATTAATCATTGCAACTGTTCTATTTAATAAATTTCCAAGATCATTGGCTAAGTTGGAATTTACTCTCTCAACAAAGCTTTCTGGGGTGAAAACACCATCTGAACCAAAGGGTACTTCACGTAATAAATAATAACGAACAGCGTCTACGCCATATCGGTCCATTAACATGTTAGGATCGACAACATTTCCTTTTGATTTAGACATCTTTCCGTCTTTCATTAGTAACCATCCATGAGCAAAAACTTTTTTTGGTAAAGGTACATCGAGCGCCATTAACATAATCGGCCAATAAATGGTGTGAAAGCGCACGATTTCTTTACCAACTAAATGAACATCTGCAGGCCAGTAACGATTATATTTTTCATCATTTTTAGAACCGTATCCTAAAGCTGTAATATAATTTGATAAAGCATCAATCCATACATATATTACATGTTTAGGGTTACCAGGAACTTTGATACCCCAATCGAAAGTTGTTCTTGATATCGCTAGGTCTTCTAATCCAGGTGCAATAAAATTATTCACCATCTCATTTTTACGAGAAGAGGGTTGAATAAAATCTGGGTTTTCATCATAAAACTTTAATAGCTGAGGAACATATTTGCTCATCTTAAAAAAATACGATTCTTCCTTTACTTTTTCCACTTCTCTTCCACAGTCAGGACAATTCCCATTTTCAAGTTGTCTTTCAGTGAAAAACGATTCACATGGAGTACAGTACCAGCCAACATACTCATCAAGATAAATATCTCCTTGATCTAAAAGTTTTGTAAAAATCTTTTCAACCACTTCTTTATGCCGATTCTCTGTTGTTCTAATAAAATCATCGTATGATATATCTAATTTACCCCATAACTTTTTGATGGAATCTACAATCTCATCGACATATTGTTGGGGTGTTGTATTTTTTTCAGCCGCTTTTTTTTGTATTTTTTGTCCATGTTCATCCGTTCCAGTTAAATAAATGACATCAAGTCCGCGCATACGTTTATAGCGTGCCATTGCATCACCTGCAACTGTTGTATAAGCATGACCAATATGTAACTTTCCACTAGGATAATAAATAGGTGTAGAAATATAAAAAGTGTCTTTTCTTTTCTCCTTCATTGTTATACCTCCATGTTCAATCGGAAAAACTCTCGACCTTATGGACGAGAGCGATTCTTCAGTCAATTAATTATATTTCTATCATACCATCATTGCCTTTTTTCGCAACAAAATATACCTATTCCATCATATAATGAAAGGTAGATTTCTTAGGTTCTATTCAAAAAGTTCTCCTATCATTGTCGGAAAAATAAATAAAAGTTGAATTTTGTCGAAAATCCTTTATAATTAACTTGAACTGTTATGAAAATAAGTGTAAATATGACATTTATAAATCCTTTTAAACAATGTCTATATTTTAAAGAAACTACATTTCATGTTATCTTTTAAATTTTTTTAAAAAAATGTTGACGAATATTGGTAATGTTGCTATTCTATTAGTGAACGCGATTTTTGTCGAATAATGACTTAAAGAGATAAAAGAACTTTTACTATCGAGAGGAGAAATGAAATTATGAAATCTACAGGTATTGTACGTAAAGTTGACGAATTAGGACGTGTGGTAATTCCTATCGAATTACGCCGTACACTTGGAATTGCTGAAAAGGACGCATTAGAAATTTATGTGGATGATGATAAGATCATTCTTAAAAAATATAAAGCGAACATGACTTGTCATGTTACTGGTGAAGTATCTGATGATAACTTCTCATTAGCAAACGGAAAGTTAGTTCTTTCTCGTGAAGGTGCAGAACAAATTTTAGATGAGATTAAAGGTCGTATTAACGAGTAATAAAACTTTGTGATTTAAGTCTGAAGGGGGCTGTCAACCAGACGCCCCCTCCTTTTGATTACCTACTCATCAATATGATAGGCTTGATAAATCTCTCTTTTTGGTTTATTACGATCTTGAGCAACTTTCTTGATTGCTTCTTTGCTATTTAGCCCTTCTTTATCTATATAGTGATTAACATGCATCTTATACGATAGTTCTTCCCACCAAAAAGAATCTTCTTCGATTTTTTCGAGGTTTCCTTCAATAATTAGACAAAATTCACCGCGAATTTCTGTTTGATTGACCCATTCTATTATCTCAATAGACGTACCTCTAATAAATTCTTCATATTTCTTCGTTAATTCTCGACAAATAGCCATTCGCCTATTTCCAAATTGATCGTAAATAAATTGAACTGTTTCTTTTAGCCGGTGTGGCGCTTCATATAAAACAATGGTTTCCTCTTTCTTACTTAAGATCTCTAACTCTAATTTTTTTTCTTTTTTCTTTCGATTTAAAAATCCATAAAAACAAAAAGGTTGCGGACTGATTCCAGATGCAATTAACGCAGTTAACGCTGCATTAGCACCAGGCAAAGGAACTACTTTACAGCCTTCATTTATTAATAAGGACACTAGTTCACTGCCCGGATCAGAAATAGTGGGCATTCCCGCATCACTAACTAGTGCTATGTTTTTCCCTTCTTTTACTTTCTCTATTATGTGTGTGCTCTTGTCAACTTTATTATGTTCATGAAAAGAGGTGATAAATGTATCAATTTCAAAGTGATTACATAGTTTTTTTGTTTGCCTCGTATCTTCTGGCTGCTATTAAGTCAACGTCCTTTAATATCTCTATAGAACGAAATGTCATATCTCCTAAATTACCAATGGGCGTTGGCACTAAATATAATGTGCCTTCTTCACAATCTTTTTGATAGCTCTTTTGTTGGTACAATTTCCTCTATCCCACCATTCAACATATATTCTAATTTCTTTTCTCTAGGTAGCTTTTTAAAATAATACTCTAACTGCGTCGCTTTTCTTTTATCATCAAAACCCTTAAAAAAACATTAACTTCACTGGGGTTCGGCCTCTTGTATATTTTGCACCTTTTCCACTATTATGTTTTTTGATCCTCTCTTCTAAATTAACTGTGTAGCCAGCATAAAAGGTTTGATCACTGCATTCAACTACATAGAAATAATGTTTACTCTCCATACAATATCCTTTTCATTTCTTCGGTATACTCATTTTTACTATTATACACATAAGTTGGGGGGAGAATTTTCAAGTCAGGTTTACCATCCCTAATTCCTTCTATTAATAAAGTATTTGCTTCTCGGTCTTTCTTAGGATACACAAACTGTAAACGTTTTGGTTCAAGCTTATACTTCTTCATTAAATCAACGATTTCTAATAAACGACCAGGTCGATGAACGAGAGCAACCTTCCCTCCAGGTCGAACAAACCTTGCGCTTACTCTAATTACATCTTCTAGCGTACAAAAAATCTCGTGTCTTGCAATCGCTAAATGCTTATTCTTATTTATTTCATCTCCTCCAGGAGTTTTAAAATAAGGTGGATTACATGTCACAACATCAAAATGACTCTGTGGCAAGGAATCTGATAGGTCATTAATATCATGACAGATCATCTGAATTTGTTCAGATAAGTCATTATACTCAACGCTTCGACATGCCATACTAAATAATCGCTCTTGTATTTCTATCCCCGTGATTTTCGCTTCTGATCTTGAACTCAATAGTAACGGAACGACGCCATTTCCGCTACATAAATCAAGAATGTTTCCACTTCTTATTGGGACATAGGAAAACTTAGATAAAAGTACAGCATCTAAAGAAAAAGAAAAGACAGACGGACTTTGAATAATCCTTAAATCCTCTGCTAATAAATAATCTAATCGTTCATCATCTATTAACTTTACCATCACATATACTCTCCAATCATACAAAAGACATCTTCTCCGAGAAGATGTCTAAAGCACATTATTTCTTATTTAGGAAGGATAAACAAAATAAACAATCTCCTTCCTGTCTAACACTTCCGTAGTGTACGTTACATATGTGGAAGCCTTCTTGGTAAAGTCTCGCTAAATTATCATATCCTTCACCAATATCGATTCGATCATCAGAAGTTCTACTGCGTTCATTCTTCTGTTTATCGTGATTATTTTCCGGAAATACTTGAAGTCGTTCTCGAAGATGTCCATTTTCAACCTGAAGAGCATGATTCTCTTCAATCAGTTCTCCTATATGGTCTTTCAATTCTTCTAACTGTTTAGATAATGAACTAATTTGCTCACCCATACTCGTTACTGATTCAAATATTTCTTTTTTATCCACGGTCTCCACCTCTTACCCTACTTTGTGGACTTTGTTGAAACTGCCTCTTCGTTATTTAAAATTTCTTCCCAAGTGTATTCAATTACCCGATCACGCTCAATGATCTCTACTTGTAAAAGCCGCTCTAATATGTTTAATCCTACTACTTTTCCTCTACCGTCTGGTGTTGTAATATACTCTCCTATATCAGGAAGTTGCTTTTTTGCTGTTTCGTACTCATCATTTTCATACTTTAAGCAACACATCAACCGTCCACATAATCCAGATATCTTCGTGGGATTAAGTGAAAGATTTTGATCCTTCGCCATTTTAATAGAGACAGGTTCAAAATCCCCTAAAAATGTGGAGCAACATAGCATTCTTCCACATGGACCTATGCCTCCAAGCATTTTTGCTTCATCACGAACACCAATTTGCCTTAACTCAATTCTCGTTTTAAAAATAGAAGCTAAATCTTTTACTAAATCTCTAAAGTCGACTCTGCCTTCTGCCGTGAAATAAAAAATCACTTTATTTCGATCAAATGTGTATTCAACATCGACCAGCTTCATATCCAAGCCATGCTCAAGCACTTTTTGCTGACACGTTTCATAGGCTGACTGTGCTTCTTTCTTATTTTCTTCTACAATTAATCGATCTTTTTGGTCTGCAATCCGAATAACTTTTTTTAAAGGTAGGATTATATCAGCTTCTCCTACCGTTTTGTCATTCACAACCACTTGACCAAACTCCACTCCACGAATCGTTTCTACGATTACATAATCCTCTTTATTAATCTGAAAGCCGTCCGGATCAAAATAATAGATTTTCCCAGCTTTTTTGAACCTAACTCCTACAACATCATACAACCTTATCCCTCCTGCAAAACTAACATCAGTTGCTCCATCAAAAGCTGTGGGTTGACGTTAGAATGGAGACGTTTTTTTGCCTCTAATATAGAGGCTATGGAGTCAACTACCGAATTTCGACTCATTTGTAATGCCTGTCTTTCTATATTAGCTAAAAGGTCTTGAAATACCACTGCTTCTTTACGGTCGGTTTGAACATTAAGTAAATCTTTATAAAGAAGGAGAAGTATATCTAAACCAATATCTTGTTGTTTTTTTTCCTTAAAAAAGGGCATCCACTCTGTGTGAATATAAATAATCGCAAGGCTTTTCTTTTTATTTAAAACCTCATATAATTTTATCACTTTATCTCTAGCCTGTGCAAACCAATCATCTTCACACAGTGCTTTTGCATCATAAGCATTATTGGTAAAATGAGAAGCTAAAACGGACATCATTTTAGGATAACCATCATTTAAAAGTGCTTGTTCAATGCTATGCGGTGCTAAAGATGAAAAACTTACCACTTGAGATCTAGATATAATTGTATTTAGCATTTTATTAATATTATTTGTGAGTAATATGGCTACTGTGTCACCCATCGGTTCCTCTAAAAATTTCAAAAGGCTATTTGCAAGCGTTCACAGTCATTGTATCAGCTTCTGAAATAATATAAATTTTTTTACTAGACTCCATACCTGTTTTAGAGAACTCTTGATGAAGAGATTGAATTTGTTGTTTCTTTATGGACTGCCCTTCAGGTTCGATCAGATGAACATCAGGATGATTACTAGACGCAATCCGTTTACAATTAATACATTGCTGACACGGATTATACTCATCGGTCATTTGTTGGCAAAAGAAGCATTTGGCGAGAAAAAAGCTCATTGCCTTTTTCCCAGTTCCTTTACTCCCTCAAATAAATAAGCATGAGAAACTCGATCATGCTTAAATGCATTTTTAATCATCTTTAATGCTTTCGGTTGGATGTTTATTAAATCATTTTCTAATGTATTCAAAATGGATCACACTCTTCATACGTTACTATAGGATAGCACACAAACTATATATTTATATCTACTAAAAGCCCTCTAATAACGCCGATTTTTTGTAACAATGTAATGGAATCATCCCGCCTATCAAAAAAATCATTCGTTAATGTTTCAAGCTCTTCATCTATTTTTTCGATAATTGCAAACGTTCTTTTTTTGATAAAATTGATCAAAATGGTCCACTTTTTTTAATGATAGTCCATGGCTAACGACTTCTTGAATAAAATTTTTAATTAGATTTTTATATTGGGATAGCTCTTGAACGGTTTGTGAGCGAACCAACCTCTCACTTGCAAGATCAATGTCTTTAAGTAGCATGTTTAATTGATTAACTTTTTGTTTATATCCCTGTTCTTCAACTACTTGATGAAAGGTTACTGATGGTTTGCCATTATTCTTTGTTTCTTTATTTATATGTTCAATAGTGGATCTTATTTCTTGATTAATTTTCATCCTTATCACCTTTTAAAACTGCCAAAACTCTCAACAGGGACAACAAATATATTCGCTCCTCCCACTTCTACCTCTACTGGTTGAGGAATATATGAATCTGCATTCCCTCCCATAGGCGAAATCGGCGCTATTAGTTGATCTCTTTTTTGACAGTTTTCTTTAATAATTTCTAGAACTCGATCGACTTTATGATCTTCTGTTCCAACCATAATAGTTGTATTCCCAGACTTTAAAAATCCCCCTGTTGATGCTAGCTTAGTTACACGAAATTGATCATCGGTTAACGCATTAAGTAATTTTTGACTGTCTTGATCTTGAACGATCGCGACGA
Source organism: Bacillus carboniphilus (assembly GCF_020524035.2). Lineage (NCBI taxonomy): Bacteria > Bacillati > Bacillota > Bacilli > Caryophanales > Bacillaceae > Bacillus > Bacillus carboniphilus. The sequence goes on along the minus strand of NZ_CP129013.1, from coordinate 2,726,982 downwards.
TTAATTTCATCGATTACACTCCCCATTATGTTTATCCTTTATATTTTCATTATAACAAGGAAGGCCACTAAATGATTATTGGAATAAGAAATCTTCAATTGTCTTGATAACATCTCCAAAGACCTCATTTACTCCTTGGTCAGCATTGATTGTTTTAATGCGGTTAGAGAACATCTCGTTGACGATTTGATACCCCTTTTGAACCTTTTCATGAAATATTTTAGACTCTAAATCGAGCCTATTGACTTCTCTCTGTTCGGCTTGCTTTATTCTCTGTAACCCTTTTTCCGGGGTTATATCAAAATAAACAGTCAAATCTGGCTCACAACCTTCTGTTGCAAACTGATTGACCTTCAATACTTCATCTATTCCGATCCCTCTTGCATAACCTTGGTAAGCTAAAGAGCTATCAATATAACGATCGCAAAGAACAATTTTTCCTTCTTTTAATGCAGGGACAATTTTCTCAATTACATGTTGTCTTCTTGCCGCTGCATATAGTAAGGCCTCTGTTCGACAATCCATCATCGTATGATCGATGTCGTGTATGACCTCTCTAATTTTCTCACTAATTATAATCCCCCCCTGGTTCACGGGTTAACACATGTTCAATCCCTTGTTCATTAAAGTAGGAACCTATCATCTTGAATATAGTGGTCTTTCCTGCTCCTTCAGGTCCTTCCAATGTAATAAACTTACCTTTTCTCATGCTGTCTTCCTCCTTGATAAATAAACAATTCTTGCTGCTTAATGAAAGAACCTCCTTGAATATGATAATGGTTTTCTAATAGTTGTCTTAATTTCTCAATATGATAACCTTGTATTTCTTCACCCTTCATAATTAAAGGAATCCCAGGTGGATAAGGAGTAATCGTTTCCGCACTAACGTTCCCAACTGCTTCTTTTAAAGAAATTCGTCTCTTTTTTAACTTTGTAAGTTCTTTATACGTGTAAGGCATTTCTTGAATCGGACTAGCTGGTGAATAAAGTAACGGTTTATTACCTTCTTGTATTTCACTTATCTCTTTTAACGAATGGATTTTAGGTTGTTTTTGCTCATTTGTTAAAGAAAGGATCAAAAGCACTTGGTTTATATCGGCCAACTCAGGGAAAATTCCGCTCTCTTCCAACGATTTCTGCAATTGGATTCCACTATAACCTTGCGTTGATCTAATATTAACCTTTAAAGGATCTTGTATAACATTCGGATCCTTCGATTCAATAATGGAGAGCCCTTGTAATTTGTTTATGTCTTCCCTCATTCTGATTAAATTAGGAATTAAAAACGTCTTCTCTTCTGTTAAACTCTTTAAATAGGCTCTAGCCAAATCTAATGAAGCCATAATAACATAAGATGGGCTACTTGTTTGAAGAACTGATAAATAATACTTTACCTTTTCATGGTCTACAATATTTCCTTGCATATGTAAATAAGAACCCATCGTCATTGCAGGTAGTGTCTTGTGGGCTGATTGAACAACGATGTCCGCATTAGCTTTTACAGCTGATATTGGAAACGGATCTCCTAAAATGAAATGCGCACCATGTGCTTCATCTACTAAAACTGGTATTCCTTTATCATGGGCAAATTCCACGAGGTGCTCTATATGTTTAGATGCTAAACCATAATAATTAGGGTGTGTCACAATAATAGCTTTAACATCTGGGTATTTATTAATCGTTTGTTTCACTTTTTCAACAGATAAATAAGAGCCGACTAACAACTCTTCATCCCACTCTGGCGATATAAAGAGTGGCTTGGCTCCTACTAACTCAAGACCATGAATAATGGACTTATGACAATTTCTTTGAACAATTACGACATCCTGTTCTTCACAAACTGCCATAATCATCGCTAAGTTTCCTACCGTTGAACCATTTACTAAAAAAGAGGTAGACTGAACGCCATAAAGGTCTGCTGTTAATTGTTCTGCTTCTGCAATCATTCCTGAAGCATGATGTAAATCATCTAAACCAGTCAATTCTGTAACATCTAGCTTTAATATTTCTTTAAAATATTTCATCGCCGTTGGATGAAATACTTGTCCATTTTTATGTCCCGGGACATGAAATGAGAGAGGCGACTTTGCTATATGTTTTTGTAGAGCAGTGAATATCGGTGTCTTTTCCACTCAACCCCTCCTAACTGTAAATCACTTCATTATTTCATTATACTCGTTAGGTTTAGTAAATGTATAGGTTCTACACAAGGGTAGGGATTTAGGAAAAGATAATATAAAGTTGTGAGGAAGCGTTTTTGTACTTTAGTTGACCATATAGTTACAATAGTTTTCCATCATCTCATAGCTAATAGCCACTTTCAATTGTTTTTATATTTCATTTTTCAGCAACTTTTTCAGTCGTAACCCATCACTATCCGTTGAAGCGTACTCCTTCCCTGCCCATGGACCATACCTCATTGGTAAAGCGGTATTTATAAACTGATTAATTAGAAAAATTTCACTTCCTATCAATAGTTTTTAGCAAAAGCAGAATTAACATCTAACAAGAGGATGAAGTTAAAAATTAATAGAATTAATGTAACCAAAGGGCCACCAATAATACACAGCACCTTGAATTTTTTGTTAACATCGTTCCAGTTAGAAACATAGCACCTTCCATATATAAAAACGAAAGGATAGAACATAAAATAAAACCCACCAACGCTAAATTCCCATGCCTTATTCCATCGTTTCACTGGTGTTCCTATCTGAACCTTCAACTTATTTCTGGACACTTTATACAAAGGGAGTGCATGGCCTAATTCATGTAGTAATACGAATAAGGGTCCTATAATAAAAAGAATAAGTATCATTATAAAGATAAAGGTAAAAAGAGTGTACATAATAACACATCACTTTCTTTTTGTAATGATGAGAGTATGTTTTTGCTCATCACAACTAGCTGGTTGTAGAGATTTTATAGTCGGGAGGAAAAGATTTATTATGATTTAGATCCCCTATTTCAAAAAGGAGTCTTCCCCATGTTTTCGATAAATATGGGGAAGACTCCTTTTTTGATGAAAAAAAACAAGAAGTATTCGAGCAACATTCTATATGGTACTATGGTCATCATCAACTAAAAATTCATTCCCTGTAATCCTCTTAGTTCCAAATACTACCTGACTGTAAGGATTTCCATTAAACATAAAGACCACCTAATAAAAAAGGTGGTCTCTTTAAGTATGATTAATGATTTTCATGTTTTTTAATTGTGCTATATAAAAACGATACATTGGATGATCGGTATCAGTCTCTACGATAGCTTTTTCACATCCAGAACATATAAAGAGATTATTTAGATGAATACCTAAATTTCTAGGTTGATTACATATATTACATGTTTCTATATTTGATAATAGTTGATTTTCCAAACACTCCACCTCCAACAAGAAGTGTGCCCAATCCAAATAATTTTATTCATAATTCAAAATATTAAAATTTGTATGGATAGCTATGGTTAAAGTCGTCCCAAATAACAAGACTAGTTTAGTTAACGATTGAACATGATGGCCCCTATACACTGCTTTTTCAAGCCTCTTAATGACAAAGGTTGATAGGTACCATTTTTAAATTATATGTAAAGAGGGTTTTTATTGTGTCTGTCTATAACTTTAAATGACCTTTTATTTATTTTCAGTGCATTTTTCAACATAATAAAAACCACTAACAACAGTTAAGTTATTAGTGGTTTTTATATTTGCCTGGCAACGTCCTACTCTCACAGGGGGAGACCCCCAACTACCATCGGCGCTAAAGAGCGTAACTTCCGTGTTCGGCATGGGAACGGGTGTGGCCTCTTTGCCCTTATTACCAGGCTATGTTCAAAAGAAAATTCATTCTTTCAAAACTAAATAACGAAGGGTGACAAGAATCGCATGTGTGTGGTTAAGTCCTCGATCGATTAGTATTCGTCAGCTCCATGTGTCACCACACGTCCACCTCGAACCTATCAACCTGATCATCTTTCAGGGATCTTACTCTATTGCTAGATGGGAAATCTCATCTTGAGGGGGGCTTCATGCTTAGATGCTTTCAGCACTTATCCCTTCCGCACATAGCTACCCAGCGATGCCTTTGGCAAGACAACTGGTACACCAGCGGTGCGTCCATCCCGGTCCTCTCGTACTAAGGACAGCTCCTCTCAAATTTCCTGCGCCCACGACGGATAGGGACCGAACTGTCTCACGACGTTCTGAACCCAGCTCGCGTACCGCTTTAATGGGCGAACAGCCCAACCCTTGGGACCGACTACAGCCCCAGGATGCGATGAGCCGACATCGAGGTGCCAAACCTCCCCGTCGATGTGGACTCTTGGGGGAGATAAGCCTGTTATCCCCGGGGTAGCTTTTATCCGTTGAGCGATGGCCCTTCCATGCGGAACCACCGGATCACTAAGCCCGACTTTCGTCCCTGCTCGACTTGTAGGTCTCGCAGTCAAGCTCCCCCTTGTGCCTTTACACTCTACGAATGATTTCCAACCATTCTGAGGGAACCTTTGGGCGCCTCCGTTACTTTTTAGGAGGCGACCGCCCCAGTCAAACTGCCCACCTGACACTGTCTCCCACCCGGATGACGGGTGCGGGTTAGAAGGTCAATACAGCCAGGGTAGTATCCCAAAGACGCCTCCACCGAAGCTAGCGCTCCGGCTTCTATGGCTCCTACCTATTCTGTACAAGCTGTACCAACATTCAATATCAGGCTACAGTAAAGGCTCACGGGGTCTTTCCGTCCTGTCGCGGGTAACCTGCATCTTCACAGGTACTATAATTTCACCGAGTCTCTCGTTGAGACAGTGCCCAGATCGTTGCGCCTTTCGTGCGGGTCGGAACTTACCCGACAAGGAATTTCGCTACCTTAGGACCGTTATAGTTACGGGCGCCGTTTACTGGGGCTTCGGTTCACACCTTCGCTTACGCTAAGCGCTCCCTTAACCTTCCAGCACCGGGCAGGCGTCAGCCCCTATACTTCGCCTTACGGCTTCGCAGAGACCTGTGTTTTTGCTAAACAGTCGCCTGGGCCTTTTCACTGCGGCTCTCTCGGGCTTGCACCCTACCAGAGCACCCCTTCTCCCGAAGTTACGGGGTCATTTTGCCGAGTTCCTTAACGAGAGTTCTCTCGATCACCTTAGGATTCTCTCCTCGCCTACCTGTGTCGGTTTGCGGTACGGGCACCTCCCACCTCGTTAGAGGCTTTTCTTGGCAGTGTGGAATCAGGAACTTCGGTACTCTATTTCCCTCGCCATCACAGCTCAGCCTTCATGATGAGCGGATTTGCCTACTCATCAGCCTACCTGCTTGGACGCGGCGATCCAGTGCCGCGCTTACCCTATCCTCCTGCGTCCCCCCATCACTCAAATGGTGGGGAGGTGGTACAGGAATATCAACCTGTTGTCCATCGCCTACGCCTTTCGGCCTCGGCTTAGGTCCCGACTAACCCTGAGCGGACGAGCCTTCCTCAGGAAACCTTAGGCATTCGGTGGAGGGGATTCTTACCCCTCTTTCGCTACTCATACCGGCATTCTCACTTCTAAGCGCTCCACCAGTCCTTCCGGTCTGGCTTCACCGCCCTTAGAACGCTCTCCTACCACTGTTCCATACGGAACAGTCCGCAGCTTCGGTGATACGTTTAGCCCCGGTACATTTTCGGCGCAGAGTCACTCGACCAGTGAGTATTACGCACTCTTTAAATGGTGGCTGCTTCTAAGCCAACATCCTGGTTGTCTAAGCAACTCCACATCCTTTTCCACTTAACGTATACTTTGGGACCTTAGCTGGCGGTCTGGGCTGTTTCCCTCTTGACTACGGATCTTATCACTCGCAGTCTGACTCCCAAGAATAAGTTTCTGGCATTCGGAGTTTGACTGAATTCGGTAACCCGATGAGGGCCCCTAGTCCAATCAGTGCTCTACCTCCATAACTCTCATCTTGAGGCTAGCCCTAAAGCTATTTCGGAGAGAACCAGCTATCTCCAAGTTCGATTGGAATTTCTCCGCTACCCACACCTCATCCCCGCACTTTTCAACGTGCGTGGGTTCGGGCCTCCATTCAGTGTTACCTGAACTTCACCCTGGACATGGGTAGATCACCTGGTTTCGGGTCTACGACCCTATACTCTATTCGCCCTACTTAAGACTCGCTTTCGCTACGGCTCCGCCTTATCAGCTTAACCTTGCATAGGATCGTAACTCGCCGGTTCATTCTACAAAAGGCACGCCATCACCCGTTAACGGGCTCTGACTACTTGTAAGCACACGGTTTCAGGATCTCTTTCACTCCCCGCCAGGGTGCTTTTCACCTTTCCCTCACGGTACTGGTTCACTATCGGTCACTAGGGAGTATTTAGCCTTGGGAGATGGTCCTCCTGCTTCCGGCAGGATCCTCGTGTCCCGCCGTACTCAGGATCCACTCTGGAGAGAATGAGATTTTGACTACAGGATTGTTACCTTCTCTGATGGGCCTTTCCAGACCTCTTCATCTATCTCATTCCTTTGTAACTCCGTATAGAGTGTCCTACAACCCCAAGAGGAAACCTCTTGGTTTGGGCTAATTCCGTTTCGCTCGCCGCTACTCAGGAAATCGCGTTTGCTTTCCTCTCCTCCGGGTACTTAGATGTTTCAGTTCCCCGGGTGTGCCTTCCATATCCTATGTATTCAGATATGGATCCTACTCCATTACGAGTAGGGGGTTTCCCCATTCGGATATCTCCGGATCAAAGCTTACTTACAGCTCCCCGAAGCGTTTCGGCGTTAGTCCCGTCCTTCATCGGCTCCTAGTGCCAAGGCATCCACCGTGCGCTCTTTCTAACTTAACCGTTAGAATTTATTACATCGACTTTAAAAGTCATAAATCACAATTTTGATGTCTTGTCATTTCGTTATTTAGTTTTCAAAGAACGAGTTGGTGGAGCCTAGCGGGATCGAACCGCTGACCTCCTGCGTGCAAGGCAGGCGCTCTCCCAGCTGAGCTAAGGCCCCTTTTTTTGATTGTATAAGATGGTGGGCCTGAATGGACTTGAACCATCGACCTCACGCTTATCAGGCGTGCGCTCTAACCAGCTGAGCTACAGGCCCATCTTTTTTTATTTCAGAGTAAGAAAGTATAAAAATCGGTCCTTATTTGGCCAGTGCTTTCATTGCTAAACGGGCGCTTGCGCTTTTCTTATTTTTACACAACAAAAAAGAGAGATAATCTCTCAAAACTAAACAAACCAAGAAGCGTCTTTACGTTTTTGTCTCGAAAGAGACATTTTTCCTTAGAAAGGAGGTGATCCAGCCGCACCTTCCGATACGGCTACCTTGTTACGACTTCACCCCAATCATCTGTCCCACCTTAGGCGGCTGGCTCCCTAAAAGGGTTACCCTACCGACTTCGGGTGTTACAAACTCTCGTGGTGTGACGGGCGGTGTGTACAAGACCCGGGAACGTATTCACCGCGGCATGCTGATCCGCGATTACTAGCGATTCCGGCTTCATGTAGGCGAGTTGCGACCTACAATCCGAACTGAGAATGGATTTTGGGATTGGCTTCACTTTGCGGCTTCGCGCGCCTTTGTTCCATCCATTGTAGCACGTGTGTAGCCCAGGTCATAAGGGGCATGATGATTTGACGTCATCCCCACCTTCCTCCGGTTTGTCACCGGCAGTCACCTTAGAGTGCCCAACTGAATGCTGGCAACTAAGATCAAGGGTTGCGCTCGTTGCGGGACTTAACCCAACATCTCACGACACGAGTGACGACAACCATGCACCACCTGTCACTTCGTCCCCCGAAAGGGAACCTTCTATCTCTAGAAGTAGCGAAGGATGTCAAGACCTGGTAAGGTTCTTCGCGTTGCTTCGAATTAAACCACATGCTCCACCGCTTGTGCGGGTCCCCGTCAATTCCTTTGAGTTTCAGTCTTGCGACCGTACTCCCCAGGCGGAGTGCTTAATGCGTTTGCTGCAGCACTAAAGGGCGGAAACCCTCTAACACTTAGCACTCATCGTTTACGGCGTGGACTACCAGGGTATCTAATCCTGTTCGCTCCCCACGCTTTCGCGCCTCAGCGTCAGTTACAGACCAGAGAGTCGCCTTCGCCACTGGTGTTCCTCCACATCTCTACGCATTTCACCGCTACACGTGGAATTCCACTCTCCTCTTCTGCACTCAAGTTCCCCAGTTTCCAATGACCGCTCGCGGTTGAGCCGCGAGATTTCACATCAGACTTAAAGAACCGCCTGCGCGCGCTTTACGCCCAATAATTCCGGACAACGCTTGCCACCTACGTATTACCGCGGCTGCTGGCACGTAGTTAGCCGTGGCTTTCTGGTTAGGTACCGTCAAGGTACCGCCCTATTCGAACGATACTTGTTCTTCCCTAACAACAGAGCTTTACGATCCGAAAACCTTCTTCACTCACGCGGCGTTGCTCCGTCAGACTTTCGTCCATTGCGGAAGATTCCCTACTGCTGCCTCCCGTAGGAGTCTGGGCCGTGTCTCAGTCCCAGTGTGGCCGATCACCCTCTCAGGTCGGCTACGCATCGTCGCCTTGGTGAGCCGTTACCTCACCAACTAGCTAATGCGCCGCGGGCCCATCTGTAAGCGATAGCTAAAAGCCACCTTTCAACTTTAGACTAGGTAGTCTTAAGGTTCATCCGGTATTAGCCCCGGTTTCCCGGAGTTATCCCCGTCTTACAGGCAGGTTGCCCACGTGTTACTCACCCGTTCGCCGCTAACTTGATGGAAAGCAAGCTTTCCATCAAGTCCGCTCGACTTGCATGTATTAGGCACGCCGCCAGCGTTCGTCCTGAGCCAGGATCAAACTCTCCGATAAAATGGTGTCAGATTTAATCTGATCATTTTATGAGTTTGCTAACTCATTGTTGTTTCAAAAAAAATTGACGCTTTTGGTTTGTTTAGTTTTCAAAGATCATTTGTCCTTTTGAAGCGACTCAAAAAGTATATCATGTTAACATTAAACTTGTCAAATGTTTTTTAGAAGTGCTTTTCGTTGCTCATCAGCGACAAAAATAATCATACCAAATAGATAATCATGTGTCAATAATCTTTTATCAACTTTTTTCAAAAGTTCAAAGGACCGCATTCAGAAGATCTAAATCACAACCATAATTCATTATTTTAGCTTCTATAAAATCATCGTTTGAATGACAATCAATGCGGCAACCCCTGAAATACCCAATAGACCTGAAACTGTCGCAGTAAGAAAGTTGATCGGAATATGCAGTCCTATAGTTGTTCCCAATACATTTAAAAAAAATAACAACAATGCTCCGATAATAATTTTAGAAGCAATATATCCAACATAACGCAATGGTTTAAAGCTTGTCCCTAAAAGTAAAAACAATAATAATAAACCCACAATAGAAAGAACAATTACAAGATTGATCGTCATATCTCATCCTCCAATCTTTAGGTGCTTGTTCAAGATCGTTACACTTATTGAACAACCATAAAGACTAATTATTCTTATCAATATGACGAGCTTTATGTAAATAGAACTCCTTACTTAAACCATTTACATGGCAAAGAAACGTGAGAAACTTACAAAAAGGTGTAACTAGCAACCATTTAACGACTATATTAAAAATTCATAAAAAAAGAAAGGTAAGAATTATCTCTCACCTTCCTAATATCGTTTTTATGTTTCGATACTTCGCTTCCTTTAATAAGAAGTAATATTTAGCCTCTGCTATATTCATTTCATTTATTAGTTCCATTGAAGGATCTAGACTATGATCAACAAACTTCTGTTTCATGGCCCAATCTTTCTTGGACTCATTTATTTGATCAATCAACATACCATCATACTCTTTACGAAGCTTCCTCTTTTTATTAAATGAAATCATGCGCTTCCCTTCCTAAATAAACTATAGGTCTCTCCTACCCTCGAGAGCTTTAGATAACGTAACCTCATCAGCATATTCTAAGTCGCCGCCAACTGGTAAACCATGTGCAATACGAGTCATTCTAATACCAGATGGCTTTAGAAGCCTGGAAATATACATCGCAGTCGCTTCGCCTTCAATATTAGGATTAGTTGCTAAAATCACTTCTTTAATTTGATCATTTTTCAGTCGTTTTAGTAAATCTGGAATGTTAATATCCTCTGGACCAATCCCATCCATAGGAGAGATTGAGCCATGGAGAACATGGTACAAACCACCGTATTCCCTCATTTTTTCCATAGCAATCACATCTTTAGGATCTTGCACTACACAAACAATCGACTGATCTCTTTTATCATCTTGACATATAGAGCAAGGATCTTGATCTGTTATGTGACCACAAACGGAACAATATGAAAGATTTCGCTTCGCATTCACTAGTGCTTTAGCAAAATCTAGCACGTGCTCTTCTTCCATACTTAAAACAAAAAAAGCCAGCCTTCCGGCAGTTTTAGGCCCGATGCCTGGCAATTTCATAAAACTATCCATAAGTTTAGATATAGGTTCAGGATAGTGCATTAAGCAGTCCTCCTAAAAAAGCCCACCAGGTAAATTCATACCTTTAGTAAATTGTCCCATAGTATCGTTCGTCATTTCATCTACCTTTTTCAAAGCATCATTAGTAGCAGCTAATACTAAATCTTGAAGCATTTCTATATCATCAGGGTCAACAACCTCTTCATTAATCGATATATCCACCACTTCTTTATGGCCACTTATTTTTACAGTAACCATACCGCCACCTGCTGTTCCTTCAATAATTTCTTCTCCTAAACTTTCTTGAGCTTTTTGCATATCCTTTTGCATTTTTTGCATTTGTTTCATCATTTTTTGCATATTTCCCATTCCACCGCGCATACGATCCATCTCCTTAAATTTTTTTATATTAATCTTTAATCTCTAACAGTTCAACACCAACAATTTTTTTTGCTTCAGAAATTATCGGGTCTTCATTTTGTTGCTCTGAACTTCCGTTTTCAGGAGCATCTGCCTTTTGTTCTTCAATAAATTGTTTTCTTATATCTCCCCACTCTCTATCAGGAACTCCAACTACCTCTAATGGTTTACCTGTTAAAGTAGATAATAGGTTTTGAAGATTAGAAAGAACATCATTATTATTTTCAGAAACCATTTTACAATGGATTTCATACTTAAACTTTAATATAACAGCCTTTTTAGAAGAAGCAACTGGTTCACTCTCATTTAACAAAGCTGCATGAGAAACTTTGTTTTGTCTCTTTAGTTCCTCTAATAGCTGACCCCATATTCCTTTAACTGAATCCAAATCTTGTCTTGTTGCCTCTTTTAAGATTTCTTTAATACGCCCAGTTGGAATTTTAAATCCACTTCTTAACGGTTTTTTCGAGGCCTTTTCTTGCTCAGGGGCTTGTGAGACAGGTGATTTCATCAAATTGTTAAGTTGATTTTCTAGCTTTTCAATCCTTTGTTCATAGAAGTTTTGATCCTCCATTGGTTGTTGGGTCGGTTGCGGTTGAACATTTTCACATAGCTTCACAACCGCTATTTCTATGAATATCCTAGGGTGATTAGTCCACTTCATTTCTTGTTGACTTTTATTTAACACTTCTATAATACCATAAATTGATTCAGGAACTATTTCTTCCGCTATCTCTTTAAACCTTTGGTCGATCGTTGTCCGTTCAAGTATTTGTTCTAAATTTGGCGAAGTTATATACAATAAAATATCACGATGATAATAAATCAAGTCTTCAATAAGTTTAGCAGGATCTTTCCCATGGTTCATTAAGTTATCAACACGATTTAAAGCATTGGACACATCTTTATTTTGTATAGAAGAAACAAGTTCCGAAAGTTCCTTTTGAGAAACGGATCCTGTAATAGTCAACACATCTTCAAGAGTAACCTTCCCATCACTAAATGAGATTGCCTGATCTAATAAGCTTAGTGCATCTCTCATTCCACCATCAGCAGCGCTTGCAACTACATTTAACACTCCATCCTCTACTTCAATGGACTGATTTTCAACAACATTCTTCAAGTGACTTACGATTGTTTTAACCGTGATGCGCTTAAAATCAAAACGTTGGCATCTTGAAATAATCGTTAAAGGTATTTTATGAGGCTCGGTAGTGGCCAGAATAAAAATCACATGGGCAGGAGGCTCTTCCAATGTTTTAAGTAATGCGTTGAAAGCTCCAATTGAAAGCATATGCACTTCATCGATTATGTATACTTTAAAAGAAACTGATGATGGTGCATACTTCACTTTGTCACGAATATCCCGAATTTCGTCCACACCATTATTGGATGCCGCATCAATTTCTATCACATCTGATATAGATCCATCTGTTATCCCCTTACAATTAACACATTGATTACAAGGTTCCATTGTAGGTGATTTTAGACAGTTGACCGCTTTTGCAAATACTTTTGCAGCACTCGTTTTTCCGGTTCCTCTCGGGCCTGAAAATAAGTAGGCATGTGAAATTTTTCTTTGTAACAAGGCACTTTGTAATGTTTTGGTGACATGTTCCTGCCCAACCAGATCTTCGAAAGTCTGGGGCCGAAAAACACGATATAAAGCCTGATACCCCACTTAACGTCCTCCTCATATAAGTTCATATACCTTGGTACATTATACAATAATTATTTGATATAACAAAAGAGACTTCTTTTAAAAGAGGTGTTTATCGATTGAGATATTCAAGTAGGCGTTCTATTATTAATAAGAAAAGCGCAAGCGCCCGTCTAGCGACGCAGGTGAAAAGGTACGTCAACTAAGTACAGTCACGTCCTGTGACTAACGTTGACGCTAGCACTTCCTGTGCATCGCCGCATGAGATAAAGGAAACACGAAAAACCCGAAAGCGGAGGATCTACTAAGTTCAGCCACGTCCTGTGGCAACGTAGATCCACCTCCCTCCTGGAGGCGTCTCCGTTGACTTATCGTAGAGGAAATGGAACATCATCTAAATTCGCCCACGTCCTGTGGGCAACGATGATGCTTGCACATCGTGTGCTTCGAAAGCGCTACCCGTCGCTGGGCGCTGGAGCTAGACAAAAATTAAAGCACCGTCCAAATAAGGACAGATTTTTATCCTTTCTTACTCTGTCAAAAAAATATACAAAAAAACACTCTAGACGAGTGTTTTATTCATATTATTAAACTACCGTGCACCTTCTGTCGACTCGCTATCACAAGCGTTACTCAAGCAGTTAGCTCAGCCCAGGCAACCCTACGGCACATGAGAGTTTCCACTTAATGCTGCTTCCTTCCGGACCTGACATGGTTCATGGAGTCTCATTGCGTAGGACCCAAGCCTCAACACCACTTGCTCGAGTCAGACCTTGCAATAGACGAGCCTTGAGAAGGGATTCGGCCTTGCTAGAGCGGATTGCAAGTATAGGGCACCGCTACCTCCCCGCTTAGCACGGTAAAATTATAACCATATTTAGTGCATCGCTTATCCGACGCATAAATAAGTATATACCCTTCACAATAAAAAATCAAGAGTCCTCGAATTCCAAAAAATTCAACGTTTTTTTGAATTTCTAATCTGCCTGAAAAAAGAAGTTAGCATCTCTCCACAATCTTCGGCTAAAACCCCTTTAATTACATCGGCTTTATGATTAAAACGGTCTTCTTGCAAAAGGTTCATTAATGTACCTGCACAGCCACCTTTCGGATCAGACGCACCATAGACTACCTTTTTAATTCTCGACATGATAATAGCTCCTGCACACATTGGGCAAGGTTCTAACGTTACATACAAAGTAGCGTCCTCCAACCTCCAAGAACCTATCTCTTTACAAGCTTCATTAATGGCTATTATCTCGGCATGAGCTAATGAATTTTGAGAAGTTTCTCTTAAATTATGAGCTTTAGCTAGTATTTGATTATTTTTAACGATAAGAGCTCCAATTGGGACCTCTTTCATTAATTCTGCTTTTTTTGCTTCTTCTATAGCAATTGACATGAAGTATTGATCTTTTTCCATTATCATTCCCCTTTATTTTGACTCACTTTTTAGCTATCTCGATAATAACTGAGGATATACACCAATAGACACTCCTCTAGATCATGCATAAAAAAATAAAACAAGCTCTTTCTGTTTTATTTGTGATAGAATATAGCCTGTCGATTGAAAAATAGGAGGTATCAACATGTCTGAAACACCATTTATCGCAGTTGAAGGACCGATTGGTGTAGGAAAAACCTCTCTCTCAAAAGCGATCGCAAACCATTATCAATTTCATTTGTTAAGAGAGATCGTAGATGAAAATCCTTTTCTTAGTCATTTTTATGAAGACATTGGGGAATGGAGTTTTCAAACTGAAATGTTTTTCCTTTGCAACCGCTATAAACAACTTGAAGATATAAGTAAGAAATATCTATCGAACCAACAAGCAGTTGTTGCAGATTATCATATATTTAAAAATTTAATTTTCTCTAAACGTACGTTAAAGACTGAACAATATAAAAAATATTTGCAGATCTATCATATATTAACGAGTGACATGCCTCAACCTTCACTGATTATCTATTTAACAGCGAGTTTAGAGACATTATTGAAAAGAATTTCACTACGTGGTCGGGATTTTGAAAAAAATATAGATAAACATTATTTACAACAACTTATATTTGATTACGAAGAAGCGATGAAAAATCATCAAAAAGATTATCCAAATATCCCAATTATCAAGTTTGATGGTGATCAATTAGATTTTGTCCTTAACAAGCAGGATTTAACCTTTATTATCAAACAAGTGGATCAAGCCCTATCAAGTAAAGGAGAATAACAACATGAGTTTACGTGAAAAATATAATATACCAAAAAACGCAGTCATTACAATTGCCGGAACTGTAGGGGTTGGTAAATCAACAATGACAAGAGCTCTTGCAGATGCATTAGACTTTCGAACCTCTTTTGAAAATGTTGAAAATAATCCTTATTTAGATAAATTCTACGATGATTTCAAACGATGGAGTTTTCACTTGCAAGTCTTCTTCTTAGCTGAACGCTTTAAAAGCCAAAAAAAGATTTTTGAATATGGTGGAGGGTTTGTACAAGACCGATCCATTTATGAAGATGTACAGATTTTTGCAAAGATGCATAAAGAAAAAGAAAATATGTCCTCCGTTGATTATCAAACATATAAAAATTTATTTGATGCCATGGTCATGACTCCTTATTTTCCTCATCCAGATTTATTAATATATTTAGAAGGAAGCTTAGATGACATCCTTGAAAGAATTAATAGTCGAGGAAGAGAGATGGAACAGAAAACACCTATTTCCTATTGGGAAGAAATGTACAGAAGATATGGTGAGTGGATCGATCAATTTAATAGCTGTCCGGTCATTAGAATTAACATTAAAGATTACGATTTATACTCAGATGATGAATCAATCGAACCCCTTTTACAAAGAATCGGGAAATCATTTGAGGAAGTAAATAAGTATAAACACAATTAATTTAGTCCTATTGTAGAGGAACAAATGCTGTATAGAATGTTCCTCTATGATTAGCTAACCGCATAACTAATAAGATCATTCAAATTCCAAATCACGAATTTTTCCCATATAAGAAAAACCAGGTGTGATTAAAAATCACACCTGGTCCTTTTTGGTGCTCAGAATATCCTCAATCCTGTATTCCTTCCCATGAATACCTTTATAGTATTCAGGATACATGTCTTCTCCACATTTTTCACAGGAGAACATAGGGGGGACGGCTGGATCACCTCCATCCATTAAATCAAAATCTCTTACCACTTGTTGTGGAATCTCTTCTTTTTCATGACACACTAAACAAACAAAGTTGATGCTCTGTTTTGATTGGGCCATTTTTTTCTTTTTTTTCTTGCCTTTTTTCGGTGTTTCGATACTGGTGAAATGATGAATCACCCTTTCTAAATAGGCTCTTGTCGTGGTACACAAGGCCACCTTGATTTCTAGTCTACCATTTTCAAGACAGACTTCTCCCTTGTATTCATAGTAACACTGGCATTTTTCACAAATAAGAGGGTCTCTCTTACCACTTGATACGATTCGTTCCCTCCATGTCTGACGGCGCATTGTTTTCTTTGCTTTCACTATCCAGCGTTTCGCTTTCTGTTGCCATTGACATAAGACTTTTTACTCAAGCCCTTGCATCTCCTTGAATACATCCCATAATGACGAATCGTCTTAAACTGTTCATCTGGGATATGACGAATAAGCCTAGAGATAAATTCCTCTACACTGATCGTTTCTCTCTTTTCTTTTCCGTCTGTCTTATCATGATACGTAAAGGTTACCTTTTGTCCGTCATATGCCTCGATCCGATTCAGTCCTATCGCAGGTCGACGAATATAACGGCCAATATAGCGAAGTTGTTCTTTTACATTCCCTTCCTGTTTTGGCGCATGCACATAGAAGCCCTTCCCATTATTGTGAAACGCCTGTTGTAATCGAGGTTGTATTCTCTTCTTTTCTTTTTCTGACACACCTCTGCGTATGAACTTTAACACCACGGTCTGCCACTGCTTTCTTAACATTTCAAATGGCAGATAATCGTACTGTTTCCATTCCCCCTTTTTCGTAAGACCTCCCATCGTCACTAGCATATGTACATGGGGATTGAAATTCACTCTGGATCCGAAAGTATGTAAGCCTGATATGATTCCAGGGGTCACTTTCGCTTTCTTTTGAAAAAATCCATGATTAATCGCGCGCCTCGTCCATCAAATCTTTTAACAGATGGCGATGAAGCAAAAACACATCACGCAGTCCTTCATCAATTGTAAAGATGACATGACGATGATTCACCTGTAAGACCTCTTCTGTTAGTAGTCGACTCCATTCTTCGCTTTCTCCTACTGAACAAGTGGTACAAAATCGCCCCTTACAACGATACGGAACCTTCCTGACATCATGGCAACCTTCACAAACAAATAGCTTAAATCCATTTTTGGGATTCCCACACCCTCTGAATTTCTCTATTTCCTTTCTTACTATTGGACGGATTTTAGCTCCATGTTTCTTTTGAAAGTGATCCCAATGGTTATGTTTATCAAAGAAAATTTGTTTTAATATATTATTCTCCATGACATCAAAATACCACAGTTTCTAAGACTGTGGTAGACCCGAAATTATATACTTTCTTATCTTTTAAAAAAGAACGCTTAACTTAAGCGTTCACAAATAAAAAATTCGCTACTATAAAGTAACGAATGTATCAATCTCCAATATATGCGCAATTCAATCTCATTTTAAATCAATTATGGCGGAGGAAGAGGGATTCGAACCCCCGCGGGCTTTGACACCCCTGTCGGTTTTCAAGACCGATCCCTTCAGCCAGACTTGGGTATTCCTCCGTTTCGACAAGATTTAATATACCATATACAAAATCATTATGTCAATTATTTTTGAACATATTTTTTAAAAAATGAAAAACCTCTCTATCAAAAAATCCATTCTTCCACAATAAAAATGTTCGAGGATATCTAGACAGACACCTCGAACATATAACTGCTTATCGAATCTCTTTTCTTCCCCCCATATAAGGTTGAAGGACTTCAGGTATTTTTATACTCCCGTCTTCCTGTTGATTGTTCTCTAATATTGCTGCCATCGTACGGCCTACAGCTAATCCAGAACCATTCAAAGTATGAACATGTTCTGGTTTTGCATTCCTCTCTCGTCTAAAGCGAATATTTGCTCTCCTTGCCTGAAAGGCTTCGAAATTACTACAAGAAGAAATTTCACGATAGGTTCCACTACTTGGCATCCATACTTCAATATCATATTTTTTCGCTGCAGTGAATCCTAAATCTGCCGTACACATACTCATTACTCGATAAGGAAGGTTTAGAAGTTGTAGTACTTTTTCAGCGTGTCCTGTTAACAATTCTAGTTGCTCGTAAGACTCTTCCGGCTTTACAAATTTCACGAGCTCTACCTTATTGAATTGATGTTGGCGAATTAAACCACGTGTGTCTCTTCCTGCAGAACCTGCTTCAGAACGAAAGTTAGCACTGTAACCAACAAAACCCTTCGGTAACTCTTCCCCAGATAAGATTTCATCTCGATGATAATTAGTTGCTGGAACTTCTGTTGTTGGAATTAAGAAGTAGTCCCAACCTTCTAGTTTAAAGGCATCCTCTTCAAACTTTGGTAATTGTCCGGTACCAATCATACTTGTTCTGTTGACAATGTATGGCGGAATGATTTCTTCATATCCATGTTTATCACAATGGAGATCCATCATAAAATTAATAAGCGCTCTTTCTAACCTTGCTCCTAGTCCTTTATAAAAAGCAAACCTGCTACCAGTTACTTTCGCTGCTCTTTCAAAATCAACCATACCTAGTTCATCTGCTACTTCCCAATGAGGCTTGTAACGTACATGATCTGCAGGTACTTCACCCCAAGTTCGAACTTCTATATTATCTTCTTCACTATCTCCTATTGGAGTAGATTCATGGGGAATATTAGGAATTGACAATAAAATTTGATCCAGCTTGTCTTCCACTTCCCTCAGTTCTTCGTCCAATTTTTTAACTTTAGACCCCACTTCTTTCATTTCGAAAATTAATTCACTTGCATCTTGCTTATTTTTCTTTAATTGAGCAATTTCTGAAGAAACCTCATTTCGTTTACTTTTTAGTTGCTCTGTTTCAGTAATAAGTTCTCTCCTTCTTTTATCCAGTTGTTCAAACTTTTCAAAATCCGTTAAATCCTCTCCTCGATATTGTAATGCTTTCTTTACTTCTTCAAAATTCGCTCGTAAATATTTGCTATCTAACATAAAAAACACTCCTTTATATTGTTTTTAAAACACAAAAAAACCCATCCCATGAAAGGGACGAGTTTTACCCGCGTTGCCACCCTAATAAAAATAGCTACCTTCTATTTTCTCTTAATGACGGTAACGGTTCACACCGGAAATGCTTACTACAATGGTCATTTCAGCATTTCACTCAAGGATGGATTCACATAAAATTCCTATCGGTTTTCACCAACCACCGACTCTCTGAAAGAAATGTATATGCTACTAGCTCCTATCATCGTATTCAATTATTTAGTCTATGAATTAACAATAACTTACTACATCTTCACTTTTTATTCAAGCTTACAAACAAAGAAATTATAGTATAATACCTCAGGACTTACTATTTTCAATCATTTGAATAAAATATTGAGTCATTCGATGATCATCAGTTAATTCTGGATGAAATGAACAACCTAAATAATGCCCTTGTCTAGCAGCGACAATTCGATCTTCATGCTTTGAAATAATCTCAACGTCTTGTCCAACTTCAACTATATGAGGGGCCCTAATAAAGACTCCTAAAAAATCAGTTCCAACATCGGTAATCATTAATTGTGCTTCAAAACTCTCCTTTTGTCTCCCAAAAGAGTTTCTCTCTACCGTGATATCCATTAACCCAAGATGTTGTCTCTGCTCACCTTGAATTTGCTTAGCTAATATAATCAGCCCTGCACAAGTACCAAACATTGGTTTTCCAGATTGACCAAACGCTTTTAAAGGTTCTAAAAAATCATATTTATCGATTAACCTGCGCATGGTCGTACTTTCTCCTCCAGGGATAATCAGTCCGTCAAGCTGTTCGAGCTGTTGAGGATCTTTAACAACAATTCCTTCAGCGCCACAAGCTTCAATCGATCTTATATGCTCTCGAACAGCTCCTTGTAGTCCTAAAACACCAACCTTGAACATCTAACAAGCTCCTTTAAATGTGTATTTCTTACCAGCCTCGCTCCTGCATACGATCTGCAGGTAATAAGTTGGAAATCTCAATACCCTTCATCGCTGTACCTAGCCCTTTAGATAGCTCTGCAAGCAACTCATAATCATCGTAATGAGTGGTTGCTTCCACGATTGCTCTTGCAAATTTAGCTGGATTATCTGATTTAAAAATACCTGAACCAACAAACACACCATCTGCTCCAAGTTGCATCATTAAAGCAGCATCAGCAGGAGTTGCAACTCCACCTGCTGCAAAGTTGACAACTGGTAGACGTCCTTCACGTTTAATTAATTGTAATAATTCAAATGGTGCGCCTATATTTTTCGCTTCAGTCATAAGTTCATCTTCACTCATACCTACCACTTGGCGAATTTGCGCATTCACTTTTCTCATATGACGAACGGCTTCAACAATATTTCCTGTTCCTGGTTCTCCTTTTGTACGAAGCATAGAGGCTCCCTCAGCAATTCTTCTTGTCGCTTCACCTAAGTCTCGACAACCACATACAAATGGAACCGTATAATCTTTCTTATAAATATGAAATTCTTCATCCGCAGGTGTAAGAACTTCACTCTCATCTATGTAGTCAACGCCCATTGCTTCAAGCACACGTGCTTCGACAATATGACCTATACGAGCTTTAGCCATAACTGGAATACTGACTGCATTCATAACTTCATCCACGATCGTTGGATCAGCCATTCTTGCTACTCCACCCGCCGCACGTATATCGGCTGGAACTCTTTCTAATGCCATTACAGCAACCGCACCTGCTTCTTCAGCAATCTTTGCTTGTTCACTGTTGACAACGTCCATGATGACGCCACCTTTTTGCATTTCAGCCATTCCTCGTTTTACACGTTCTGTACCAGTATTATTTATCATAAAAAAGTCCCCCTAATCTATAAGTTACATATGCTTATTGTATCCTAATTCGATTAAAAATCCTATTAAAAATAATAAGAGTAAAACAAAAAGACTGGTTTAAAACCAGCCTGATACCGTCTTAGTAATGCTTGACCAAACATCACTAAATAATCCACCTATACTTCTCATTGATAAAACAAACCAATTAGCTTTTTCAACAGATGTGGTTGTGACTAGATCTACTTGTCCATCAGATTGACTATCAATAAACCCGTAATCAGTCTTTTCACCAACATACTTATAAGTCATTGTTCCAACCTTTTCACCTTTTTCGATTGGAGCAGTCAACTGTTCATTTTCATTAAATAGTTCTTCATTTAATTTATAAACAGGGTCGTAGTTTTCTTTTTCACCATTTCTAATAATCATTGAAAGAGGGTTTTTCGTTTCAACCTCAACTTCTTTTTCTTTTCCTTTACTAACTGTAAAAGTCGATTGATCTTTTATTTGATAGTTAGCTGAAAATAGCTCTTCAGAAGTGAAATTTTGAAAGGCATAATCCATAAGCTTTTCTGTTTCGGAAAAACGATTCGTATAATTCTTCCCATTTCCTTTCGCATCCATCACAACTGTAATGACTCTCATTCCGTTACGTTCTGCTGTCCCTGTAAAACATTCACCAGCAAAATCTGAAGAACCCGTCTTTAATCCATCGACACCTTCCTTACCAAGTACTAACCCTGGTAACATCCAGTTCCAGTTTTCCATCTGAGTTCCTTCAACAAACTCTTTTCTTTCAATCTTTGCGGTATTTAAAATTTCAGGATAGTCCTTCAATAAATGGTAAGCTAATTTTGAGACTGATCGAGCGGACATCATATTTTCACCGTTTGCATCTGTTCCTTCTGGGTGCTGTCCGTTTAAGTCGCTGTTCGGAAGACCTGTCACATTAACAAAAGTAGTATTCTCCAAACCTAACTCTTTTGCTTTTTCGTTCATCTTTTTCACAAATGCTGTCTCTGTTCCAGCTACCATTTCAGAAATTGCAATGGCTGCACCGTTAGCCGAATAGATGGCCATCGCCTCATATAAATCTTTAACTTTATATGAACCATCCTTTCGAAGAGGAACATTTGAAAAATTTGTGTTTTGCGAGATCTCATACACATAATTGTTAGGAGTATATGTATCCTCCCAGTTAACAGATCCATCATTAATTGCTTCAAGAAGAAGGTACTCAGTCATCATTTTTGTCATACTAGCAATTCCTAAAGACTCATCTGGATTTTGCTCATAAAGAATTTTCCCTGTCGAAGCCTCGACAATCATCGCTGCCTCTGCATTAATTCCTATGTTATTTTCCTCTGCAAGAACAATAGATGCTGGTTTAATGAAAGAAAACAAAACCGTACTAGCTAGTAACCATATTAATAATTTTTTTCTCTGGAACACATTTTTCTCCTCCTATTTTCTTTTAATTTATCTATAAATGAACGTCATTTTTTCAAAAGTCACAAAATAAATTTTATCATAAAGCAGTTAAAAAAAATAGAGCCAACTCAAGTTAGCTCTATTTATAATATATTTGAATCATATATAAGTGCAAGAAATTTAATGACGTGAATAGTTAGGCGACTCTCTCGTAATTTGTACATCATGGGGATGACTTTCAATTAAACCAGCACCTGTCATTTTAACAAATTGTGCTTTTTCACGTAGTTCATACAAATCCTTTGTTCCACAATACCCCATGCCAGACCGTAAACCGCCGACTAATTGATAAATAGTATCAGATAGTTTTCCTTTATACTCGATTCTTCCTTCAATTCCTTCTGGAACAAATTTCTTGTGATCTTCTTGGAAATAACGATCGCCACTTCCTTTTTCCATAGCACCAACGGATCCCATTCCTCTATATACTTTGTATCTTCTCCCTTGGAATATTTCTGTATCCCCTGGACTTTCAGAAGTTCCAGCTAATAAACTACCAAGCATAACAGCATGGGCACCTGCAGCTAAAGCTTTGACAACATCTCCAGAATACTTAATTCCGCCATCTGCAATAATCGCTGCACCATGCTTTTTCGCTTCTGTCGCACAATCATAAATAGCCGTTATTTGAGGTACACCGACACCTGCAACTACACGAGTCGTACAAATAGAACCAGGACCAATTCCAACTTTCACTACATCTGCCCCTGCCTCTATTAAGGCACGTGTCGCTTCAGCAGTTGCCACATTTCCAGCAATTATAGTGACGTTTGGATACTCCTCGCGAATACTTCTCACCATATTGATAACACCAATAGAATGTCCATGGGCAGTATCCACTACAATTACATCTACTCCTGCTTCAACAAGTTTTTCAACTCTTATCATGGTATCAGATGTCACTCCAACTGCGGCTCCTATAAGTAATCTTCCATACTCATCTTTAGCAGAATTGGGAAACTCAATTACTTTCTCAATATCTTTAATCGTAATTAATCCTTTTAAAATACCATGTTCATCTACAAGAGGGAGTTTTTCAATTTTATAGGTTTGGAGGATGCGTTCTGCTTCTTCTAATGTGGTCCCTACAGATGCGGTAACAAGATTCTCTTTCGTCATGACTTCAGAGATTTTAATTGAGTAATCTTGGATAAAACGTAGATCACGATTAGTAATAATTCCAACTAACTTTTGATCATGTTCATTGTTCACAACAGGTACGCCTGAAATTCGGTATTTACCCATTAAATGTTCGGCATCGAATACTTGATGCTCAGGAGTTAAGAAAAATGGGTTAGTAATAACTCCTCTTTCTGACCTTTTCACTTTATCCACTTGGTCTGCTTGTTGCTCAATCGACATATTTTTATGGATAATCCCAAGTCCACCTTGTCTTGCCATCGCAATAGCCATTTCTGCTTCTGTAACTGTGTCCATTCCAGCACTAATGATAGGAGTGTTTAAACGTATTTTCTCTGTTAACTTTACATTAATTGAAACATCTCTAGGTAAGACCTCTGATTTGGCAGGAACTAACAGCACATCATCAAAAGTTAATCCCTCTTTTTTAAATTTAGTGTCCCACATTACTAAATCCTCCTTAAAGCGGCAAAATATTATAAGTAGATTAACAATTGAAGAGTAAACTGTCAACAAATAAAAAACAATTTAAATCTTCAGAATATAATGAGGTGTTTTAATGAATGATGAAGTCTGGAACTTTTATAAAACCTTTTATAGTTCTCAAACCGTGCAACAGCTTTTATACAGATCGTATAAAAGAAATCATATTGAAGATAAGGAAAAAAAGTCGTTCGATAATTGCTATTCATTTATCTATTATTTAGAACATGCCGAGAATTTCTTTAAGCAATCTTATCATTCTCCAATCACCATTCAACCCATTCTCTCTTTTTATGGATTAACTCAATTACTGAAGGCCATTATTTTGACGGTTGATCCCTTTTATCCTGCTTCATCAACGGTTTTAGCACACGGTGTTTCAACTAGAAAGAAAAAGAAGCAAAACTACTGCTTTTTAAAAGATGAAGTAAAAATACAAAAGAATGGACTTTTTTCACACCTGCTTCAAATATTGTTTCACATGAAACATTGTCCTGTAGACAAAATTTCAATGAAGGATCTATTAATAAGGATTCCTGAATTAGAGGAGAGTTTTTTTCTCCATAATAAATTAAACATATTAATTCCTTTAGAAAAAGAAAAGGACGATGTTTTTATTACAAATAATATGGCAAACCAATATCACATGAGTTTAAAACGATTAAATGAATATTTAAGTCACTGCAATCCTTCCCTTGAATTAAATGAACATCATAATCAGCTATATATGAAAGAAAAGGGTACTTATTGGAATCAATCACCTTTTTTGTGGAACATGAAAACGAATGAGTGGTCTTTACCACACAACAGGGAAAGTCTTTATTATTTTCCCGAAATATTAGTTCACTATTTGGTTCTGTATAATCTAAGTATGATTGCTAGATATGATACAGAGTGGTGGTATGAACTGAACCATCACCATGATCAGCTAGATTTAGTATTTATATCAGAATTCTTATTCCTATCTAACAGGAAAATACCTTTTTTAGTGATGAATTATTTGAAGGAGTATTTTATATAAGGAGAACGTAAAGAGAAGGACTATTCTACGCAGGCGCACGTTTAGCGACGACTACAAATATATGAACATCATCTAAAAAGACCACGTTCTGTGGCAACGTTGATCCACCTAAATCCTAGAGAGGTGTGCGGCGAAAGCACCATACAAATAAGGACAGATTCTTTACATCTATAAAATATAAATAAAAAACCACTAACAACAGTTAAGTCATTAGTGGTTTTTATATTTGCCTGGCAACGTCCTACTCTCACAGGGGGAGACCCCCAACTACCATCGGCGCTAAAGAGCTTAACTTCCGTGTTCGGCATGGGAACGGGTGTGGCCTCTTTGCCCTTATTACCAGGCTATGTTCAAAAGAAAATTCATTCTTTCAAAACTAAATAACGAAGGGTGACAAGAATCGCATGTGTGTGGTTAAGTCCTCGATCGATTAGTATTCGTCAGCTCCATGTGTCACCACACGTCCACCTCGAACCTATCAACCTGATCATCTTTCAGGGATCTTACTCTATTGCTAGATGGGAAATCTCATCTTGAGGGGGCTTCATGCTTAGATGCTTTCAGCACTTATCCCTTCCGCACATAGCTACCCAGCGATGCCTTTGGCAAGACAACTGGTACACCAGCGGTGCGTCCATCCCGGTCCTCTCGTACTAAGGACAGGCTCCTCTCAAATTTCCTGCGCCCACGACGGATAGGGACCGAACTGTCTCACGACGTTCTGAACCCAGGCTCGCGTACCGCTTTAATGGGCGAACAGCCCAACCCTTGGGACCGACTACAGCCCCAGGATGCGATGAGCCGACATCGAGGTGCCAAACCTCCCCGTCGATGTGGACTCTTGGGGGAGATAAGCCTGTTATCCCCGGGGTAGCTTTTATCCGTTGAGCGATGGCCCTTCCATGCGGAACCACCGGATCACTAAGCCCGACTTTCGTCCCTGCTCGACTTGTAGGTCTCGCAGTCAAAACCCCTTGTGCCTTTACACTCTACGAATGATTTCCAACCATTCTGAGGGAACCTTTGGGCGCCTCCGTTACTTTTTAGGAGGCGACCGCCCCAGTCAAACTGCCCACCTGACACTGTCTCCCACCCGGATCACGGGTGCGGGTTAGAAGGTCAATACAGCCAGGGTAGTATCCCAAAGACGCCTCCACCGAAGCTAGCGCTCCGGCTTCTATGGCTCCTACCTATTCTGTACAAGCTGCTGTCAACATTCAATATCAGGCTACAGTAAAGGCTCCACGGGGTCTTTCCGTCCTGTCGCGGGTAACCTGCATCTTCACAGGTACTATAATTTCACCGAGTCTCTCGTTGAGACAGTGCCCAGATCGTTGCGCCTTTCGTGCGGGTCGGAACTTACCCGACAAGGAATTTCGCTACCTTAGGACCGTTATAGTTACGGCCGCCGTTTACTGGGGCTTCGGTTCACACCTTCGCTTACGCTAAGCGCTCCCCTTAACCTTCCAGCACCGGGCAGGCGTCAGCCCCTATACTTCGCCTTACGGCTTCGCAGAGACCTGTGTTTTTGCTAAACAGTCGCCTGGGCCTTTTCACTGCGGCTCTCTCGGGCTTGCACCCTACCAGAGCACCCCTTCTCCCGAAGTTACGGGGTCATTTTGCCGAGTTCCTTAACGAGAGTTCTCTCGATCACCTTAGGATTCTCTCCTCGCCTACCTGTGTCGGTTTGCGGTACGGGCACCTCCCACCTCGTTAGAGGCTTTTCTTGGCAGTGTGGAATCAGGAACTTCGGTACTCTATTTCCCTCGCCATCACAGCTCAGCCTTCATGATGAGCGGATTTGCCTACTCATCAGCCTACCTGCTTGGACGCGGCGATCCAGTGCCGCGCTTACCCTATCCTCCTGCGTCCCCCCATCACTCAAATGGTGGGGAGGTGGTACAGGAATATCAACCTGTTGTCCATCGCCTACGCCTTTCGGCCTCGGCTTAGGTCCCGACTAACCCTGAGCGGACGAGCCTTCCTCAGGAAACCTTAGGCATTCGGTGGAGGGATTCTCACCCCTCTTTCGCTACTCATACCGGCATTCTCACTTCTAAGCGCTCCACCAGTCCTTCCGGTCTGGCTTCACCGCCCTTAGAACGCTCTCCTACCACTGTTCCATACGGAACAGTCCGCAGCTTCGGTGATACGTTTAGCCCCGGTACATTTTCGGCGCAGAGTCACTCGACCAGTGAGTATTACGCACTCTTTAATGGTGGTCGCTTCTAAGCCAACATCCTGGTTGTCTAAGCAACTCCACATCCTTTTCCACTTAACGTATACTTTGGGACCT